>JBDKSM010000188.1:0-46732 GCA_039680665.1 Syntrophaceae bacterium | reverse complement strand
CGGCTTCCTCATGCGGCAGGGTTTCGATCTTCAAGTGATCGCCAAGGGTGAAGCGCTCCTCGATGCCGCTTTTGATGACATTCACGATGCCCAGTTCCTCAAGCCGGCGCGAGATGCGGGAGGCCTCATCCGCGGCCAACGCCAGCAGCGTGGCGATCTCGCTTAAGACCGGCGGCCGCTGATGAAGATGCTCAAGGACGCGTAGGGCGGCCACGAACGTGTGGGCCTTGGCGTACATACCTTCCGTCTTCATGGTGTTCATTTATAGGAGAAAGCCGCGCACGATGCAATAAATATTCAAGAATAGCGTTGACATCTCCGATAAAAAGTCCAGATATACATACTAACTGTCATAAAAGGAGGGTCTGATTTGAAGAAAACGATACCCTTACTATTGGCGTTGTCCATTCTGTGCCTACCTGCCATACATCTCTGGGCCCAGGATGAAGAGGTGGTGCATACGGTGAAGAAAGGCGATACCCTCTGGGATATCTCCAACCAATACCTGAAAACCCCCTGGAGCTGGCCACTGATTTGGGCCAATAACGAGGCCATCACCAATCCGCACCTGATCTATCCCGGGGACAAGGTCATTATCTCATACAAGGATGGCGCCTACCACATAACTATTGTACCCGCCGGCGGAGGTGAGTCAAGGGGTTATACCCTTCAGGAGATCGCGGATCAAACCGGCAAGACCATGGTCCTGTCGCCCAACTACGCCTGCTTCATGTACAAGGATGCAAAGTACACCGGTGAAGGCACGGTGGTCGGCAAACAGGACTCCGGGGTTTTCAGCACCGTCAATGACGTAATCCTGATCAAGATGGCGCAGCCTTCGACCTCCAAGGGCGTGGCCATCCTGACTCCGCTGAAAGTTATCAAGAAAAAAGACGCCACTATGGGCTATGTCTATAAGGTCATCGGCCTGGCCGTTGTAACGGACACGCCTTCCGGATTCGTCAGGGCCCGCGTGACCTATGCCAACCAGGAAATCAAAAAGGGCGATATCGTCACGGACAACATCACGGACCTCAAGCCTATCACCATGCAGTTGAGCCAACCGGCCTTGAACTCCGACGGCGTCATCCTCGATTACTTGGGCGGCGTGGCAGGAAGCTCGGCCGCGGATATCGTATTTACGGATATCGGCTCTTCCCAAGGACTTAAGCCGGGTTCGCTGGTGAATATTTACAAACCGTATGTGGTCAAAGACGTGGGCACCATCGAGGACTACTGCGGACTGGCACTGGTCATACAGACACTCGATTCTAGCGCCATGGCCGTGTTGCTGGAATCAAAAGACATCATCAAAAAAGGATATCCGGTTAAAGCAAAGTAACGTCCTCAGACGTTTGGCAGTCGAGAAATTGGGGTATGTCCGTTTAAACGGGCATACCCCAATTTGCAATGATGGCGTCGATGCCGCGCTCATCGATGCGGGTGAATTCAATCGCCATCCCGTGATTCGTGGACCGGATGACACGACCTTGCGCCCAAACGATCTTCCCCAGATTATCGACATCCAGACTGGCCAGGATGTATGTGCCATGATCCTGGGGCATATCCGTCTGAATAAACATCCCACCCTTGCTGATGTTATTGACGCGCCCCCGGCTGTAGCTCATGGAATCACCCATATAGATTACTTTCAAATCAACACTGGTTCTCTCGTGCGTCCTCTTCTCTTCCATGGTGTCTTACCTCCGCCTGTACCTCTTGGGGATATTATAAGCACGATTGCTCTGACATCAAGCCCCATATGAAAATATTTTTATCGCGGGTGGCTGAAATCGAGAAGGGATTGTATGCCCCTGGCATCCAGCCTGGCAAACTCGATCGCCATACCAAGGCGTGTAACCCGCACGACCCGGCCCTGTGTCCAGACGACCTTGCCGAGGCTCTCCACGTCAAGGTCGGCCAGAATATAGGACCCGACCCGCTGCTGAGCGGCCGTCTCGATAAACATGCCGCCCATACTGATATCGCATACGTGTCCACGCAGATTACCGCCATTACCGCCCCTAAAGAGCGTGCGGATATCGACCGCTATCCGTTCAAAGGCCCGCTTTTCCTGCATTCTGTCTCACCCCTCCATAGTCTACATAATAATGGTTCCGGCGAAAATGGCAAGCGTTGCAGAGCCGGAATAGTCCTTGACCTCAACTCTTTTTTTGCGCAAAATGGATCAAGTCGTGCGAAGGGGAGGATTCCTATGGGTGAGACCGACCTGTATCGGAGACTGGACGCCATGTTCTTCCCCCGCGCCGTCGCCGTCATCGGCGCTTCGGAGATCCCGGGCAAATGGGGGTTCATGATCATTACCGCCATCATGAGCGGCGGGTTTCAAGGTTCCATTTATCCCGTCAACCCCAAGAAAGAGAGCATCATGGGGATCACGGCCTACCCAACGCTGGCCGCCATCCCTGAGAGCGTGGATCTGGCGATAATAACCATCCCCGCCGCCCAGGTCCCCCAGACCCTGCAGGATTGCATCGCCAAAGGCATCCCGGCCGTGGTTCTGATCTCTGCCGGTTTCCGTGAAACCGGCGCCGAGGGAGCAGAGCTAGAGGCCGAGGTATCCCGCATCGCGAACACTGGCGGGCTCACCTTCATCGGGCCCAATACCATGGGAATCGTCTCCACCCATGGCGACCTCACCGCAATCGGCATACCGATTTTCCCTCACCCCGGGGCACTGGCCATTATCTCGCAGAGCGGCAATCTGGGGATGCAGATCATTCAGTGGGCCATCCACCGCGGCATGGGGGTTGGGTTCTATGCCGGAACCGGCAATGAGGCCCAGCTCAAGGCGCGCGACCTGCTGGCCTATTTCGGCACCCGGCCGGAAGTCAAGGCCGTGGCCCTCTACCTGGAAGGCGTGGATAACGGCCGCGCCTTCATGGAGACCGCGCGTGAGGTGACGCGTATCAAACCCGTGGTGGCCTTAAAGACCGGGCGATCCGTGGCGGGATCGAAGGCGGCGCAGTCACATTCCGGATCCATGGCAGGCTCCTATGCCACCTACAGCGCCATGTTCAAGCAGGCCGGCATGATCCAGGTCAGCACCCCCTCCGAGCTGCTCAATGTCTCGGCCGCCTTGACCCACCTGCCTACCCCCCGCTCCAACCACGTCGGCATCATGAGCTTAGGCGGCGGCTGGGGCGTAATCACGGCCGATGAGTGCGAGACCCGCGGCCTGCAGTTGCCGTCCTTGAGTCCGGCCATTATCGAAGATCTCAACCGGCGCATCCCTCCCTATTGGAATAGAACGAACCCCATCGATCTCGTCGGCGAAAGCTCCCCTGAACTGCACCTGCACACCCTTGACCTGTTGGCGCATTGGGATGAGGTGGATGCCGTCATCGTCCTGGGCGTGATCGGCCGGCTGGCAATCACGGAAGCCTTCATCACCTCCCAGGAAAAGATCCTCGGCCGCGTCTTTTCCCGCGAGCTGAAACTCAGCGTGATCAAAGACCAGATCCAGGTCGAAAACCGCTTTATCAGCGAAATGGCCCGTCTGCAGCGTGAAACCGGCAAACCCATCCTGGCGGTTTCCTTAAGTGAAGGCGAACAGACGCTCAATAACACCGATTACGGGATCGCCATGTGCCTGAGCTCACCCGAAGAGGCGGTGACGATCATTGCCTATATGGCAGGCTACCAGGCTTACCGTAAGGCTTCAGGTTTACCTTAAAACAAGGATTTGAACCACCCGAGAACCTTGTCGGTTCCTTCCTTCAGATCCTCTCGTGCGCCCGGCCAGATATGCGGTATGCGTATCGAGACATCCTTGGGTTCACTGCCCTTGATATACGGCAGGCTGCGTTTGTCGGTCATGAAGTTGGCGAGCTTGGCGTTTACGGGATCGATATCGCAAAAGACGATCGAGCCCGGCGGGGTTATCTTCAGGGAAGGTTTCAGGGAGGCCATGATCCGAGACACGATAGGCATTGCGCCGGTTGCACCGCTCAGATTGACGGGCTTGTTGCCGTCATTGCCCACCCAGGCCGCGACCACCATTTCAGGCGTAAATCCGACGAACCAGGAATCACGCATATCGTTGGTAGTGCCGGTCTTGCCGCAGACCCCGTCCGGCATCCCGTACTCGCCCGCGCTTTTGCCGGTGCCGAAACGCATCACATCCTCAAGGCAGGCATCCACGAGATATACCGCATCGGCGGACATGACCGTAGCCGGGGCCTGAGATTCGCCGCGCAGACGCACGGAGGCGTCCTTGGTAATCGCCGTGAGCGCGAAAGGGGCCACCCGATAGCCCCTATTGGCAAACGGCGCAAACAGGCGTGCGACATTCAGCGGTGAAGATTCCACGGCACCCAGCAGGAGCGACGGATGCTCCTTGAGTTTCATCTGAGGAGAAACCGAGCGCAGAGTTCCTGCAATGCGGGGTATGCCTACATCCAGACCCAGACGCACCGTGGCGATATTGTAGGAATTGATCAAGGCATCGGCCAGCATGACCTTTCCATGGCTCAGGTTGTCGTAATTGGCGGGGGTCCAGATCTTGCCGTCCTGGCCCGTGAGCGTCAAAGGATCGTCATCGACAAAGCTGGACAAGACATAGCCGTTTTGTAAGGCCGTGTAGTAGACATACGGTTTGACCAAAGACCCGATCTGACGGCGCATCTGTACGGCACGGTTGAACTGGCTGTCGGCATAGTCTTTCCCTCCCACCATGGCCATGATCGCCCCGTTCTGCGGATTCATGATCACCACCGCGCCCTCAAGCGGCACGCCGCCGGAGTCCAGGTTGCGTATCTCGCGGGCCAGTATATTTTTCGCCGCCAGCTGCGCTTGCATATCCAGGGTCGTGAAAATCCGGTATCCGCCGCGCGAGAGCACACCCACGGGGTACTGGTCCTCGATCGAGGCCAGGATATAATCAACAAAGTACGGGGCATGCCGTGTACGCGGGACATAGGGGGCCATTCCCAAAGAGGCCTTGCGCGCCTTCCGGTAGGCCTTTTCCGTGATATAGCCTTCATCGTACATGAGCTTCAGAACGATATTGCGCCGTTCCAAGGCCGCCTGGGGATGTTTGTAGGGCGAATAGATATTGGGCGCCCGGATGATTCCGGCCAGCAGCGCCGCCTCCGGCAGCGTCAGCTCGGAGAGGTCCTTTTCGAAATAGACCCTGGACGCACGCCCGAAACCATACACGCCAGCATTTCCCCATTGGCCGAGATAGATTTCGTTGATGTACATCTCCAGGATTTCCGACTTGGAGAAGAGGACGTCCATGACCAGGGACATCCAGGTTTCACGTATCTTACGGGCATAGGTGCGCTCAGAAGTCAGGAAGAGATTTTTGATCAGTTGTTGCGTGATGGTCGAACCGCCTTCCACGATCCGGCCGGACCGGATGTTTACCACCCCGGCCCGGAAAATGGAGCGCAGGTCGATGCCCCAGTTTCTGAAGAATCGCCGGTCTTCCGTAGCGATGATGGCGTCGATCAGCTCCTTGGGACACTGCCGCAGAGTCACCAGGGTCCGGTCCTCGCGCCCCTGGTCGAAAACTTCCGAAAAACTCTCGGGTTCCAGGTCTATATGATCGAGTCTCCGCTCCGGTTCCAGGGCCAGAATATCCTTGACCATGGGTCCCTCCAGAGTGAGCTTGACGAGTTGAGGCTTGACCGTCTGGTCGGGATACTCAAATCCATGCAGATAAAGTATAATTGTCTCCCCGCTTGAGCGATACTCTCCTGGGACGCGTACGCGCTTGGCCGGGAGGTAGCGCAAGCGTTTAAGTCTGCTGGAAAGGCCGATGCGTTCGATATCGGTGCCGTCGGCGATACGGGTCGGACTGGTGTAGAAACGCGAGGGGACATGCCAGAGCGGACCGCTTCCGAGTTTTCTGATATCCTTGTAGGCCCAGAGGGTCGCTAAGGCCGTACACGCCAGAACGATCGCCAAAACCAGCCCCGCGGCCAGCCATATCCTGCGCCGTACCTTCTTCACAGCCCCCCCTATAATCGCTCTCCATGAAGGTGTCAAGCGACGTCCCCGGCAAACTTGAGAGGTGCTTTCCTCCCGTTCTATTCGCGTGCCAGGTCCTGGCGGCGCCGGAGCATTTCACGCTGGCGTCTAAAAAGATAGCGGACGATATCATCCTTGGATTCCTGCTCCATCTCGATGAAGCGCGCCACGACCGAATAGTGTTCACCGTCCTTGCGAGTCAATGTCTTGACGCGCAGGACCTCGGCCGCCAGGCGGATGAAAAGCAGGGGCACCATGGGCAGGATCATTCCCACCTCCAGGATGTCCATGACGTCATAGGGTGTATCCGTGATGAAGCGCATACCCGAGGCGCTGATGTTCACATCCTGCGGCATGGTCTGCATGAGCTGCTTGAAATCCTCGGCCAGATTCATATGGATGAGCAGGTCCAGCTTGCGGTTGAGCTCCCAGATGGCCTGGCTTGTAGGTGTTTCACGGGTATACGGGATCTCGTCCGCCCCGGGGTATCCATACTGACCCTTCAAAAAGGAGTCGATGATAAGCTTGTTGGAGCGGATCTTTTCCAGGGTCTGCGCCAGGGCCTGTTCATGTCCGAGGGCATGCCCGACCAGGCGGACCTTGAGATAGACCTTGTCATTGATGCGCACGTCCTGCCGCCGCTCGTCGCTGGGCTTAATCTGGCTTTCCACCAGGAGTTTCACGCCTTGACCGGTAAGCTCGAGCACGCGCGCCAGGATGGCGTCGCGGCCGTCGGAAATTTTCAGGAGCCGGCCCGCCTCGATGCCGATCGGCCGGCCGGGCTTGAATACAAAGATATCTTCTCCGATGATCTCTTCCACGACACCGTCGATCTTGGTGCCCTCGGCCGTGAAGGCCGCTAAAGAGGTGCTAAGATCCAGGAGCTTGTCGATATTCATTGCCCGTCCTTCACGATCTCGACCCGGTTCCTCCCTCCGGCTTTGGCCTTGTACAATCCCATATCCGCTAACTTTACAAGATCGTGGACTGTAAGTCCATCCCGATATTGGCTTAAACCCAGGCTTACGGTCAGCCGCAGTCCCGGCATGATCCGCATGGCCGCCATGGTCTGGCGTATCCTCTGCGCCAAGAGCTCGGCGTGCGCGATGTCGGTGTGAGGCATGAGCACGGCGAACTCCTCGCCGCCATAGCGGAAGACGCGGTCGGATTTGCGCACGCATTTTTCCAGACGCTGGGCCACATTCCTCAACACCATGTCGCCGGTCTGGTGGCCGAAGCGGTCATTGATGCCCTTGAAATGGTCGAGATCGATCATCATGAGCGAGAAGGCCGTCTTGTAGCGGCTGGCGCATTCCCACTCCTGCCCCAGCATCTCCTCGAACGCACGGTAATTCAGGGCCCCGGTTAAACCATCCCGGAAGACAAGGGCCTTGAGTTGCTCGTTATCGATCAGTTTGGCGACGGCAGGCGCCAATATTTTGACCCATTCCCGGAAGATCTCTTCATGCATGCCGCGGTTGATGGACAAGGTGACGGTGGCCTGCGTGGTATTGACCAGGGGGAGATCCACCCGGTGGTAGGGTATGGGCGGATGGCCGCCCACAACGACGCGGATATAGGAAAAGCCATCGGGTCCGAGCACGCGGTGGGCGTCATGTTCGCCGCCTTCATCAAGATCCAGGACCGAATAGACTCTGCCCTCCACGCCGGTTACGCTCAGGTAAAGCGCCGGTGCGGCCAGCGGAAAGGTCTGCCCCATAAGGGCAATCATATCCATGTAGGCCTTGTGGACGCCCGGAGAAGAAAGCAGCGCTACCAGGCTTTCAGTGAACAAGGCTAAAGGCCGCGTCGCTTCAGGATCAGCAAGTGTTGCCGCGCGCCTGGCTCCCGGTTCTCGGCGTTCCTTGACCAGCATACATACCCCTTTCAAGCATAGGCATTGTTTTTTTCTTATTTTTATGCAAGGTATGTGCCTTGAGACACCATACAGCAGGCAACAGGCGAGCAAGGAGGGTAGTCGCGCCATGAAGCCGCGATTTGACGAAACAGACGGGGAGATCATCGGCCTACTTGCCAGAGACGGTCGCATGACGGCCAAGGCCCTGTCAAAGAGACTCGGCTTGGCCGAAGCCACCATCCGCAACCGCATGAACCGCATCATGCGCTCGGGTCAGGTCAAGGTCGCCGGGCTCATGAATTATGACGCCTTCGAGGATAAGGTGGCGGCCATTGTGGCGCTTGAGATCAAGGATGTCTCCGACCTCGACCGTATCGGTCAGGAAATCGCGGCGCTGCCGAGTGTACAGAACGTCTGCATCGTTTCCGGACGCCACGACCTCATGGTGGAGGTCCTGGTATCCTCCCATCGCGGCATCGTCCGCTTCCTGAAAGAGGAGCTGGCCGACATCAAAGGCATCGGCAAAACCGAGACCTTTCTGATTTTGAAGAGCTTCAACAAATGGGTCATCCCCGACTGACGGGTCGCCTTACGAGAGCGAGAGTTAAACCTATGGACACAGTCAATATTCGATGGCATGGCAGGGGCGGCCAGGGAGCGATCACGGCCGCGAAGATCGTGGCCACGGCGGCCTTTTCCTCAGGATACTCCGGGGTGGTGATGGCCCCGACCTTCGGGACGGAGCGACGCGGGGCACCCGTGATGACCTCACTCAAGATCGCCCGGCATAAGATCTATGATCTTTCCCCCATTGAGATCCCTGATATCGTGGTGATTCTCGACCACCTGCTGCTCAAGGAGGCCGACGTAACGAACGGACTTGTTCTGGGAGGGTTGATCGTGCTCAACACCCCCAAGCCGCAATCGGTCTATCATTTCGACGGCATGCGCTTGGCCACCGCGGATGTCACGGCCATTTCAGTGGAAGCCGGTCTGAGGCACGGCATGGTCAATTCAGGCATCATCGGCGTCCTGGGACGCGCCATCGACATCGTGTCCCTCGATAATCTGTTGAGCGCGGTGACCGCCGAGTTCGACTCCAAGAAACCCCAACAGAACGCGGAGGCTTGCAGGCTGGCCTACGAGCGGACCGTGCTGGGAGGCTAGCCCCATGGGAACACGCTCCTACAAACACAAGACATCACATAGCGAACCCGGCCCGGGTGACGGCGGACGAACCGGATCCTGGAGGGTCGAGCGTCCCGTCATCAATACCGAACTGTGCATCCCGGCCAAGCGTAAGGCCGAGGCCTGTTTCATCTGCTGGCTTTATTGTCCGGATGTCGTGGTGACCAGGACCATCCCTCCCACCATCGACCTTGAATACTGCAAGGGCTGCGGCATCTGCGCCGAAGAATGCCCCACCAAGGCCATCACCATGGTGGACGAGGCCGAATTCCAAGAGGACGAGGATTAAGCCTATGCATATCATCGAGAACGGCAACGTCGCCGCCGCTTATGGGGTCAAGCTTGCCCATGCCCAGGTGATCGCGGCCTACCCCATCACCCCCCAGACCCCTTTGACCGAAAAGCTCTCCGAATTGATCGAATCAGGCGAGATGGATGCCGAGTATATCCCGGTCGAAAGCGAGCACTCGGCCCTGGCGGTGTGCATCGCGGCCTCATCGACCGGCGCGCGGGCCTTCACCGCCACCAGCGCCAACGGCCTCTTGTACATGCACGAGCAGGTGCATTGGGCGGCCGGCGCGCGCCTGCCGATCGTCATGTGCGTGGTCAACCGGGGGGTCGGCGCGCCCTGGAATGTCTGGAACGACCACCAGGACTCCATCTCGCAACGCGATACCGGCTGGATCCAGATGTATGCCTGCGACCACCAGCAGATCATCGACACCGTGCTCAAGGCCTTCTACATCGCCGAACAGATCAGCATCCCGGTCATGGTGTGTTACGACGGCTACATCCTCTCTCACACCTACATGCCCTTTGAGCTGCCCGATCAAAACCAGGTAGACAAGTTTCTGCCGCCGTATCGGCCGGCCTATGCCCTGGACCCCAAGGAACCGGCCAACCTCAACACCGTGACCCTGCCCGATGTGCGCACCGACATCCATGGCGAGCTGGCGCACGGCTATATGGAGATCCGCTACCTCCTGCAGGAAGACCTGCGCCGCACGCTCACAGCGGCCGAGGACTGCGAACGCCATTTCCAGGACTGCTTCGGCCGCTCCGGCGACCCCTTTGTGGAAGCCTATCGCTGCGAAGATGCCGACTATATCGCCTGTGGACTCGGATCGCTCACCTACCAGCTAAGAGACGTGGTGGAGCAGTTACGCGCTGAAGGCCTCAGGGTGGGTGTCTTGGGCGTACGTCTCTATCGGCCCTTCCCGGATGCCGCCGTGGCCGGCGCCCTAAAGGGGGCCGCCGGGGTGATCGTCTTCGAGAAGGCCTTGAGCTACGGCTATGAAGGCACCCTCTGTTCGGACCTCAAGGCCGCGCTGTATGAACACCTGAAGGACTGCTCTACAAGACCATGGGTGCGCAACTTTATCGCGGGTATCGGCGGCCGCGAGATCAAGACCGCCGAGCTCGCCGAAACCCTGCGCGGGGCGATCAAGGGCACCCGCAGCGCCGAGACCAACTGGCTCGGCATCAAGATCTAGGAGGACGGCATCATGCAGGCCAAAACCACCATACTGAGCCTCCCGACCGAAGAATTCGTCAACCCCGGCAACCGGGCCTGTACCGGCTGCGGGCTGGGTATTGCCTACCGCATCGGTTTGAAGGCCTTCGGCGCCGAGACTTTGCTGGTAGTGCCGCCCAGCTGCCTGACGGTGCTGCAGGGCCTCTTCCCTATCGCCACCACCAAGCTGCCTTCCTTGAATGTCACCTTCGCCTCCACGGCCGCGGCCGCCACCGGCATGCTCGGCGCGCTCAAATCCCTGGGCAAAAAGGATATCAACGTCGTGGCCTGGGCCGGTGACGGCGGCACGAGCGATATCGGCCTGCAGGCGCTCTCCGGGGCCGCCGAGCGCGGGGACAACTTCGTCTTCCTGTGCTATGACAATGAAGGTTATATGAACACCGGCGTCCAGCGTTCGGGCACGACCCCGCTGGGGGCGCTGACCGCCAACACCCCCATCAAAGGCAAGCTCCAGCAGAAAAAGGACGTGGCCGCCATCATGGCCGCGCATGGGATCAACTACGTGGCCGCCTGCTCGGCCGCCTACCCGCTCGATCTGTATGACAAGATCAAAAAGGCCCTGACGATTTCAGGGGTCAAATACATTCATATCCACACGCCTTGCCCGCCGGGCTGGGGCTTTGAACCGCGCTATTCCATCAAAGTCGGCCGGCTGGCCGTCGAAACCGGATACTATGATCTCTATGAGATCGAATACGGCACGTTCAAGCTTACCGCCGCCTCGCTCAAGCTCATGGAGAAACGCAAACTCGTGCCGGTCAGGGAATATTTCCGTGCCCAGGCGCGTTTCAGGGCGCTGACCGATGAACAGATCGCCTCGATCCAGCAGCAGGTCGACGCCAAGTGGGGACGCTACCTGGCTTCCACGGATTGATCCTTAATTATCTGAGTGCCAGTGTCAAATGAGCGCGGTCGAGGTTGCCGCCGGACATCATGAGCACGACCTTTTTGCCGGAGAGTTTATCCTTGATCTTTAAGGCCCCCATGATGGCCGCCGCGCCGGCTCCTTCGGCCAGGTTATGCGTGCAGGTCAACGCCAAGCGGATGCCTTCGAGGATCTCGTCTTCGCTCAAGAGCACGCAGTCCTTGACATGGTCCTTCATGATGAAGTACGGCAGCTGGAAGACGCTCCGGGCAGCTAGGCCGTCGGCGATGGTATCGGCTTCCTCCAGCACGGTCCATTCGCCCTTTTTCCAGGAGGTGTAGAAAGCCGGGGCCTTCTCGGCCTGCACGCCGATGATCTCGACCTTGGGATTGACGGCCTGGGCGGCCTTGATCAGCGAGGCGCAGCCCGCGCCGCCGCCGATGGGACACACGATCACCTCCACATCCGGCAAGTCTTCGAAGATTTCCAGCGCCATGGTGCCGATGCCGTTCAAGATCTCCGGTTCATTGCCTTGTTCGACATAGTAATAGCCAGCGCTGTCAACCAGCTCGTCGCAGTAAGACTGCGCGTCGTAAAAATCATGTCCATGCGTGATAAGCTCGGCGCCGAAGCTCTCGATGATGCGGTTGGTGTCGGGATTGTTGTTCTCCGGCACCACCACCGTACACGGGACATGGAACCACTGCCCGGCCCATGCCATGGCCAATCCATGATTACCGCGCGTGGCGACCAGGATGCCGCTTTCCAACTCCTCCTTCGACATGTGGTGGAAGAAATTCAGGGCGCCTCTGATCTTGAACGAACCGGTCGGCTGATGATTCTCATGCTTCACATAGGCCTCGCACCCGATCAGACGCGACAATTCGGAGTAGAGGATAAGATTGGTACGGTTGAGGTAGCGTTTCGTAACGGCGTACGCCCTGAGCATACCCATCAAATTGACCTTTTCAGAAAGCGACTCATACTTTTTAAACACCATGAACCTCCTGATCACATTTTATACCCAGACTTCTTGGGCTTGCCGCGCAGCGTCTGCAGCATGCCGCCCAGGATGATACCGATCACGATAAACCCGCCGCCCACGAAGGTGAACTTCACCCGCTCGGAAGTCTTAAGCCGGCTGCATTCCTTGTTCAAATCATCAAGCCGCTTGACGTGTCCCTTGTCTGCAGCCACAAGCTTGTCATAGTCGGCCTTCAGATCCAGATAGCTCGAAGAGGCCTCCTTCAGATTGACATAATCGTTCTTGGATTTATCGACGTCGGACGACAGGGAACTCACCTGGAATTTAAGCTCGCGATTCTCCTTCTCCAGAGTTTTGTTCTGGTCCTTCAGGCCTTTGAGGTTATCCGCGTAGGACTTCAACTTATCGTTGAGCTGTTCGATGATCAGGGCGCGCGGGGTCTCGGTGGTTAAGAGGCGGATGGGCACCCAGCCCTCCTGACCGTCCGGTGTGGTGACCTTTACCCACTCCCCGCCCTCTTCCTTGACTTCCAGATAGTCGTTGGTATTGGCCATGCCGATGACCTGGGAGTTCTCGTTGGCGTTTCTCTTCAAGGGGATGTTCACGCGGTCCCGGACATAGAGGCCTCTGGCCAGAGCATCATCGGGCGCCCACAAGCACAGCGGCGCACACAGCAAGCAGATAACCCATATTTTCCTCATCCCTCTACCCCTCATACCAGGCGCAGATCATTGCGCCCTTTAGCATTCTATTTGTTCCCTCCATACATCAAATACCGTTCGATGTTCAACAGAGTAAGTATGGGGCGACCCGGTGGATCGCCCCTGCATGTTCACGAAAACCGCCTCCGTGAAATCATCCAGGCCGTCAAAAAACCGTCATGCCCCTAGCGCAGGGTTTGCATGATCTCAAAGAGCTTATCCGTAACGGCACTCTGAATATTCGCGAGTTTCTCGGCATCAGCAGCCTCAAAGCGCAGCACGATAACCGGCTGCGTATTTGACGGCCGCACCAGGCCCCAGGCTTCGCCGTCTTCGAACCGTACCCCGTCGATATCGATGCAGTTCTGATAGTGTTCAGAAGCGAAATCCTTGAACCTGTCCACCACGGCGAACTTGATCTCATCCGGGCAGGCCAGCCTTATCTCCGGGGTGTTCTCCATACGCGGCAGGCGGTCAAAGACCGCCTGGGGATCGTCGGCCGCGGCCAGCACTTCCAGCAGTCTTGCCGCGGCATAGATGCCGTCATCGAACCCGTACCAGCGGTCGGCAAAGAAGATATGACCGCTCATCTCACCGGCCAGGGCCGCTTGCTCCTCCATGAGCCGCGCCTTCATCAACGAATGCCCCACCTTGCCCATGATCGGGATGCCCCCCGCGTGCTTGATCTCTTCAAAGAGGGCCTTAGAACATTTGACCTCGCCGATGATCT
This sequence comes from Syntrophaceae bacterium, assembly GCA_039680665.1. Lineage (GTDB taxonomy): Bacteria > Desulfobacterota > Desulfomonilia > UBA1062 > UBA1062 > JAKQBR01. The sequence continues at coordinate 32,874 of JBDKSM010000188.1, read as the reverse complement.
TCTCGCCCGGCCGCTCCTTCAAAATGGCCCGGGCCAGGATGGCCGTAATCATGTCACCGTAGACGACACGGCCCTTGGCATCCACGACCCCGAGACGGTCGGCGTCACCGTCTAAGCCGATGCCGATATCCGCCTTGGTCCTGATGACCTCGGAGGTGAGCATGGCCACGCCTTCGGAAATCGTCGGATCGGGATGGTGGTTGGGAAATCGGCCGTCCGGCTCCAGGCATATGCCGGACGCGTCCATGCCCAGACCCTGACATACCGCCATGGCGGGCGCGCCGCCCACGCCGTTGCCGGGGTCGATCACGACCTTGAGGGACCTAAGCGGCCGGTGAATGCGCGCAAGGATATCATCGACATACTCCGGAATGATATCATGGCTACGGGCCTTGCCGGCGCCCCGCTTACGTATCCCCCGCTCCATGTAGGCCCTGATCTTCTGGATCTCGGCGCCATGGATAGTGGTTTTGCCGAGCGCCACCTTGAATCCGTTGTTGTCGGGCGGGTTGTGCGAACCGGTAATGGCGATCCCGCCATCCAGTCCCAGCCGGAAAAGGGCATAATACATGGCCGGCGTGGGTGCCAGCCCGATATCGACCACATCGATGCCGCATGCGGTGATGCCGTCGCTCAGGATTGCCTTGAAGAGCGGCGAACTAAGGCGTGCGTCCATGCCCAGACATACCCGTTTCACCCCATGGTCGGCCCAGTAGGCGCTGACGGCCTGTGCCAGCCCGGTCACGAATTCCTCGTTTAAATCATCTTCCACCACGCCCCTGATATCGTACTCGCGGAATACCTGAGTGTTCATGTCTTCTCCGTAGGTGAATAATGGGGATGATTCTAGAGCAAGGGGGGGGAAAAGGCAAGGTACAAAGGGATAGGCACAAAGGCACAGAGTTTAAATCGTTAATGAAGACTGATATCGGAGATATCAGTCAATCTTGGATACATGACCCAAGAAGAGTTTTCGTACATCTTTGAATCGACCAGAGAAATTGAGAGAATGATCAGCGCCCTTATCTCTCAGATAAGTGCTTAACATAGTATAATATTATTTGACCATATGACACTGAAAAACTGATTTTTTTAAAGCCTCTATGCTTCGCTTTACACTTTGTGCCTCTGTGCCTGATTTTAAACTTTGTGCCTTGCCTATTCTGTGTTGCTTTTACACGCCGTTTCCTCGAATTGTTGTATTCATACAACAGGTTAGTACGGCGATGTATTTAACATCTCGTTTTTCTATTATTTTTACCTTGGCATGCATGTTGTATTGACAAGCTATGATGAATGAGTCTAAAGTTTTCTTTAGAAATTCTCGTAAGGCATCTTGTAATGCATCAAAGGCACCAGGCTTCAAGGCCTGCGGTCGATAACGTGATAAAAAAATTAGTTTAAGGAGGAATGCATATGGGTAAATGGGGAAAATGGGCACTTCTCTTGGTTGTGGCCATGGCCTTCACCGTTCCGGTATGGGCCGTTGACCTCAAACTGGGAGGCAAGTATGAGATCCAGGGGCGGTATTACGATCATTGGTTTATCAAGGAAGCGGAAAATACGCGCGACCGCACCAATCCGATCACGACCATGTTTTTGAAGCATTATTTCAATCTTTATCCAACCATTGAAGTGAATGACAAGATCCAAATCAAGGCCGACCTCGAGGTCTTCGACAACAAGATCAGTAAGAGCGACTCCTACCATTACTACGACAAATCGAGCTCCGCGGCAACCAACGGCAATACCGGCGGCAATGGCCAGGGGAATATGGATTACTACAGCCTGCTTACGGTCAATGAGCTCTACGTGGATGCCCTGACCGGCTTCGGCAAGTTCATCGTGGGCAAGACCAACAAATTCGACGGCATCGGCTGGTTCATCCAGGTGCCCGATGTGCCCGGCTGGACCTTCGGCCTGGTCTGGAACAAGCTCAATGAGGGCAAGAACGCAAATAGTTATTACTATAACGGCACAACCGATGAAGCCGACAACGTAGGCATCATCACCAACCACGATATGGCCGATGAAGACGATTTCGCCCTGATGGCCATGTATGCCAAGGACGCGATCGATTTCCAGGGCCAGTTGGCGTATAAATACGCCGGCAAGGACAACTGCCAGACCAGCATCTGGGTTCCGCAGTTTACATTGAAATATGCCCTCAACAACAACATCACCTTCAACGGCAAGCTCGGGTATGGCACCGGTGTTCTGGTTGACAAGGGCTCCCGTGTCGCCGTGGCCGGCGTCGAGGGACTGGCCGAGTTGATCTCTGAAGAAGTCTATGCCGGTGCAATCGATGCGGGCGCTCCCGCCGCGGCCGCCGCGGCCGCCGCTGCCGCCGCTGAAGCATCGTATTACGACAATTTCCCTGACCACGTGATGAAGAAGGATTGGGATGTCGACAATGGCATCACGGCTTGGCTCGGCATGGGCGTGGGTATCGATGCCCTCAAGGTCCAGGTTGACGCCATGTACCTCAAGGGCGCTGATGAGCCGCAGAATGTTTCGTCCTACGCCGAGGACAATGAGGGTCTCGACACCTGGCTTATGAACGATGTCGCCGACATCTACAGCGCACGTTTCCAGACCCCGGGCACCATCAATGCCCTGCTCCCGGGCGGAAAACGTGACACCGCCGCCGAAGGCGGCTTAGGTTCAAAGTGGGACGGCGCCTTCAGCTATGCCAACGCGATACTGGCCCGTCTCAACCTGGCTTATAAATTCAGTCCCAAACTGGATGGCAATCTGAACCTCGTCTGGGCCCAGATGGAAAACACCGACTATCTGGAGAACTGGAACAGCGATCTTGGCGCGATCAACGCGTTTGATCCGGCAGCCCTCAAAGTGGGCGGCCCTGGCATACCGAATGTCGTTCCGGATGCGGCTATCGCCGCCCCGGCCGCCAAGTATGACGTCGATAAGGACATGGGCTGGGAAGCCCGCGCGCGCCTCAACTATGCGCTTCAGGACAACCTGACCTTGGGCCTCGACCTCTGCTACTATGCCCCCGGCAAACTCTATAAGGGCTACATCGAGAATGCCTGGATTCCCGGCAATGATACCGGCGTCGAGATGAAAGACTCCTACGCCGCGCGCTGGAAGGCCACGGTCAAGTTCTAAGCATCAAATCGTTTGTGATCCACAAAGAGGCGCCCGCAAAAGGCGCCTCTTTTTTTCTTTGTCTTTTTTTTCAGAGTTATGCCTAAGTCCGACGCCCCCTGTCATCCTGATGGGCGTTAGCGAAGAAGGCTTTCATACATGTATGTTAAGAAAGAAAGATCCTTCTCAGAGTTTCCCCTGAGGAAGGAAGGCTTCAGGATGATGGAACCAAGCATTTTTTTAGGATCGGAGCGAAGGATCACCGCTACTTGATAATAAGGCCCGCATGCTTCTTTGACAGCATGCACCCCAGGTTTCGGGGTGTGGTCAAGACATTCTCTCTGATTGCTCTTGCTGGTATCAGAAGCCCCCTGAATTCTCAGGAGGCTTTTGATGATTTCACTGATCAATAAACGAACGCAGCTTCTTGGACCGCACCGGGTGCCTCAGCTTGCGGAGCGCCTTGGCCTCGATCTGGCGGATGCGCTCGCGCGTGACCGTAAAATCTTTGCCGACCTCTTCGAGCGTGTGGTCGGACTTCTCGCCGATGCCGAAACGCATGCGCAGGACCTTTTCCTCGCGCGGCGTGAGCGTGGCCAAGACGCGCCGCGACTGCTCGGAAAGGTTCTTGGCGATGATGGCGTCCGCCGGCGACGGCACCTTCTTGTCCTCGATGAAATCGCCCAGATGGCTGTCTTCTTCCTCGCCTATAGGGGTTTCCAGGCTGATGGGCTCCTTGGCGATCTTGAGGATCTTGCGGACCTTGTGCTCCGGATAATCCATCTTCTCGGCGATCTCCTCGGGTGTGGGTTCGCGGCCCAGGTCCTGGACCAGAGCGCGCGAGGTACGGATCAGCTTGTTGATGGTCTCGATCATATGCACCGGGATGCGGATGGTGCGCGCCTGGTCGGCGATGGCGCGCGTGATGGCCTGCCGTATCCACCAAGTGGCATAGGTCGAGAACTTGTAGCCCCGGCGGTATTCGAACTTTTCTACCGCCTTCATGAGCCCGATATTGCCTTCCTGAATGAGATCCAGGAACTGCAGGCCACGGTTGACGTATTTCTTGGCGATACTGACCACCAGCCGCAAGTTGGCCTGGATCAGCTCGGTCTTGGCGGCATTGGTCTTGGCCTCGGCGTCCTCCAGGATGCGCACCGCTTTTTTCAGCCCATGGGCGGTCAGGCCGCCTTCGATCTCGATCTTTTTGATATCCTTGCGCAGCTGCGCGAGATCGTCCGCGATGGAACAGAATTCTTCCTGGCTGATGCCCTGCTCTTCCAGGAACGGCTCGACCTCCTTGCATACGCCGTCGAGCACCGCCTGGTACATGTCGATGATCTCATCGCAGCTCTTAGTGAAGCGTTCTTCGAAGTAGCAGATGACCTCTTCCTTGATCTCCAGCTGGCGCTTGAGGTCCTTGAGCCTGCGGCCGAAGGCGTCGATCTGCTCCGGCAGAAAGCGGATATCGTGGATCTGCTTCACGATCTCCTTGCTGACGCGCGACATCTCGTGCTTGATCTCCTCGCGCTCGTCGTCGTCCTCGGCATGAAAAAGCTTGGTTTTGAGCGTCTTGATCTCGGTCTGGTTAACTTCGATGGACTTGATGCTCTCCAGCGTTTTTACCAGAGCGGGATGCTCATCGATGGGTTCCTGGGGCTCCTGGGGCTGCGCATCCATCTCGAACATATCTTCCAGATCGATGACATCCTTGAGGCGGGTCTCCGCACAATCGAGCTGACGGCCAATGGCGATGACTTCCTTGACTGTAACCGGCGAGTTGATGATTACATTGAGGATCTGGCGCTGTCCGGCCTCAATGCGTTTAGCGATCTCGGTTTCGTCTTCGCGTGACAGGAGTGAAACCGACCCCATCTCATGCAGGTACATGCGTACCGGGTCAGGGGCCCGAAAACTCCCATCGTCCGGTATCTCGATTTCATCTTCGTTCTCGAAGAACTCATCCTCGGTGTCGACCAGTTGTATCTCCTTGTCGGAGAACAGGTCCATAACATCTTCAAGGTCGTCGGGGCTCAAGACATCGTCGGGAAGGACATCATTAACCTCTTCATAGGTCAAGAACCCTTTGGCCTTGCCCATGTTCACCAATTTCTGGACCTCTTTTGCATATGCCTTTTTGTCGGTCATTTTCCTTCCAGCGCCTCCGCCACAGTAGTGTGTATATTTCGCTTCGCCCGCACCAGGGCCATTTTTTCGTTCTGTAGTCCGCGCAAACGTGTTTTGTCGTTCGATTTATCGGCCTCGGCGATCAAGCCCTGCAGGCGATTCATATCGCGATCGTACCTCAACGATAATAATTTCGAGATATTGTCCCTCAGTGCCTTGGCGCCATCCCCTTCATACGGTCCTTGCGCGAAAATCTTGGCGGCCGCTGAACGGATTGCGTCCGGGCAAACCGCATCATTCAAAATGCAATTTCCATGCTCAATGAGATAGGCGGCAAGTGAGGCGGTATCCGCCTGCTTGAATTCCCGATCCAGATTCAAGATCTTGACCGCCTGTATGGCGTGCTCATCGAAGAGCATCAGCCGTACCAGATCGGCCTCCGTATAGTCCTTGGTCTGACCTTGGGATAAAATGACCTGCTCACCCTTGGAGCGCACCTGCCTGGCCACGGTATCTACGCCCAGGCCCAACCTTACCGCCAAACGCTCTACCAACAGATCGCGTACGGTCGTATCCTTCTCACGGGCTATCATCGGTGCCAGATCCTTCAAAATCGTACTCTGATGCTCAAATTTTGATGGGTCACGCCCCCTGAACGATTCATCGAACATGAAATCCCAGATGCTGCGGGCCTCGGCGATAAAAGTTTTCCAGAGGTTGATATCCGTGCGCGCCATATCATCGGGGTCCTTATCCTGAGGCAGGATGACCACCTTGGGGATAATGCCGGTGGCCAGGAACGGCTCCAGGGCGCGTACCATGGCCTTGCGCCCCGCGGCGTCACCGTCGAAAACCAAGGTGATATCGGTGGTAAAACGCTTGAGCAGCCGGATATGGTCCTCGCTCAAGGCCGTTCCGAGAGTCGCCACGGCGCCGGCAAATCCGGCATTCGCCAGCGAAACCACATCCATATACCCTTCCACGACCACGGCGCCGTGGTCCTGGATGATGCGCTTGGCCTGGTTCAAGTTATAGAGCAGCTTGCGCTTCTCGAACACCGGAGACTCCGGGCTGTTGATGTATTTGGGTTCTCCGGGACCGATGATACGGCCTCCGAAGGCCACAACCTCGCCTCTGAGATCCCGGATGGGAAACATCACCCGGCCGCGGAAGCGGTCATAAAAACCGCCCCTGTCCTTCTTGATCACCAGACCGCAGCCAGCCGCGACCTCCGCCCCGATTCCCTTTTTCTTCAGGTAATTCAGTAGACCGTCCCAGGTATCCGGGGCATAGCCGATCGCGAAATCGCGGATCGTGGCATCGCTCAAACCACGGTCCTTGAGATAGGCCCGGGCGTGGCGACCCTCATCGGAAGTCAGCGTACGGGTAAAAAATTCGATTGCCGCCGTGCCGGCGCTGAAAAAGGCCTTGTTGGAGCTTAAGCGTTCCTGACGGTTAGCGCGGGCCTGGTCGCGTTCGAGCATCACCCCGGTGCGTTCCGCAAATTCCTCCAGCACCTCGGCAAATGACAGGCCCTTGACCTTCATGATAAAACTGAACACGTCCCCGCCCTCACCGCATCCGAAGCACTTGTAGACCTGCTTTTCCGCATTGACCGTGAACGAGGCATCCTTCTCGGCGTGAAACGGGCAGAGTCCCCAAAAGGATTTGCCTTTGCGGGTCAGGCTTACGTGCTCCGAGATCACGGCCACGATATCGAGCTTGCCCTTGATCTGCTCCACCACGCCCGTATTCATGAGGGTCCGTCCTTCAGCCGCACCAGAGTGACCGCGCCGCCGCCCTCGTCGGTTCCGCCGTCAGCATAGCTCTGTACAAAGGGCAGGTCTTTTAAATAGCCACGGATGGCCTTCTTCAGCGCCCCGGTGCCGCTGCCGTGCACGATCTCAAGCTGCGCCTGTCCCGAAAGCATGGCCTTATCAAGCGCCTTTTCCACCACCGGCAGGGCCTCATCCACGCGCAGACCCACCACCACGATCGGCCGCACCACCGGGGCGGAGGCCTTGACATGTTTGACTTTTGCACCCTTGGACGGGACTTCGGAGACGGGCTGAATCTGGTCCAGTCCGAGGGTGATGCGCTTGGTGCCGCAGAGCACCTCGGCCGTGCCCGCGCCTAAGGCCTGCACGATACCCGTGGTCTCACCACCTTTGATCCGCACCTGCATCCCGCTGCGAATATCGAGTGCGGCGGCCAGAGGCGTAATATCGGCCAGAACCTCCTGGAGCTCGACGGCCTCCGGCTCTTTGGCGATGTCCTCAATCTCGCTTACGATGGGGCGCTCGGCGAGTGCTTTCAGGCGCTCCATCAAACGTTTATAGCGCAGAGCCGCGGAGAGCTTCTCTTGTTTGATCTCCTTCAGCAGCGTATCGGTTTTGGCCTTCAAGGCCGCGGCCTCATCGTGCTCGCGCCGGGCCTGCTCCTTGAGGTTATGGGCCTGCGACATATCGTGCATGGCCTGTACGAGCACGCTCTCGCCCCGCTTTTCCACGATGTCGCCGGCCGTTTGCAGGAGTTCGGAGGGAAAATCGATGGAGTTCAGGATCTCGAAGGCCCGGCTTTCACCGATGACGCCGTACTGCAGGGTGTAACGCGGACGTAAGCCCTTTTCATCAAAGGCCACCGCGGCATTCTCTACCCCGGGCTGCGTGAGCCCGTAGAGTTTGACCAGATCGGAATGCGAGGTTGCGACCACCGTGGCCCCTTTGGCGCGCAAGGCGTCGATACAGGCGATAGCGATAGCTCCGCCATGATCGTGGTCGGTGCCGGTCCCGGGTTCATCCAGCAGCACCAGATCTCCAGGACCGACGTTTTGAAAGATATCTTTCAGAGCCTTGGCATGGGCCGTGAACGTGGAGAGATCGTGGCTGATATCCTGGGCCGTATCCATTTCTATCCAGATCCGGCCTACCCGCGGAATCATCGAGCCTTCCTGGGCCGGAACAGCCAAGCCGCTCTTGGCCATCATGACCAGCAAACCCAGCGTCTTGAGTGCCACGGTTTTACCCCCGGCGTTCGGCCCCGAGATGATGAGACCGTCCTTGCCGATGGGTATATGGATATCCAGGGGGATGCAGCTTTGGCCCAGGCGTTCAAGTAGCACGGGATGGTGCGCGCCCTTGATATCGACGACGTCACCTAAGCACGGTATGACGGCGTTTGTTTTCAGCGCAAGAGCGGCGGATGCCTGCAGGAGATCGAGCGCGCCATAGGCCTCAAGGTTCGCGCGGATAATCGGCACGGCATGCAGCACGGCTGAAGTCAGCTCCTTAAGGACCTTGTATTCCTCCTCCCGGATCTCGCTCTTGAGGTCGGTCAGGGCATTGTTGTCTTCGACGACCTCCATGGGTTCGACAAAGACCGAGTGCCGGGACCCGGAATAATCATGGGTTATGCCTGAGAGGTAGGTGCCGAAATCATGACGCATGGGGATCACGAAACGATCGCTGCGTATCGTGATGATGTCTTCCATGACCACGGGTTTTACCCTTTCCAGGATACGTTCAAGCCTTTCCAAAACAGCGGCGCGTACGCTGCGGTAGCGTATTCGCAATTGCCTTAAAGTAGGATTCTTCAGATCCGACACCTCGCCGGTAGGCAAAAGATTGGTCTGGGTCATCCGCACCACGTCGTCCAGCGGCGTGATCATCTCGACCAGGCCTGCAAGCGCTGAGGCATCGACCTCCAGATCTTTCTTAAGCCTTGTCATATCGGACAAGGCGCCTGAGACTTTCAGGAGATCCTGACCCTCTAAAACGGCGCCGTCCGGCAAAGCGAGCAGCGGACGGATATCCGGTATGGCAGTGAAGGCAGGCCGCCTCTGCCGCATGATGTGCATCATCTGTTCAAGCATGTCCCATCTGGCTTGCGCGTCTTCCCAGTGCTCGAAAGGGGAGAGCTTATCCAGGGCGTTTATCCCGACCTCGGAGACAAGCAAGGAGCGTATATAGCCTTGAATGGATGAAAACTCCAAAAGGTCGCCCAGCATACACGCCCATAGTGGTGAATTGCGTATGAGAAATAGCGCGGGTGCTCTAATTCAGCTTGCTTCCGACTAAGGCGTTGATACGCTTCCCGTCGGCTCTACCCGCCACCTTGGTCATGACCTGTTTCATAACCTTGCCGAGGTCCTTCTTTGTGGCCCCGAGTTCGGCTATAGCCGCTTCGATGATCGACACCAGTTCATCCTCGCTCATCTCCGCGGGCAGGTATAATTTTAAAACCGTCAAGCCGGCAAGCTCCTTAGCGGCCAGCTCATCTCTGTGGCCGGCCTTGAACTGCTCATACGATTCGGTCACCTGCTTGATCTCGGCGCGTATGACCGCAAGAACCTCCTGGTCATCCAGCTCCTTGCGCAGGTTCTTCTCGCGGTTTTTGACCGCAGCCAAAAGTACCCTGAGGCAGGAGACCTTGTCCTTGTCTCCCGCCTTCATGGCCTCCGTCATGTCCTGTTTGATCCTCGCTTCGAGCATCAATAGAACGTCCTTACCTTCTGCATTCTCTTGACCGCGCGCTTGCGTGCCGCAATCGCCTTGCGTTTCTTCTTGACGCTCGGCTTTTCATAATACTCGCGTTTGCGGACCTCGGAAAGCACGCCGGCCTTCTCAACCTGTTTTTTGAACCGTTTCACCGCACTCTCGAACGGTTCATTGTCACGCACCTTTATTCCTGGCATGAAGTTAAAATCCACCCCCCCTCATTGAAGGATGAAACCTTATATATAATAGCCTAGAGGGTGTCAAGCGCGAATCGAAGGCGTCATGAAAGGAATGGCTTATAAGGCCCCAGACAATGCTTGGTGCGAGAGGCGGGACTCGAACCCGCACGGTGTTAACCACTGGATCCTAAGTCCAGCGCGTCTGCCAGTTCCGCCACTCTCGCCCTTACCCCATGTAGCAGAATGATGGCACGGCTTGTCAAGCTCAAAAGCGTTGCAGAACATGGGCTTAAGGCCGCCGGAGCCCATGACTGAACGATGGAGCGGGTTATCCCTCACAGACAAGACACGGACGAGAAAACCCGCTCCTTGGGGTTGCCGCGATCAGGCAAGGCCCAGGGTCTTGCCTAGCGATGGGCGTGTTCGCTGCCGGGCCGGCCGACCCAATGTGTCATGCTGCTGCCGATCCCCATGATGCGCGCAACGACATTCATGAAGGAATCAGGCAGGAGGGCGCGGGCGATGAATATGAGCTGCAAGGTCATGGGCAGCTTGAGCACATGGCGATTTTTCTTGAGGCCTTTCTCGACAATCGCCTCGGCTACCTCATCGTGCGTCTCGATGCTGGGGATAAGGAGATTGCCCAGGATGTTCAGCGTGCCGCCTTCAAACATGCCGGTTTTGAGGAAGATCGGATGCACCGAAGTGTACTTGATCCCGTTCTTTTTGTCGGCTAAGGCCTCGTAACGGAGCGATTCCGTCAGTCCGAATACCCCCCACTTGGTAGCGCAATACACGGCCAAATCCGCTACTCCCATCAGGCCGGCCGAGGAAGAGACATTGACGATGTGCCCGAGGTTGCGTCGATACATACCCGGCAGCAGGCCATGGATGGTATAGTACATGGACGAGAGGTTAACGGCCGTCTCGCGCTCCCAGTCCTCGACCGGGTGGTCGCAGAATCTGCCTGCTTTAACATATCCGGCGTTGTTGATCAGGATGTCCACCTGACCCATGTCTTTCTCGGCCTGCTTGCACAATTCCGCCACCCGCGCTTTGTCCGTGACATCACAGGTGTAGGCGTAGACCTTGCCCAAGCGCTCCAACTCATGCTTGGCCTCGTCCAGCGCCTTGGGATTCATGTCCCACACCGTGACCTCGCAACCTTCCCTGAGCAGCCGTTTGCACGTCGCCAGCCCGATGCCCATAGCCCCTCCGGTAACCACTGCCTTCTTGCCCTTAAGATCCTTCATAACAACCCTCCTTTTCACTAGAAAATTTCAGTCATGCTAAGATTATAAACAACCCTGTAGCGACGCCACGGAGCATATACTTTCGTATCGCGCCGCCTCCGCGCACGGTAAGGTAACGCGGAATTTTACTCCTCGGCCCAGGATATGAGACCCAGATCGACCGGGTACTTGCACTGCTCATGCCGCGGCAGAATGCGTATGGAATATCCGAAGCGGCCGGTCCCTTCGCACATGAGGTAAGCCTTAAAAAGATGCACTCCACCGCCCAAGCTGCGTTCATGCTCCATCATAAGATCTTTGGTGTTGGTGAGGTTATCGGCATCGTCGAGATTGCCGTAATATACCCGCGGACTGATGGTGGCCGGATCGATAGCGCCCAGCTGGATCTTGGCCTTGACCACCATTTCGGCGTCCACCTTGACCTCGTCGCCGCCCTCATGGAACATATCAAGGATCTTGATCTCCCGCCAGTGCGCATTCAAATGTTTGTTCCACTTCACCATGTCCTTGACGGCCTTGAAATTGTCCGCCGTCAGGATGCGCTGGTTCAGGGCCGCTTCCATGTAGCAGCGGTCCGTGTACTCCTCGACCATACGGTTGGAGTTGAATTCCGGACACAGCGTACGCATGGATTTCTTCATCATGGAGATCCAGCCGCGCGGCAAACCGTCCAATCCGCGGTCATAAAAGATAGGGATAACCTCACGCTCCAGGATATCGTAAATGGCCTTGCTCTCGACCTGGTCCTGGATCTCCCAGTTTTCGTACTTCTCGTCCTTGCCGATCGACCAGCCCAGACCCGGCTGGAAGCCTTCATCCCACCAGCCGTCCTGGATGCTTAGGTTCAGCGCCCCGTTGGCCGTGGCCTTCATGCCCGAGGTGCCGCAGGCCTCCAGCGGCCGCCGCGGATTGTTGAGCCAGACATCCACCCCTTGGACGAGATAGCGCGCGATATTCATGTTATAATCCTCGATGAAGACGATACGATCACGGAAGGGATCTTCGCGCGTAATGTGGATGATTTTCTGGATGATCTCCTTGCCTTCGTTATCGCGCGGATGGGCCTTGCCCGAAATGATGAGCTGCACAGGCCGCTCCTTGTCCGCCAGTAAGGGTTTGAGCCGTTCGAGATGCTTGAAGACCAGGAGTCCGCGTTTGTAGGTGGCGAACCGACGCGCCATGCCGATGGTGAGCGCCTCGGGATGCAGAACCTCCTTGGCGCGTTCGATCTCGCGCGGGTTGGCGCCGCGCCGGATAAGCTGACGGTTGAGCCGGTTACGGCAAAATCCCACCAACCTGCCGCGGCGGCGTTCGTGGGTCGACCACAGCTCGGCGTCGGGGATGGCGTCAATGCGCTCCCAGAGTTTCTGGCTATCAGGGTCCTCCTTCCATTTCGGCCCCAGATAGCGGTCGAAGAGATCGGCCATCTCGGCCGAGATCCAGGAAGGGATATGGATGCCGTTGGTGATGGATGATACGGGAATTTCACCGGAGTTTACATGCGGCCAGATATCGCGCCACATATTGCGGGAAACCTCTCCGTGCAGCTTGCTGACGCCGTTGCGGAATTCGGAGGTCTTCAGCGCGAATACCGTGGCGCCAAATGGTTCGGACGGGTCCGTTGGCCGCTGCCTTCCCAGGGTCAGAAAATCCTGCCACTTGATGCCCAGATCAGCCGCGTACGGTTTCAAATATTTTTCCACCAGGCCGACGTTGAATACGTCGTTGCCGGCCGGAACCGGGGTGTGGGTGGTAAAGACCATGGAGGACTTGACCAGGGCCATGGCGGTCTCGAAATCGAGACCCTTGGTCAGCATGAAGGTACGGATTCGTTCCAGGGCCACCAGGAAGCTGTGCCCCTCGTTCATGTGATAGACCATCGGATCCTGGCCCAGGGCATGCAGCGCGCGCACTCCACCGATGCCTAAGATGATCTCCTGCTTGAGCCGGTACTCCTCATTGCCGCCGTAGAGCTGCGCCGTGAGCTGCCGGTCTTCTTCATTGTTCTCGGCCAGATTGGTATCCAGGAGGTAGAGCGGCACACGCCCCACCTGGCAGCGCCATATCTGAACCTTGATCTCGTGGTCTCCCATCGCCAGCGCAATCTTGACCGGCGCGCCGGCCTTGTCCTTTTCCAACACCAGGGACATATGATAGAAATCATTGTCCAGGATCTCTTCCTGCTGCCAGCCGTCCACATTGAGGTGCTGCGAAAAATAACCATGTTTGTACATCAGACCGACGCCCACCAGCGGAAGCCTTAAGTCGCTGGCGCTCTTGAGATGATCGCCGGCCAGGATGCCCAAGCCGCCCGAGTAGATGGGGAGACTCTCGGTTATCCCGTATTCCATGGAAAAATAACCGATGGTAAAATCGATAGGCTGGGTAATGAGGAAGGAATAGATGCCTTTTTCGGACATGTAGTCCATAAAGACTTCGTGGGTCTTTTCCATCTGCGAGAGGAAGCCTTCGTCCTCCAGCAGATCCATAATGCGGCCCTGGGAAATCCTGGAGAGCAGATCAACCGGGTTGTGGGCCACCTCCTCCCACAGGTCACGGTCCATATGCTGGAAGAGGCGCAGCCCCTGCTGGTTCCAGCAATACCACTGGTTGTAAGCCAGAGAAACCACCGGTTTGAGCATCTCTGGAAGCGCCGGTATGACCCGGAACGGTTTTTTCTTGATCTTCATACCCACCCCTTTTTCAAGAAAAGCTCAATACGGCCGGTTAAGCCTATTTGATTTTGAGTTGCTTCTTGGCCTTTTTCCCGGGTTCACTGTCCGGAAAATCCTTGGCGACCCTACGCAGGAGCAGGTTGCCGGCCTCCTTGTCTCCCAGTTGGATAAAGGCTATACCCTGTTTGTACAGGGCATCCGGCATCTTGTTGCTCTTGGGATACTGCTTGATCACCACATCATAGCGCAGGATGGCGTCTTCATACTTGCCGGACGCGGCGAGTGACTCGCCTGCCCAGAAATTGGCATTGCCTGCCAGTGTCTGATCCGAACCCTGCGCCAGATACGAATCAAAGGCCTTGAGGGCCTCGTCATATTTGCCGGCCTTGAAACGTTCAAGCCCGACATCATACTGGGACTTGGCGGTAACGGCCTGCGCGGCGGCGGCATCCTGGGTCTTGGCACCCGCCGACAGCGCATCTTCCAGGGCCTTGACCCTGGCCTCCAGATCCCGGCCGTCGATCTTGGGGGCGGCGGCCATCTCCTCCAGTTTACCCTGCAACGAGAGGATCTGGGTTTGGAGCTCGGTGAATTGCGCCTGCATATCCGCCTGCTGGGTCAGGAATTGCTCCTTTTGCTTATCACCGGCGCCTTGCTTCTGCATCAGGTCTTTCTGGGTCTGCTCGAGCCTGGCTTCCTTGGTTTGAAGCGCATTGAGCTCAAACTTGAGTGTGTTGAGATCCTGCTGTGAAGCACAACCCGTGAGGATAATAGCAACCGTTATAAGGGGCCAGAACCATGCAATCCTGCGCATATCAGCCTCCCGTGACGTCAAAATGCGCCCTGCGGTTCTTGGCCCAGGCTTCCTCGTTATGGCCTTGCACCGCGGGACGCTCTTTGCCGTAACTGATGATTGAGATACGGGCCATATCGACGCCTAAAAGACGCAGATGATCCCTTACCGCCGCGGCACGCCGCTCACCAAGGGCCAGATTGTACTCGGTGGTGCCCCGCTCATCGCAGTGACCTTCAACCTGCACCGTGAGTTCAGGGTGCACCTTCAGAAAGCTTGCCTTGCGGCTGATGTTCTTACGCGCTTCGGGCGTAAGCGTGTACTGGTCGAAATCAAAATAGACATCATTCTGCTCGAATGTTTTAATCTCATCTTCCAGGCCCGGAGCCACCATCGCTGAACCACCCAGAGGCCCACCCTGAACTTGAGGCATCTCCAGGGGCAGCGGCGTCATCGAAGGAGCCGGCGCCTGAGGTTGTGGATACTGAATTGGTGGCGGAGGAACGACTTCGCCGCCCATGGGGGTCACCTTTTTCTTGGCACATCCCCCCCCGAAGATCATGCAGACCATCATGATCAGCACTACAATCCTGCCAAGACTCCTCATACGATCCTCCTGAGCATCATGGATTCGTTGTCAATAATGTTACCATAGCCGCTTGCGCAAAAGCAAGGGAGAAGGGCAAAGGAGAAGGAGGAAAGTGGGTAAAAATCAATAACATAATATCCTTCTCCCTTCTCCTTTTCCCCTGCCTTTTTATCTTACCACCGGTCCCCAGCAGGGCTGGCTATAGCGGCCGCCGTCACTGGTGATCCTGACCGGTTTGCTGCCGTAGAGGTCGCAAATATAGAGGTTGCCATCCGAACCGGCATAGACCAGCAGACGGCCGTCCGGAGAGAACGACGGCGATTCTTCTTCGATGGTTGCATCGGGGTGCAGCACCTTGAAACCGGAACCATCAGCCTGCATGACGGCCATGCGGAAACGGCCGTCGGCTCCCATGTGGGTAAAGGCGATCACATCGCCGCGCGACGAATAGACCGGTTCGGAGTTCTTACGGCCTTGAAACGTGAGGCGCTGGATGCTCTTCGAGCTCAAATCCATACGATAGATCTGGGGGGAGCCGCCGCTGTCCGAGCAGAAGGCCATGAATCTGCCGTCGGGTGAGAAGGACGGAGAGGTATCGATACCCCACGCGTTGGTCAGCCGGTTGAGATGACCGCCGTTCAAATCCATCGTATAAATATCCTGGTTGCCGTCCTTAGAGAGCGTGGCGGCAATCTTGCGTTCACGCGGAAGGAAGGCCGGGGCCGAGTTCAATCCCCGGTAGGTTGACAGGGGCGTGATCTTGGGTGGGAAGAGTTGATACAGATAGAGATCAGGGTTGCCGCGCGCATAGGAGACGAAAGCAATGCGCTGGCCGTCCGGAGACCAGGCCGGGCTCAGGACAAGGTCTCCCGGCCGTCCCTTGATGATCGCCTGACCGGCGCTGCCGTCCGCCCAGCAGGTATAGAGGACCTTGGCGCCGCCGGTCTTCAGCACAGCCACGATGCGCGAGGAAAAGATGGCGCTTAAGCCCAAGGAATCTTTCAGGTAGCGGTCCATAAAATCATGCACGCTTCCATAGAGGATGTTCGCGGGCTGCCGGTAGGCATAGCGGGAGATCACCCTACCGGTGGCGACCTCGGCGGCCTCAAGCCGTAGGGTGGCATTGGCGCCCATGCGCTCGATCGATCCCGTGATCAGAAAATCGGCGCCAATAAGGGCATAATCCTTGAGGTTGGCCTGGGCCAAGGCTCCGACCGGAGCCTGGCTGACATAGGCCTTGGGATCGATCAGCTCGAACACCCCCGTGATTTCGATATCCTTCTTGATCTGCGCCCACGTAGGCGTGGTCAGATCCGCAGGGCCGGCGAATGTCGGCATGGCCACTCGCATCTTCTTGATCCCTTGGGCCTGGACCACGATCTGATTATTCTGCGCCTCGAGTGTACCGACAAGGACGAGCACCAAGAGCAGAGGCAGAAAACGTTTCATATATCGACTCCTTACTTACTGTATTGAGGCATCAGGAACCCGCCGGCGGTATGAAGGTTATCGTATAATCGGCGGCAGCCTCTCCTCCGATCGGTGGCGGAGGAAGCTTTCTGATCTTGTTCAGGGCCAGTTCGACCGACTTATCGTACAGGATGTTGCCCGAGCCGAGCAGGAGTTGCTTGGATAGTATCTCTCCGTTACGCGCCACCCGGATAGTGAACGAGGCCTTCAAATCTTTCTTGATGGGCACGCCATAGGGGGCCTGCCAAACGGACCGGAAGGTCGCCTGCACCTCGGCGACCCACATGTTGACCTTGACCCTTGCGCCCGCGGACGGACCCGCGCTTGGATATGCCCCCGAGCTAGAAGCCCGATCTTCTGGTTCTTCCATCTCCGGTGGTTCAGCCGCCTTGGATCGGCTGGAAGCATTCTCAAGGTCGATAGGCTTGAAGCTCGGGGCCTTGTCCTTGACGGCCTGGGCCTTAGCTATCTGTTCAAAACCTTTGGCCGCGCGGGAAGGGACCTGGGGCCTCGGCTCTACACTCCGGCCTTGCGTCTGATACCCTGGCAGCGGGGCGGCCACGATGGAAACCTCATAGATATCATAGGCCGGTCGCGGCTTGCGCGAGGCCGTAAAGATGACGGCCCCGAAAAAGGCCGTATGCAGGAAGAGAGACAGGATGACGTAGACTTTCAGAGATTTCATCCTTCCTTCTTCAGGGGCGGCTGGGTGACTAATCCCAGTTTGGAAAGCCCGGCGCCACGGATGACGGACATGACCTCGACCACGAAACCGTACGGCACGCCCTTGTCGGCCTGCAGGTAAACATTATCGATGCCGCGCTGTTCCTTGATCTGCTGCAGCAGGGGCGCCAGGCGGTCCAGACCCACGGTCGATCCGTTGATGTCGAGCACACGGTTTTTGCCGATCGTAACCATGAGGTCCTCGCTCTGGGTAGGCAAGGCCCGTGACTCCACCTCCGGCAGATCCACGCGCATGCCCTCCTTCATCATGGGGGCCGAGACCATGAAGATGATCAGGAGCACGAGCATCACATCCACCAGGGGCGTGACATTGATGCCCGAAACGATCTTGTGCCGGCTGTTACCTCTTATCTCCATGCAGCACCCCCCTGCGCGCCCAGTTCATGAACTCGATGCGGAACTGATCCATCTGGGCCGTTATATAATCCATGATACCGGTGAAATAGTTGAAAAAGAGCACGGCGGGAATGGCCACGAACAGACCGGCGGCGGTGGCGACCAGGGCCTGTGAAATGCCGGGGGCCACGGTGGAGAGATTGGCCGAGCCCATCAAACCGATCTGGCGGAAGGAATCCATGATACCCCATACCGTGCCGAACAGACCGATGAAGGGGCTGGCGTTGCTGATGGAAGCCAGGAATCCCAGGCCACGGCCCAGATCCATGGTCTCGCGCACACTCAAGGAAACGATGCGGCCCTCGATATTGTCGAGCATGCTGGCCGGAACCGGCAGCCCCTTATCCGTGATACGCGTAAATTCATCCTGGGCCGCGTAAAACAGACGCGCCACCGGGGAATCGCCCGTGGTCTTCACGCGATCAAGGATCTTGGTCAAAGAGCCGCCCTGGGCAAGCAGCGTCAGGATGGCGCGTGCCTGCGAGCGCGTCCGCGTAAGGGTCAGCCATTTCTGGATGATGATGGCCCATGATAATATGGAGAAAACGACCAGAATAATGAGTACCATTTTGACGATGGGATCGGCATCGATGACCATGGCCCCCATGTCACCGGTGAATTTTGTGCTAGCCGCATAGGCTGTCGATTCAAAGAACGGCATTACCACCTCCTCATTATGATTTTACGGATGCTTCACCCTCTACCTGATTGCCCCTTCACGAGGCAAGCTTATCTTTTAACCTCCCGGGGCAGGACGATGGTGAAGGTCGAACCCTTGGAGGATGACGCCACGTGAATATTGCCGGAATGCATCTTGATGATGCGATAGGATATGGATAAACCCAACCCGATTCCCTTGGGTTTGGTGGTGAAAAAAGGATCGAAGATGCGATTGCGGATATTCTCCGGTATGCCCGGCCCCGTGTCGGTTATGGCGATTTCGACTTCACGCCCCTTCTCAAGCAGTCGGATCTGCAGGGTGCCGCCCGTCTCCATGGCCTGAATGGCATTAAGACAGATATTCATGAGCACCTGTTGAATCATGTCCGGATCGATCATGGCCTCCACCTTGGCCGATGGATAAAGCTCCATGACTTGCACATGCTGTACGCTGGCGGTCTCCCTGATCATGAAGACGGTGTCGGCGATCACCTTCTGGAGTTCGGTGGGTTTGATGGCCAAGGCCTTGGGTTTGGCGAAGTCGAAAAAGTTGAGCAGCAGCTTGTTGAGCCGGTTTATCTCTTTAATGATCTTTGACACATAGGCCCTGCGGTGGTCATAGGCCGGCAGCTCCTCGTTCAACGCCTGGGCCGTGGTCTTGATGCCCGCCAGGGGGTTGCGGATCTCGTGCGCTATTCCCGAGGTGAGCTCGCCCACCGTAGCCAGCCGATCCATCTTCAGGATCTCACTCTGGAGTTGGTGGATCTCGGTGATATCGGTAATCGCCATGATCCATCCACCCGCTTTCAAATGCTCGACATGGATGCGCACCGGGAGTTCAATCTTGCCGCCAACCTGCAGGATGGTCTCCTTTTTACCCGAGGCAGGCTGGAGATAGCCCTGGATATTGAGACCGGCGATATCCGCCGCCTTAACATGCATGCCCTCAAGCGCCGCACGGTTGACGAAGCTCACGGTCCCGTCTTCTTCGGCCAGCAGAATACCGACCGGCAGGGCATCCAGCACTTCATGCAGCATATCCACGTCCATATCTTACCCATCCACTGTTGCAGTTTCCTGTTTTTCTTTTACCATGGCACTTTTTGGCACTGTTAATTTTATTAATCAACATGTCGATAATTCATACTAATCATGAATACATATTATAGTAAATATTCGTTGACAGCAAGCCTTTTGTGGACTATATGCCAAATCGTGCCATTTTGTGTCAATAAGGGGTAAGGGCGAGGATGTTTAAAGGGCACTACATAAATTCCATCAATGAGAAGGGCAGGCTCTCCATACCCTCCAAGTTTCGGGAGGCCTTGGACGGCAGCGGCCACGACCACCTTATCATCACCAAGTCCTTCGACCCCTGCCTGACCGCGTACCTGCCGGATGAATGGGAAAAGGTCGAAGAGAAGACCCGACACCTTTCCATGGTGCGCAAGGCCGATAATTTCTTTCTGCGGCACATATTCGGTTCGGCCGTGGAATGCTCCCTCGATCCCCAGGGTCGCGTGCTTATCCCGGCCAGCCTGCGCGAATATGCCTTACTGGAAAAGAAATGCCTCTTCGTCGGCATCACCGAACGCTTCGAGATCTGGGACATGGAACGCTATGACAGCTTCATGAAACAAGCCATGGAAAGCCCGGAAGAACTGCGTGAAGAACTTGCGAAATTGGGGCTTTAATCCATGGGCCATATAAGCGTACTCCTCAAGGAGGTCACGGAGGTGCTTGCACCGGTTGACGGTGGACGCTATTTCGATGGCACGCTGGGCGGCGGGGGCCATGCCAGGGCTATCCTGGAAGCCAGCGCCCCGGGTGGTTGCCTGGCCGGCACGGACCTCGATCCCGCGGTCATCGAGCGCCTCGAGAACGAGTTCGCCCCGTATGGGGAGCGTGTTCACCTCATCCACGCCAATTTTTCCGCCATCGATACCATCTGCGCCGGACTTGACTGGCAGAGCCTCAACGGCATCATCCTGGATCTGGGACTCTCCTCCCTGCAGCTCGCCGATGCCGCGCGCGGCTTCGCCTTTTCTCAGGCCGGGCCCCTGGACATGCGCTTTTCTCCCGATAGCAATGTAAGCGCCCACACGATCGTGAACACCTATGACGAGCATGATCTGACGCGCATCATCCGTACGTTGGGCGAAGAACGCTTCGCCTCCCGCATCGCCCATGCGATCGTCACGACCCGTCCCATCGAAACCACCACGGAGCTGGCCGATTGCGTGAGCCGAGCCATCCCCCGCCGTTTCTGGCCGCCGCATATCCATCCCGCCACGCGCACCTTCCAGGCCCTGCGCATGGAGGTCAACACCGAGCTAGAGAACCTTAAAGGGTTTCTGCCCAAGGCCGCCCGCCTCCTCGCACCAGGGGGCGTCCTGGCGGTGATCGCCTTCCATTCCCTGGAAGATCGCATCGTCAAGCAGTTCTTCGCCGGCCCCGAGAGCCGCGAGCATCACCCGGTCCTGCCGGTCAAGCCCGTGAGGACCGGCCCGATCCTGGAAAGGATCACCAAGAAATCGGCCGTCCCCAGCGTGGACGAGATTCACTCCAACCCCAGGGCGCGCAGCGCCCGACTACGGGCTGCCCGGAGGGTGGCATGAAACGGTTTCAGACCAGGCGCGCCCTCTATGCCGGCGTTATCTTTATCTGCCTGTGTTCGTCCTGGGCCATGTTCCATGTCTGGACGCGTCACCTCTCCACCGAGCTCGGCTATGCGCTGTCCCGCGAGCTGTCTCTCCAGGAACAGCTGGCCAGTGACAACAAGGCCTTGAAACTGGAGATTTCCACCCTCAAAAGCACCGAGCGTCTGGAAACCATAGCCGTCAACAATTTGGGCATGCGTACCCCGCAGCCGGGACAGGTGGTGTATCTATGGAAAAAAGAGTAACACCGGTCTTCGCCTTCTTCCTGATCCTGCTGGCGGCCCTGACCGGCAAGGCCTTCTATCTTCACGTCCTCAAGGCCGACGATACCATCACCCGCGCGCTGAGGCGTTTCGACCACTCCGTGGCACTATCCACCAACCGGGGGGCCATCCACGACCGACGCGGCCAACCGTTGGCCATAAGCCTGGACGTGAAATCCATTGCCGTCAACCCACGTCTGATCAAGGATCGCGCATCCGCGGCCAAAAAACTTTCCACAGCACTGGGCCTCGAACGCAGTGCCTTGCGTCACCGGCTGAAGAACGACAGGTATTTTGTCTGGGTCAAACGCCAGGTCACGCCCGATGAGGTGGCGGCCGTCAAGGCCCTGCACATGGAGGGCGTGGTTTTCTTGAATGAGAAAAAAAGATATTATCCGGAGAGCGAATCCCTGGCCAATGTATTGGGCATTGTCGGCATCGACGGCACGGGCTTAGAAGGACTGGAACTCTATTATGACCAGCAGCTCAAAGGCGCGCCGAGCCGGGTCGAGGTGGAAAAGGACGGGCGGGGCCGCATCATCTACGCCCAGGGGCTCAATCGGGATCTCGATCAGAACAAGAACGGCCAGACGATCGGCCTGACCATCGATAAACGCCTCCAATACATCGCCTATTCCACGATCAAGGAGGCCGTGACCAAGAACGACGCGCGTTCCGGTTTCGTCATCATGACCAACCCCTACAGCGGTGAGATCTATGCCATGGCCAACTATCCCAGCTTCGATCCCAATATCCCCAGGCGACATATGGTCGGCCACCAGAATCGGGCGGTCACCGATGTGTTCGAACCCGGTTCGATCATCAAACCCCTGTGGGTGGCCTGGGGACTCGATAACGATCTTTTCTCCGCCTCCAAGTCCATCTTCTGCGAAAACGGCGTTTACCGTTACCACCATGCCGTCATCAATGACCATGAACGCTACGGCCAGCTGTCCGTGCGCGATATCGTCAAGGTGAGCAGCAATATCGGCATGGTCAAGCTCTTCTCGCCCGTCGATGCCCATGAAATGTTCAAGGGCATGCACTCCTTCGGCATGGGCGCTGCCACCGGCATCGACTTCCCGGGCGAGCCCAAGGGTCTCATCCGTGCGCCTGAGCGCTGGCGTTCGATCGACAAGGCCACGCTGGCCTTTGGCCAGGGATTCGCCGCCACGGGCATCCAGCTCATCACGGCCTTCAACGCCCTGGTCAACGGCGGCATCCTGATACGCCCCCACTTCATCGATTCCATCACCGACCCCAAGGGCGTAACCACGCACCACCGCCCAGCCATCACCGGCAAGGTGATCTCTGAAAAGACCTCGCAGGAAATCGTTGACATCATGAAGGCAGTGGTGTTGAAAGGCGGCACGGCTGAGGCGGCATACATGAGTGACTACATCGTTTTCGGCAAGACGGGAACGGCGCAAAAGGTTGACCCCTTCACGGGTTCCTATTCGCGCGACGCCTATACGACCACCTTCTTAGGCGGCGTGATCGACGCCACGGGCAAACTCTCCATGACTATCCTGGTCTGCGTCGATGAGCCGCACCCCTATTACTATGCCAGCATCGTGGCCTGCCCTATCTTTAAGGAAATCGCCGGTCAATGCGCCAATATCATGGACATGCGGCCGATCATCACCTTGGCCAAGGAAGGGGGCCGGGGATGAGGGTCTCGCAGCTTGCGGCGCTCGTGCCTGATGGTGAGTTGCACGGAGCGGACTGTGATATCGTCGGGCTTTCGGCCGACTCCCGGACCATACGTCCGGGAGAGACTTTTATTGCGCTCAAAGGCAGCCTTACCGACGGACACCGCTTTATCGAGGCCGCTGCTCAAAAGGGCGCCGGGCTCATCATCGCCGAGAGGGGACAGGCCCCCCTGACTTCACGCATACCCATCCTTACGGTAGGGAATACGGCCGAGGCGCTGAAGCACCTTTTGCCCAGACTTTATCCCGGGGCCGCCAAGGTCGGCCTGATCGGCGTCACCGGGACGAGCGGTAAGACCAGCACCACCTTGCTTCTGGAAGCAGTCTTGAAGACCGCCGGTCATACACCGGGCATCATCGGCACGATCGACACCCATTACCAGGGGCAAACCTATGGCACCATAACTACTACGCCCGGACCGATCGATCTCTTCGCCACCCTAGACCGCATGCATACCGCCGGCGTCGATATCTGCGCCATGGAGGTGAGTTCGCATGCGCTGGACCAGCGGCGCATCGAGGGGCTCGTCTTCGACTATGCCGTATTCACGAACTTAAGCCTCGACCATCTCGACTACCACGCCGATATGCACGCCTATTTCGAGGCCAAGAAACGCCTCTTCACGGACTACCTCAAGGGTCGTGCCGTTATCAACCGCGACGATATGTTCGGCAAGGACCTATTGGGCCTCATTCCTCAGGCCTTGACGTTCGGGCAGACGCCCGAGGCAACGGTGCGGGCCGTCTCGATCAAGGCCGATCTCAAAGGTTTGACCATGGATCTCGCCCTTCCAGGCGGAATGCTGACCCTGACGAGCACCCTGCTGGGGACTTTCCAGGCCTCCAATATCATGGCCGCCGCGGCCGTGGCGCATGCCATGGGCATGGACGGCCCCACCATCGCGCGGGGCATCGCTTGCTTGAAGGGCATTCCGGGACGCATGGAACCGGTCGAGAACCACCATGACCTCACCATTCTGGTGGACTACGCCCACAAGCCCGAGGCCCTCGAAAAGGCCTTGCTGTCCGTACGCGGCCTGACCCCGGGGCGCGTCGTCACGGTCTTCGGCTGCGGCGGAGATCGCGATCGGTCCAAACGACCGGTGATGGGTTCGATCGCCGCCCGCTTGGCCGACCTGACAATCGTAACCTCGGACAATCCCCGCAGTGAGGACCCGCGGGTCATCATCGACGAAATCGTGACAGGCATCGAAGACCGATCGAACCTGATCATCGAGCCTGACCGCACTCTGGCTATTCGAATGGGACTCAAGGGCCTTAAACCCGGCGACTGCCTGCTCATCGCCGGCAAGGGTCATGAAACCTACCAGCTCATAGGCGGCGCCAAGCTGCCCTTCGACGACAAGATGGTCGTCCAAGAGATCCTGAAGGAGCTTGTATGAGAGGCCGTATCCAGGACATCCTTGAAATCACCACCGCCAGGCTCATTTCAGGCAACCCCGAGGCCATGTTTTCGGGCGTCTCCACCGATTCACGCTCGATTACGCGGGGCGAACTTTTCGTGGCGCTGTCCGGTGCCAACTTCGACGGCCACGCCTTTATCGATGAGGCCGTGGATCGTGGCGCGGCCGGCATACTCGCGATGCGAACGGTTGAAAGCGCGGCGGTTCCCGTTGTCCAGGTGGCCGATACCCTGATGGCCTTAGGCGAAATCGCCGGGGGCTATCGCCGGCGTTTCAGCACGCGCGTCATCGGCATCACCGGTTCCACCGGCAAAACCACGGTCAAGGAGATGGTGGCCGCCATCATGTCACTGGCCGGCTCTACCCTCAAGACCCAGAAGAATTACAACAACCTGATCGGCGTACCCATGCGCCTACTAGATCTCAAGCCCGAACATGCTTACGCCGTGATCGAGATGGGCACCAACTCTCCGGGCGAGATAGCGCGCCTGACCGCCATGGCGAATCCCGAGGTTTCGGTCCTGACCAATATCACGCCCTCGCACTTGAACGGTCTGGGCACGATAGACGGCGTCATCGCCGAGAAGCAGTCGATCTTTTCGGGCACCACCCGCGCGGCGGTCTTTAATCCGCGTGCCCCGTACATGGATGCGGTAAGGATCCCTGAGCGGCTTAAATACGTCACCTTCTGTCTGGAGAGCCCGGCCGATGTCTATCCGGTCGAAATTCGCTCCAGCGGCCTGGGAGGCACCGACGTCGTCATCGGATTTCAGGGCCGGCAACAACGCGTACACATCGCTCTGCCCGGCATGCACAATGTCCTGAATGCCCTGGCCGCGGCCGCTACGGGCCTGGCCATGGATATCGACGCCGATACCATCGCGGCCGGGATCGAGGCCGCCGCCTTCCCGGGCATGCGTTCCGAAATCATCGTCTCGGAGGAACTGACCATCATCGATGACAGCTATAACGCCAATCCGGCCTCCATGAAGGCGGCGCTCGACATGCTGGCCTCCGCCCCGCACACGCACAAGATCGCCGTCCTCGGCGACATGCTGGAGTTGGGTCAGGAAAGCGAACATTTCCACGCCCAGTTGGGCGCGTGGGCGGCCCAGACACGCATCGACCACCTGGTGGTCACCGGCACATTTGCCCCGGTCGTGGCCGAGGCGGCGATTGCCGCCGGGATGGACGGCGGTTCCATATCCATCGCACCCACCTTGGAAGACATCCAGGCCGCGCTCGAAAAGCGCCTCAAAAACGAAACCGTTGTCCTGGTCAAGGCCTCGCGCGGGATCAAACTCGACCGCGTGGTCGGCTACTTGAAGGCGGTGGCATAAGATGCTCTACCATCTGCTCTATCCCCTGCATGTGGACTACTCGATCTTCAATGTCTTTAAATACATCACCTTCCGCACCATCTACGCCTCGGTCACGGCCCTGGTCATAGCCCTGGTGTTCGGTCCCTGGTTCATCGAGCGCCTCAGACGCTTGAGCCTCAAGGAACGCATCAGCTCCTACACCCCCGGCCACATGGACAAGGCCGGCACGCCCACCATGGGCGGACTCTTCATCATCTTCGCCGTCGCCACCGCCACGCTCATGTGGGTCGATCTCTCCAACCGCTATGTCTGGCTGTGCATGCTGATCCTCTTCACCTACGGAGCCTTGGGCTTCATCGACGACTATCTCAAGGTCGTCAAGGGCAACATGCTGGGGCTTTCGGGCAAGATCCGCCTGGTCATTGAATTCGTGGCGGCCGGCTTCGTGGGTTATGTCCTGACCACCATTCCCGGTTTCGACACCACCATCGTGATCCCCTTCTTCAAGAATGTGCATCCCGACCTCGGCATCTTCTTCATCCCCTTCGTCATGCTCGTCATCGTCGGCGCCGCCAACGCGGTGAACCTGACCGACGGTCTGGACGGTCTGGCCATCGGGCCCTCAATCGCCGTGGCCGCTACTTATCTCATCTTCGCCTACCTCTCCGGCAATTTCAAGATCGCCTCCTACCTGCAGATCCCTTTCATCTCGGGCGTGGGCGAGCTTTCCATCTTCCTGGGTGCTTTGGCCGGGGCCGGCCTGGGTTTCCTGTGGTACAACTCCTACCCGGCCCAGGTCTTCATGGGCGACGTGGGCTCGTTGAGCTTGGGCGGGATGCTGGGGGCCGTGGCCGTCATGACCAAGCAGGAGATTCTCCTGGTCCTCGTGGGCGGCATTTTCGTCATGGAGGTGCTCTCGGTCATCCTGCAGGTTGGCTTTTTCAAGTTTACCAAGGGCAGGCGCATCTTCCGCATGGCGCCCATCCACCACCATTACGAGCTCAAAGGCTGGCCGGAACCGAAGATCATCGTACGCTTCTGGATCATCTCGATCCTCCTGGCCCTGGTCGCCATTTCAACCCTCAAACTGAGGTGAAAGATATGCAGGCATCGAAGATTCTTGTCTGGGGAACGGGTGAGACCGGTCGGGAAACGGCCCGGGCGATGCTCGAACAAGGGCATGAAGTGCGGCTGGTGGACGAGACCGAGCCCAAGACCGTCGTCGATATCCCGGTCAAGCAACTGGAACGCGCGGATATCGAATGGGCCGATCTGGTGATCCCTTCGCCCGGGATACCCCGCGACCATCCCCTCTTCGCTTTTGCCAAGCGGGTACTCTCGGAAATTGAGGTGGCCGCCGGGATGCTTAAGGGCAAGCTCATCGCCATCACCGGCACCAACGGCAAGACCACCACGACTACGCTCGTACAC
The DNA here is from genome assembly GCA_039680665.1 of Syntrophaceae bacterium. Lineage (GTDB taxonomy): Bacteria > Desulfobacterota > Desulfomonilia > UBA1062 > UBA1062 > JAKQBR01. The sequence goes on along the minus strand of JBDKSM010000188.1, from coordinate 5,572 downwards.
CGCATCCTGAAGGCCGCCGGCGAGGACGCGGGGATCGGCGGCAACATCTCTCCGCCCCTGATCACGCTGGTGAGAAAAAATCCACGCTATATCGTGGCCGAGATCAGCTCGTTCCAGCTGGAATGGATCGAACACTTCCGTCCGGCCATCGGCGTGTGCATGAACATCACCCCCGATCACCTCGATCGCTACCCCACGATGGAAGAATACATCCATTATAAGCTCAAGCTCTTCGAGAACATGCGGGACGATGACCTGGCCGTGGTCTACAATGAAGACCCCTACCGGGATCGCATAACCGTGCCGCATCGGGCCGGCTTCTCGGTCAGAAAAGGGAATATCGTCAACGGCGCCTACATCGAGAAAGGCCGCATCGTTTTCCACGGCGAGATCGAAGGATCGGGCCCACGCGTGCCGGAAACCTCCCTGCTCGGCCGCGGTACCATCGAGGACATGCTGGCCGCCGCCCTGGTGACGCGCTACCTGGGAGTGGAGCCGCAGGTCATGGAAGAGATCTTCCTGAGCTTTAAGGTCATCCACCATCGCTTCGAGTGGGCCGGAGAGCTGGACGGCGTCGTGTTCGTGGACGATTCCAAGGCCACCAATGTCGGGGCCGTGGACATTGCGCTCAAGAGCGTGGACGGTCAGGTCGTGCTCATCCTGGGCGGCAAGGATAAAGGCGGCGATTTCGGCGAGATGGCCCGGCGCCATAAGGACAAGATCCGCTGCGCCATCCTGATCGGCGAAGCCAGTGAGCGCATCGCGCGCGAAATCCAGGACGAGATCCGCTATGAGCGCTCCGACAATATGTACCAAGCCGTCTCCATGGCCTACACCATGGCCCTCAAGGGAGACGTGGTCCTCCTGAGTCCCGGGTGCTCCAGTTTCGACATGTTTAAAAGTTATGCCCATCGGGGCGAGGTATTCGTGGCATGCGTGAAGGCATTGATAGCCGCAACGAAGAGCTAGACTTCGACGTCGTGTTCCTCCTGAGCACCTTGATGCTCCTGGTGGTCGGGACGGTCATGGTCTATTCGGCCAGTTTCTTCATCTCCAAGGAGAACTTCGGAACAGGGACGGCCCTGACGCTCAGGCGCATGTGGCATCTGATCATCGGAATAGCCATCATGCTGGGCATCATGCACATCGATTACCGTAAGCTCTTGAATCGTACCCTGATCTATAGCCTTCTGGCGGCCGGAATCGTCTCACTCGTGCTCTGCTTCGTACCGGGCATCGGGATGAGCGCCGGACATGCCCGGCGCTGGGTGCACCTGGTGTTCTTCAACTACCAGGCCTCGGAGCTGACCAAGATCGCCCTGATCCTCTATATGGCATCCTTTCTGGCGCGCAAAGCCAAGGATATCGACGACTTCTCCACCGGGGTGCTGCCGATCCTTCTGGTAAACGGCATTGCCGCCCTGCTGGTCTTGGTGGAGCCGGATTTCGGCACCGCGGCCATCATCGGCAGCTGGGCCGTCATCAACCTGTTCGTAGCCGGCATGCGTTTAAAGCACCTGGGTATTCTCCTGTCGGCCGGCATCCCGGCCGTCGCCATCCTCATGGTCATCGAACCCTACCGCAAGGCGCGCCTGACGGCCTTCATCAACCCCTGGGAGGACATGCAGGGTATCGGCTATCAGATCATCCAGTCCCTGGTGGCCTTTTCCAAAGGCGGCATCTTCGGCTCCGGGCTTGGACAAGGTTCTCAGAAGCTCTTCTTCCTGCCGGCCCCGCATACGGATTTCATCTTCTCGGTGCTGGGCGAGGAGATCGGATTTTTAGGCGTGGCCGGGGTCGTCGCGCTCTTCGGCATCTGGATCTGGCGCGGGCTGACAATCGCCAAGGCCACCAACGACGCCTTCGGCTTCTACCTGGCGATATGTTCGGTGACGTTGGTAGCGCTGCAGGCCGTCATCAATATGGGCGTGGCCCTTTCGCTGTTTCCCACCACGGGCATCGCGCTGCCGTTTTTCAGCTATGGCGGCACGACCCTGGTCACCACCATGATCGCCTCGGGCCTGATTCTCTCGGTCTCCAAGGGGGCGCGGCTATGAGGATCATCATCACGGCCGGAGGAACAGGCGGGCATATCATGCCGGCCATCGCCATCGCCGAAGCTATCCGCGAGCGAATGCGTGCGCGCATCCTCTTCATCGGCACCGATCGTGGCATGGAGGCGCGCCTAGCGCAGGCCTACGGTCTCGATTTTCTGGCCCTGAAGGCCATGGGCATCAAAGGCAAGCGGCCGAAGAACCTGCCGCGCGCTTTTATGACCAATTTGGCTGCCTTTGGCGCCGCACTGAAGGCCACGCGTTCTTTCCACCCCGACTGGGTGATCGGCACCGGCGGATATGTGACGGGCATGGTGGTCCTGGCCGGAAGGCTTTGCGGAGCCAAATGCGCCATCCAGGAACAGAACAGCATACCGGGACTGACCAACCGCATCCTCGGCAGAGTGTCGCAGCGCGTCTTCCTCGCCTTTCCCGACAGGGGGCATGCCTTCCCGGAAAGCAAAAGTATCCTGACCGGTAATCCCCTGCGCAAGGAACTCACCGAGCTTAAAAAAAATACCGGCTCCGCCCTGGTAATCATGGGCGGCAGCCTGGGCGCGCACAGCATCAACGTGGCGACGGTCGAGGCCCTGGGACTGAACCGTGATGCGCTGAAAGGCCTGGAAATCATCCACCAGACCGGAGCGGCTGACCTGGCCTGGGTGGAAAAGGCCTACCGTGAAAAGGCCATCAAGGTCCGCACCCAGGCCTTCTTCGACGATATGGCCGCGGTTTGGCGCAACGCCAAGCTCGTGGTCTGCCGGGCGGGCGGCATAACGCTCTCCGAGCTCTCACACCTCGGCATCCCGGCCATCATGATCCCCTTCCCCGGGGCCGCCGACAACCACCAGATGGAAAATGCCCGGCACGTAAGCGACGCGTCGGCGGGGTGGATCATCCCGGAAACGGACTTGAGCGCCACCCGGCTCGCATCCGAGATCATAACGCACCTTAAGGACAACGAAGGTCTTGCAAAGGCCGCCCTCGCCATGCAGGCCCTGGGACTCGGCAAAGGCGCCGAGCGCATCGCGCAGGAGATAGAATCATGTTCAGGGGTATAAGGAAGATCCATTTCGTGGGTATCGGCGGGATCGGCATGAGCGGGATCGCGGAGCTCCTCTTAAACCTGGGCTTTTCAATCTCGGGCTCGGATATCTCGGCCTCCGAAACCGTTGACCGCCTCAAGGACCTGGGGGCGCGGGTTGATATCGGACATGCGCCGGAAAACCTGGGCGACGCCGAGGTCGTGGTCTACTCCTCGGCCGTGGCCCTGACCAACCCGGAATGCCTGGCGGCCAAGGAAAAGGGCTTGCCCGTCATCCCGCGCGCCGAGATGCTCGCCGAATTGATGCGCATGAAATACTCTATCGCCATCGCCGGCACGCACGGCAAGACCACCACGACGTCCATGCTGGCCACCATCCTGGCCAAGGCCAAGCTCGATCCCACGGCCATCATCGGCGGCAAGCTCGACATCTTCAACTCCAACGCCAAGCTGGGCGACGGTGAACTCCTGGTAGCCGAGGCGGATGAGAGCGACCGCTCGTTCCTCAAGCTCCTGCCCATCATCGCGCTGGTGACCAATATCGAGGAAGAGCACATGGACTGCTACCGCGATATCGACGACATCCGCGACACCTTCGTGGAGTTTCTCAACAAGGTGCCGTTCTACGGGTTCAACGCCGTCTGTCTGGACGATAAGCACATCCAGCAGATCCTGCCGCTCCTGACGCGCAAGGTCATCACCTACGGCACAAGTTCGCAGGCCCGCTACCGCTTCATCGAACCGGTATTTAAAGGCTTCGGTTCAACATTTACGGCCTATCGCGGCGATGAGGCCTTAGGCGAGATCACCCTGAACGTGCCGGGTATGCATAACTGCCTGAACGCCTTGGGCGCGCTGGCCACGGCCATGGAGATCGGCGTCCAATTGCCGGTCATCCGGGAGGGACTGGCCTCTTTCACTGGGGTGCAGCGGCGCTGTCATGTGCGGGGTGAGGCGCAGGGCATCCTCATTATGGATGATTACGGGCATCATCCCACCGAGATCAAGATGACGCTGCGCGCGCTCAAGAACGGTTTTCCGGAGCGCCGCATCGTAGCGGTTTTTCAGCCGCACCGCTATACGCGCACGCGCGACCTTTTCTATGATTTCATCACCGCCTTCTATGACGCCGCCGTGCTCTATATCACCGGCATCTATGCCGCTTCGGAAACCCCCGTGCCCGGCGTGAGCGCCGCGCACCTGGCCGACGAGGTCAAGGGCCATGGCCACCGGCAGGTCATGTACGTTGAAGACAAAACCACCCTGCCCGCGGCCCTCAAACAGATGGTACAGCCCGGAGACATCGTCCTCTTCCTCGGCGCCGGAGACATCTGGCGCCAGGGGATCAAACTATTGGAGCTCATTAAGGCATGAAGATCACACGGGCCGATGCCAAAGATCTGACTTCCATGCGCTGTGGGGGAACGATCGACCACCTGATCGAGGTTCAGAGCCCGGAAGAACTCGCTGTTTTGACAGCCGGCCTTGAATCGTTCCTGGTCCTGGGTGGAGGCACAAATACCATTTTCAGCGACGAACCGACCATATTTCCGGTGCTGAAGCTCGGTCAGTCCTTCCATCGAATCAAACGTGAAGGCGAACAGATTTTTGCCGGCGCAGGCGCCTCGCTCGCCGCCGTACTGGCCTTCTCCCGCGAGCAGGGTTTATCCGGCATCGAGTTCCTGGCCGGGATACCCGGCACGCTGGGCGGGGCGCTGTGGATGAATGCCGGCACCGGCGGCCTCGGCATCATGGACGTCGTGAGCACGATCGAGGTCGTTGACGCCTCCGGCGTGCGCACGCTCGATCGCACCCATATCTCCTACACCTACCGGCACACGGATCTTCCGGCCGCGGCCGTCGTGACCGGCGTCTGGCTGAAGCTCACAGAAGAACCGGTTCAGGTTATCGCGCAGAGGATCGCCGCCAACCTTGAGCACCGTAAAAACCAGCCCAAGGGCGCTTCCAGCGGCTGCATCTTCAAAAATCCGTCCGGACAATCGGCCGGAAAACTCATCGACCAGACCGGTTTGAAAGGACATCGCATCGGCGGGGCCTGTATCTCCGAGCAGCACGCTAATTTCATCATCAATACCGGGGGGGCCGCGACCGCGGATATCAAAGGGCTGATGGCTCTGATCAGGCAGACCGTTCAGGCTCGGTACGGTATCATGCTCGAAGAGGAGGTACGGATCATTGGCTGAAGATTATAAAACCAAGCCGCGCATCAAATCCGTCAAAAAAAGGATCTCCAACATCAATAATGCGCTGCGGGTTTCCATCTGGTTAAGCCTCGTAATCTCAAGCGCTTTAGTCCTATTTTGCGCAGCAGCCTACATTTCCAGTTCCCAGCTCTTTCACGTAAAAAATATTGTAATTAAGGGTTGCTCACAGGTGCCCCTTGATGAGATACTAGCGCTATTGGATATTGAAAAAGGAGACAACATCCTCGCCTGCGACATCGATATGGCCA
>JBDKSM010000187.1:0-4532 GCA_039680665.1 Syntrophaceae bacterium | reverse complement strand
GGTTTTTTCTTCGCCCCACCACGCGTTAATCTGATACAAACTGCCATGCTTTGTAAACCTCCTGGAGATGTGTATTTTGCTCCACATATATTACAAGTTCGAGGACTGTCAACACATTTCACAGCCGCGACAACACGGCTTTGACACTTTGCCTGCGATGATCTATAGTATATTAGAGTTTAACTTCATGCTCGAAAGGAGCGGCGGATGGGATTGAAGATCAGCGCAATCGCCAAGCAGAGCGGGGTCCCGGCCTCTACGATACGCTACTATGTCAAAGAAGGGCTCCTGCCCGAGCCGGAACGCAAGAACAAGAGCATGTCCTACTATGACGAGGCCTGTGTGGAAAAACTCCGGGCTATCCGGCAGCTGCAAGAGTGCCGCTACTATCCCCTGTCCGTGATTCGAGGCATCCTCAAGCGCATGGATGAAGGCCTGAAGCTTGAAGAGGCCGAGGCCATCGAACAAGTGGTCTTCGGCGCGAGCGCCGAAAGCCCCATTGATCTGAAAGACTTTCTCGAGATGACCGAACTTACCAAGGATGATATCAAGCAGGCCGAGGAGTGCGGTCTGCTCATGCCCTATATCCAGGAGGGCTCGCGCAAGCTTTATGATCATGAGGACCTCCGTTTTGCCAAGGAGGTCTTCAAACCCATCAAAGATCAAGGCGGCGACATCAAAGCACTGAATTTCTATGTCGACCTCGGACGTCAGATCCTGGAAAAGGAAATGAAATTACGCCGCCTGGCCGTTAAAGATAAATCCAAGCAGGAGAATATCCGCCTCACCACCCAGATATCCACCATGGCGGAGTTCATGCGCGGCTATGTCTTGAAGCGTCTTTTCCAGCGCATGGTCCAGGCCAGTATCCAAAAGAGCCTGGAGAGCACCAACCGCTAAAGGCCTTCAATCCAATGCACGCGCGGCCGCAAAACCTTCGCGGATGGCGTCGAAGGCCTTGCGCGGCTTGAGCGCGTCGCCGATTGTGATGACGTGCATGCCGGCGGGCATCTCTCCAGCTAGGACATTCATGTTACGGGTGCCAACGGCGAGCACGATCGTATCACAGGCAATGAGGGCTGTGGCGCCGTCGCTTTCGATCATGACGCCCTCGGGTGTGATTTGAACGGCCTTGGAATGGGTCTTGGCCTTGACGCCATAACGCCTGAGCAGGGAGAGCTCCACCCAGCGGGTTGAGAAGCCGATGTCCGCTCCCAAGCGCGGGAGCATTTCGATCACGGTCACCTCTTTGATGCCTTTGGTGGAGAGAGTTTTGAGCGCATCGATATCCTCGGCTTGGTTGATGAAGAGGAACTGAAGGATGTGGGCATCGAGGGTGCCGATCTTGGCCAGGTAAACGGCGGTTTCGATCCCCACCGCACCGCCGCCGATGATGACAATCTGCCGGCCCACATCCACGGTCCCGGCCAGAACATCCCAGGCCTGAACGACGTTGGCATTATCAATTCCGGGGATCGGCGGGCGGATAGGCTCACCGCCGGTAGCCAGGATCACGGCAGCGGGCCTTTCAGATTGTATGAAGGCCTGATCGACCCTGGCACCAACCTGGATATGCACTCCGGCATACATGGCCTGTCGTATGAGAGCCTCCTTGAGGGTGAGAAATTCGAAGCGTTCATCCAAGGCCCCGGCCAGGACAAGCTGGCCACCTAGAGTATCTGACTTTTCGTAAAGACTCACGGCATGTCCGGCGCTCGCCGCGGAAGCTGCGGCCGAGAGCCCGGCTGGTCCACCACCGATGACCATCACCTTTTTGGGCGTCTTGGTCTGGACGCTCAGAGGCATTTCAGCTTCGTGTGAGGCGCGCGGATTGACCAGACACTCCACGGGTTTGAACTGGAAGAGATGGTCGAAACAGGCCTGGTTGCAGCCGATGCAGGGCATGATCGTATCAGCGCGGCCTTCCATCACTTTCTTGGGCAGGTAGGCATCGGCGATAAGACCGCGGGCGAAACCGACCATGTCGGCGCGGCCCTGGCGGATGATCGCATCGGCCAGGGCCGGATCATTGATGCGGTTACAGGCGATGACCGGCTTGGTCACAGCCTGTTTCACGCCCTGGGCCAGATAGGCGTAGCCACCACGCGGGACCTCCATGGGAATCTGGGGCACACGTGTTTCATGCCAACCACCGGTGATGTTGAAGGCATCGATCCCGATAACCTCAAGTTCGCGGGCAAAGATACAGGCCTCCTTGTTGGTATGGCTGCCGGGCATGAAATCGTTGCCGGCCAGGCGGGCGATGAGCGCGAAGTCTTTACCGACCGCGGTACGCACGGCCTCTGCAACTTCAAGGCCGAAGCGCATGCGGTGCTCGAGATCGCCACCGTAAGCGTCCGTACGTATATTGGTGATGGGCGAAAGGAACTGGGAGATGATATACCCGGCCGAGGCCAGAATCTCGACCGCATCAAAACCCGCCATCTGGGCGCGTTTGGCGGCTGCGGCATAACTTGCGATCACCATGCGGATGTCGTCATCGGTCATCTCCTTGGGAATCTCATGGGTGAAGCGCGAAGCCAGGGGCGATGGGGCCAGAGCTTGGCGGCCGATCAGAAAGGAATGGGCATAGCGGCCGGCATGGTAGAGCTGGGCTGCAATGCCTGCCCCATGCGCATGTATGGAGGTAGTCAGGCGCCTGAGGCCGGGGATATAGCGATCATGGTCCAGACCGATGAGCTCACGTCCGCCGCTGTATTCATCAACACTGCAACCACCCACGATAAGAAGACCGGCTCCGCCTTCAGCCCGCTCTTTATAGAAGGCGATCAGACGTTCGTTCACCTCGCCCTCAGGTGTGTAGAGCAGGTGCATAGCCGGCATGGCGATGCGGTTGCGAAGCCTTAACCGACCGATTTCGATGGGCGACAGCAACGTGGGCATGGACACTCCCCCTTTAATATCTTGAAGTACAACTTCAATCTTTTATATGCCAGACCTTATCGGGCGTCAATTATTAATTCTAAAAGCTTAAAGTAAAACTTATTGCTTTTAATTCGATCGTGATATATAGAGGAGCTGTTGCAATACAAAATAGGATGAAGGAGCGTATATGAAGACTCGCATTACCGAACTCTTTGGCATTACATATCCCATTGTCCTGTCCGGCATGAGCTGGATCAGCGTCCCGCATATGGTCGCGGCCGTCTCAAATGCCGGTGGCTTAGGCATTCTGGCCACCGGACCATTGTCGGTCGACCAGACCCGTAAAAGCATCCGCGAGATCCGTAAACTCACGGACAAACCGTTTGGCGCGAATGCGACCCTGATGTTCCCGGGCGCGATGGAGAACGCCAAGGTCTTGCTCGAAGAGCAGGTTCCGGTCATCAATTTTGCACTGGGCAAGGGTGACTGGCTGGTGCGCGAGGCCCATAAATACGGGGGCAAGGTGGCCGCCACGGTCGTCAATACCCGCCATGCCCGGCGCGCCCAGGACTACGGTGTGGATGCGGTCATCGCGACCGGACATGAGGCGGCCGCGCATGGTGGTGATGCCACCTCGCTGGTCCTGGTCCCGACGCTCGCCTCGGCCGTGAGCATCCCGATCATCGCCGCCGGTGGTTTCGCCGATGGACGCGGTCTGGCGGCCGCACTCGCACTCGGCGCTGACGGCATCGCCATGGGTACACGCCTCATGACTACCAAGGAAAGCCCCCTGCACGACGTCTATAAGCAGCTCTCCATCCAGAAACAGATCGACGATACGCTCTACTCCACCCGCTTCGACGGCCTGGGCTGTCGCGTGCTCGATACTCCGGCCGCGCACAAGGCCATCCGTCAGGGCTTAAGCGTTCCCAAGCTCATGGAGGCCCTCCCGAATTCCTATGCCACGGCACGGATGATCAACATGCCCTGGATAAAACTCTTTATCGGAATCATGGCCTCGGGCTGGGATACCGCCAAGCAGATGGCCTATCTGGCCAACGCATTCAAGGCCATCCGCATCGCCACCGAGGACGGTGACACCAAAAATGGCGTGCTGCCGGTCGGTCAGATCACCGGCATGCTCAAAGACAACCCGCCTGTGGCCGAGCTCTTCAAGCGCATGGTGGCTGAGGCCGAAAACGTTTCTCAGCATGTCGCGAGCATGATGAATTAGCGCTACGATTCTTCCAAGTGCACACGATGCCTGCCCGGAGACGCGCCTTTCCGGCAGGCATCATGCGTTTTCAAGTAAAGACCTGCCATATCTTTTTTGCCTCCCTCAACCATTTTAGTGTATGAAGGATATGTTGCACAAGAACGTATGATGGAGGAGCTTGTATGAAGACTCGCATTACCGAACTCTTTGGCATTAAATATCCTATTGTTCTCTCCGGCATGAGCTGGATCAGCGTCCCCAAGATGGTCGCCGCGGTTTCCAATGCCGGCGGTTTGGGCATCTTGGCCACCGGCCCCCTGGATGCCGAACAGACACGCAAGTGCGTACGCGAAATCAAATCGCTGACGAAGAAGCCCTTCGGGGCCAACGCCACCCTGCTCTTTCCCGGCGCAGCCGAAAACGCCAAGGT
>JBDKSM010000186.1:0-8637 GCA_039680665.1 Syntrophaceae bacterium | reverse complement strand
AGGCCCGTACCTGGCCATCGCCACGCTTGGATTCGGTCTGACCATCATGCACGTGATCGGCCACTGGGAGGTCTTCGGCGGCCGCATGGGCATCCAGGTGCCCCCGCTGGATATCGGTCTGCCCCGGACGGGTTTGAGTCTGGTACTGGCCACGGACGTCAAGATCTACTACCTCATCCTGCCCATCGCCGTCATCCTGGTGATCGGCGCGCGCAACCTCATGAAGACCAAAATGGGCCGGGCCTTTATCGCCATTCGTGACGACGATGTCGCGGCCGAGGTTATGGGGGTCAACCTCACGGTCTACAAGGGCCTCTCGTTTGCGGTCAGCGCGTTCTATGCCGGGATTGCCGGCGGGCTCTTCGGCTGTGTGCTGGGCTTTTTCGACCCCTTCACCTTCAACTTCCTGCTCTCCATCAGCTTTCTGGTCATGGTCGTGGTGGGCGGCCTGGGCTCGGTGCTGGGCGCCGTCTTGGGGGCTACGCTGATAACCTACCTGCAATATGAACTCCTGAAGAACGTGGCCGAGATGCCTGTCCTGGGCGGTCTGCTGGTGGCGTTTTCCAGGAAGTTCTTCACCGTGGCCGGTTTGGAGAACTTAAGCAGCATCGCGCTGGGCCTGATCATGATCACCATCGTGATCTTCGAGCCCTTGGGCATGTTTGGGATATGGATCCGTATGAAAAAATACTGGAAAACCTGGCCCTTCTAGGGGCTTGAGGAGACGAAAAGGGTAAGACATGCTGGAACAGCTCATCATCGAAGGCATTGCCATCGGGGCCTGCTACGGCCTGTTCGGCGTGGCCGTGGCCATCATCTATAAGACCTCGGAGGTGGTCAACTTCGCCCAGGGCGAAATGGGCATGATCGCCACCTTTGTGGCCTACCATATCCTGGTCCAGTACCAGCTGCCGTTCTGGCTGGCCTTCATCCTGACCATGGCCTTTGCCGCCCTGCTGGGCTGCCTGATCGAGTTCCTGTTCCTCAGGCCCGCCAAGGATCCCACCGTGCTGGGCCTGATCATCATCACCTTGGGGGCCGAGATGCTCCTCATGGGTTTGGCCAGTTGGAAATGGGGCGCGGAGCAGAAGGCCTTCGCCTTTCCGCTCTCGGTCCAGCGCACGATGGAGCCATTGCCAGGTTTTATCATCAATGAATGGTCGCTGGGGGTCTTTACGCTGACCACGCTGATCATGATCCTGCTCTTCCTGTTCTTCCGCTACTCGCGTCTCGGGATCGCCATGCGCGCCACGCAGCAGAACCGGAACGCCGCCCGTATCATGGGCATCAAGGTGGAGCGGGTGTTCTCCTTTACCTGGGCTTTAAGCTCGCTGATCGGCACCGTAGCCGCCATGTTTTTCGCGGCGCGTAGCGTCTTAGACCCCAACTTCATGATGGAGCCCTTCTTGCGGGCCTTTGCCGCGGCCGTGCTGGGCGGCTTGACCAGCATCCCCGGCGTGGTCCTGGGCGGGCTCATGCTGGGTCTGATCGAAAATTTTTTCGGTTACGCCTGGCCGCAGTGGAAGCCGATCGTGGCCTTTGTCATCATCATCGGCATCCTCACCATCCGGCCCAGCGGCCTCTTTGCCAAGCATTATATTAAAAAGGTGTAGGCGGGGGAGGGTATGACGTATAAGCTCTTCTCTCGACCTGGTATTCGCATAATGGCCGTCCTGGTGGTGTGCCTTGTGGTCCTGGCCACGGTGCTCTTAGCCTTTGACAAACCCCGTACTTACTTTGCCCTGTGCTGGGAGCGGCCGCGCATCGAACAAGCCCTTAGAATATACTTTGCGGCCGAGATGGCCAAGGATTATGACAAGGTCTACCAGTGCCTGGCGCCTTCCTCGCCGTACCGTCAGACCCATTCCTACCAGGATTTCATCAAGGACATGCAGACCAGTCCGGTCAAGATTGTGGACTACAAGCTGGTGGATATCTATGACCTGCGCCCCAACTACGACCGCCGCAGGTACCCTCGCGTGGAGCGTTTGGCCCAGGTCGAGGTGGACGTGACCATCCTGTTCACGGACACCCGGCGGAAATCGTCGGCAAACTATTGCTTCACCTTCCTCAAAGAAGGCGGGGCATGGTTCAAGGGATAACTTGGGCACAGGAAAAGAGCTGTATAATCCAATGCAAGCTGCCGGTTACGGCAGGAGGGAGGGTAACATGAGGGTCGTAAAGAGTCTGATAGGGTGTACCCTGTTGGTAGCGTTGGTGATGGCGCTGCCGTTGGTAAGCCAGGCGGCACGGCCGGGATTCGACGACAAAGAGATCCGCATCGGATCATTCGCGCCTCTGACCGGGCCGGCCGCGCCCTGGGGAGCGGTGGGACGCGGGAGCGGCTTCCTGTTCGACATCGTGAACGACGAGGGCGGCATCCATGGCCGCAAGATCAACTATATCCTGCGCGATGACCAGTACAACCCGGCCCAGACCAAGGCCGTGGTCAAGGAGATGGTGGAGCGCAAAGGCATCCTTGCCCTGGTGGGCGGCGTGGGGGCGGCCAACGGCATGGCGGTGAAGGACTATCTGGCGCAGAACAAGGTGATATGGGTAGGTCCGTCCACGGCCGTCAACGAGTATGTGTTTCCGGTGGATCCCTACCTCTTTGCCTTTTATATCCTGTTTGAGGACGAAGCCAGCGTTCTGACCAAGTATGCGGTTGAGAATCTCAAGGCCAAGAAGATCGCCTTCCTGTACCAGAATGATGCTTACGGCAAGAGCGGCCTCGACGGGTGTAAGCAGCGTTTGAACGCCATGAACCTGAAGCTGGCCGAAGAGGTCCCGGTGGAGCCGACCGAGAAGGACCTTTCCTCCCAGATGCTCAGGCTCAAGAACTCGGGCGCCGACGTGGCCTTCATGTGGGTCAACCCCACAAGTGCGGTCATCGCGCTCAAGACCTGCGCCGCCATCGGCTATAAGCCCCAGTGGATATCATCCGACACGCTCCTTGACTACCCGCTCATGATGAAGATAACCGGCGGCCTCTGGGAAGGCGTCATCACCGGTGCGTTCGGCGTCCAGCCGGATGCCGACCACCCCCTCATGAACAAATACCGCAGTATCGCGAAGCAGAAGGTTCCCGAAGAGCGCTGGTGCACGTCGTTTACGGCAGGCATCATGTTTGCCGAGCCGCTCGTGGACGCGCTGAAGCGGGTCGGCCCGAAACTGAGCACCGCGGCCCTTTTAAAGGCGCTCAACTCCACGAAGAACTTCAAGGGCATCGGCCCGAGCATCACCTGGACGCCCGAGTGTCACCAGGGCGCGGACGCGATCCAGATCTTTCAGTGCGGCCCCAAAGGGTCCCATATCGTGATCCAGGACTGGGCCGTCAACGACCTGGCCACCTGGAAGAAAAAATAGCATGGCCCGATTCGCCGTCCAGGGTTTGAGCATCAGCTTCGGAGGCATCAAGGCCGTTGATGGAGTCAGCTTCAATGTGGAGCCGAACACCATCTTCTCCATCATCGGCCCGAACGGCAGCGGCAAGACCACCATCTTCAACCTGATCAGCGGGATCTATAAGCCGGATAAAGGCACGGTACGCCTGGACGGCGAGGATATCGGCGGCCGCGCCCCGCATAGAATCGCGGCCAAAGGCATTGCCCGCACCTTCCAGAACATCCAGCTCTTCGGCCGCGCCACGGTCATGGAAAACCTCATGCTGGGCCGTCACATCCACATGCGCACCGGCATCTTATCAGGCGCCTTCATGCTGGGCCGGTTCTCGCCCGCGGCCAGGGAAGAGGTCAAGCACCGGGCGGTGGTGGAGCGCATCATCGATTTCCTGGAGCTCCAGAGCGTGCGCGATCAATTCGTGGAGGGCCTGCCCTACGGCAAGCGCAAGCTCGTGGAACTGGGCCGGGCGCTTGCCCTGGAGCCGAAGATCCTGCTCCTGGACGAGCCCTCGGCCGGCATGAACACCGAGGAAAAGGACGACTTAAAGATCTGGATCAAGGACATCCAGGAGGATTACCGGGTCACGATCCTCCTGATCGAGCATGACATGAACATGGTCATGGGCATCTCGGACAGGATCCTGGCCATCAGCCAGGGTGTGACGATCACCGAAGGCACGCCTTCCGAGGTGCAGAAGCACCCCGAGGTCATCGCCGCCTATCTCGGGGAGGAATACCGCGATGCTCAGTGTTAAGAACATCGAATCATGGTATGACCTGATCCGCGCCCTGCACGGCATCTCCTTTGAGGTCAGGCAGGGCGATATCGTGGCCTTGCTGGGATCGAACGGGGCGGGCAAGACCACGACCTTGAAGACCATCATGCGTCTCATAGACGACCAGCCCGAGAAGGGCACGATCGAGTTCATGGGTAAGCGTATCGAACGCATGGACACCGAAGAGATCGTGCGTTTAGGCATCAGCTATGTGCCCGAGGGCCGCGAGGTCTTTCCCGAGCTCACGGTCATGGAGAACATCCTCATGGGCGCTTATACCCGCAGGGATAAGGGCGGCATCCAGGCGGATATCGACAAGATCTTCGCGCATTTCCCCATCCTGGAAAAGCGCCGCAAACAGCAGGCAGGCTACATGAGCGGCGGCGAGCAGCAGATGCTGGCCATCGGACGGGCCTTGATGAGCCGGCCCAAGCTGTTGATGCTCGACGAGCCGTCCTTGGGCCTTTCACCCCTCTTAACCCAGGAAATCTTTTCCATCATTCAGGACATCAACCGCGAAGGCGTAACCATCCTCTTGGTGGAACAGAACGTGAACATGGCACTCAAGTACGCGCACTATGCCTACCTGCTGGAGAACGGCCGGATCTTGCGCGCCGACAAACCCGAAGTGTTGCGCGAAGACAATGACGTCAAGGAGTTTTACTTGGGTATCGCCACCGAGCAATCGGTCAAGGGCTACAAACGTTACCGCCGCAAGGTGCGGTTCCGGTAGGAAGGCGGCTGCATGGAACAACCTGTAAACCCCACGGACCAGGCGCAAACTTTACCCCAGGCCCTGCGCATCCTGGCGGGCCTGCAGCCCGAGCGCGTGGCGCTCCGCATGAAGGACTACGGCATCTGGCGCGACATCTCCTGGCAGGAATATCTGGCCCATGTGCGCCGGGTGGCCCTGGGGCTTCATGCCTTGGGAGTGGGGCGCGGGGACCACGTCGCCATCATCGGCGAGAACAAGCCCGAGTGGCTCTATTCGGCCCTGGGCGTGATGTCCTTAGGCGCCACCTTCGTGGGGGTCTACACCACCAACCCGGTCCCCGAATGCGAGTATGTCGTGGGACACTCCGAGTCCGTGGTCTACATCTGCGAGGACGAGGAGCAGTGCGACAAGGCCCTGGCCTTCAAGGCGCGCACCCCGGCGCTCAAGAAGATCGTGGTGTGGGACATGGAGGGACTGCGTCACTTTAAGGACGAGATGCTCATGAGCTTTGAAGACCTCAAGGCGCTGGGAGGCGAGACCGAGGCCGAGCAACCCGGACTCTACGATACCCTGGTGGATGCGGGCCAAGCGGATGACATCGCCTCGATCATCTACACCTCGGGCACCACCGGGCCGCCCAAAGGCGCCATGATCAGCCACAAGAACTATCAGTGGATCGCGCGCCAGACCGGTCAGCTCACGCGCATGTCCCCTGCGGACGAGACCATCTCGTTCCTGCCCTTGAACCACGTCTACGAGCAGATCTTCGACCTCATGATGCACCTGCGCGTGGGGCATATCATCAACTTCACCGAGAACACGGACACGGTCATGAACGACCTCAAGGAGGTCTCGCCCACTATCTTCCACGCCGTGCCGCGCATCTGGGAGAAATACCATTCCGGCATCGTGCTCAGGATGCAGGACGCCACCTGGCTCAAACGCACGCTCTTCCGGCTGGCTTTTGTAGTGGGCAAGCGCTACAATGACTATCGGCTTGAGAAAAAGCCCGTGCCGTGGCACCTGCTGGCGGCCTACCAGCTGGCCTATTTCGTGGTCTTCCGCAAGCTTAAAGAGCGCCTGGGGTTCGACCGGGTGCGGCTGGGGTTTTCGGGCGCCGCGCCCATATCGCATGAGGTGCTGAAGTTTTTCCAGTCCATCGGCATCCCCATACGCGAGGGCTACGGTCTGACCGAGACCACCGGCATCACCCATACCTCGGACGAGACCAACTTCAAGCTGGGCACCGTGGGCAAAGCCCTGCCCGGCTCCGAGGTCAAGATCGCGGCCGACGGCGAGATCCTCATCCGCCACGGCGGCATCTTCCAGGGCTATTTCAAGGACGAGGCCACCACGCGTGAAGCCCTGGAAGGCGGCTGGTTCCATACCGGCGACGTGGGCGAGGTGGACGCCGAGGGCTACCTCAAGATCACGGACCGCAAGAAGGACCTGATCGTGACGGCGGGCGGCAAGAACGTGGCTCCCCAATATATCGAGAACCTGCTCAAGTTCTCGCCCTACATCAACGACGCCGTGGTGATCGGCGACCGGCGCAAGTTCATCACCGCCATGATCGTGATCGACGAGGAGAACGTGGTCAAGTGGGCCCAGGACCACAAGGTCCAGTACACCACCTTTGCCAGCCTCACGCGCGCCGAGGATGTCAGGAAGCTGATCTCGGGCGAGATCGACAAGGTCAACGACCAGGTCGCGCGCGTGGAGAACATCCGCAAGTTCATCCTCTTGGACAAGAAGCTCTACACCGAGGACGGCGAGGTGACCCCGACCATGAAGGTCAAGCGCAAGGCGATTTATGCGCAGTACAGAGACCAAATAGAAGCAATGTACCGCGAGTGATTCAGAGACAGCGCGCCAGAACTTTGCATACCCACGTCGCTTCCTCGTCGTGGAGCTGCGGAGTATTATTTATACACCTCGCTCCACGACTTCGTTGCTCCTCGGTCTGCTTTGTTCTGGCGCGCTGTCTGCCTGCATTAGAGTAACCTCTTCGTGATTTGAATCCTTCTCCCATGTGGGCATGTCTTACGTTACATCCAGTTCAGCTATCCTGCGGAATTGTTCCACCTCGTCGTCCCCCTCCTTGCCTCCTCGATGGCATCTTGATTGAGAAACGGAATCGAGGTTCTGGAACGAAAAAATCAGCCGGAGCTTGACGATCGGCTGTGTTGACCTGGGTATATCTATTTCCCTGTTACTAGGGAACCTTGATGACTTCGGTCAGAGCTTGCTGATGTATCGCCAAAATGGCATCTACTATGGGCTTTAGTATGTACTCGTTACCTCTAAAAGTGACTGCGCCTTTTGTTGTGTCAAAGTTACGAAGACAGTCTTCGGGATTAGATCCTAAAATCTTTCCGGCAGGAGCGACATTTGAATCGGCGAAGCCTTTTTGCTTGGATGAGGTAGCCCAATTCTCAAGACGTTCGTCGAAGTGTTCAAAATGATTCCTGAAGGTTCTTGAGGCTAATGGAGAACTATCATCCACACCAAGGGAGCTTCTAAGTTCCTTGGCTCGTTCTGGAGTATGCGCAGAAGGCCGCCCCGGCCAGAGTAGTTTGGAAACGTTACCCGCCGCAACAAGAAAAGACTGAACGGAATACCAGAATCGGTCCATATCAGCTGCTTGCTGAGCATTATGTAGATCCTCATATGCCATCACTGCGAATCTACACTGTCTTTCTGTCTCACGTTGGAAGATTCTCAATGCATATTTATCCATGGAATCCTCTTTCTTAGGTATAACTTAAAGCTTTTTATCCATCATTCTGGGCGGGCGGCCATTACAAGAATCTTGATTCCACTGTCACACTGTGTGCCACGGGCCAAGACGAGGTCTTGCCCGTGCCGCAAGGGACGTATAGTTCTGGTTGAAATGTTCACAAGGCCAGCACCAGGCGGATTCCGGCTTCCACCTCTTTCAGTTTGAGTAATCCAAGGCTGCCGATCTTCTCGGTGAAAATGGATTTATCCACGGTGATGAGCTGTGACACGTTGACCACGGATTGTTTCGGCAAACCGGATTCTTTTTTCGATAGCAGCACATTGCCCGGCGCATCAGCTAATCGAAGGTTGGAAGTAATAACCACCGCAATGATTGTGCTTATTCGACTTTGATTAAAATCATTTGATTGCATAACCAGCAGTGGTCGTCGGAAGTCTGGTTCAGACGCGGCAGGTGCGGGCAGCGATGCCCACCATAGCTCCCCCCTGCCTATCACCATTCATCCTTTGGGAGAGATGAATACTGAAGATTATGACCAACAAGGTCCAGGCAAGAGGATTCTTCTGAATATACTTCGTTGAGTTTTGTTGTAACCGAATCGTTCTGGTGTTCTTTTAAGAATTCTTTTACGGCTTTTGTATAGAGTTGGCTCCGTGATACGCCGACTCTATTCGCGAATTTTTCAGCAGCTTCAAAAACTGAATCGGGAATCGATATCGCCGTCTTCATGAACGTACGGTATAACTTAAGTTATACTTTGTCAAGCGGCGATAGGGCTAGATGCCAAAGCTCTTAAGAAATGTCCCCCAGCATAAATATGGTGTTGACTTCCATGCCTTCGATATCTATAGTGATATACTGCGCAATGATTTGCATCGGATTTTAAATTTGCTAGGGAGGAACTTGCATGAAACTGGTAAGGGACATTCTGGATAAAAAGAAAGACGTCTGGTCCATCAATGCAAAGGGTTCAGTGTTTGACGCCTTGGTTATCATGAAAGA
>JBDKSM010000185.1:0-15847 GCA_039680665.1 Syntrophaceae bacterium | reverse complement strand
GTGGCCCTGGCCATGATCAACGTGATCCTGAAGGCGGGCAAGTACAATGCCTCCTTCATCGACAAGTACTCCGACGCGATCGCCCTGGTCGACGAGGATACCAAGGCCGTTCTGAAGACGGAAGACGACAGGTTCCTCTCCTGGTGCACCAAGCACAAGAAAGCAGAGCCTATCGACGTTTGCGATGCACCGGCCCTGGACGGCGGCCCCTTCAAGGTGAGCGTCGGCGGAAAACAAGTCAGTGCGAAACCGGTCATGCAGCTCCTGAAGGAAGGAACGAAGACCTATACGCCCGAGTGGGCCTCAAAGATCAGCGACGTTCCCGCCAAAGCCATCCGGAAGATCGCCCTGGATTTCGCAGCTGCAGCCCCCTATTCCATGGTCCCCACCTACAAGCGTGACGCTGCCGGCCCCAACTATGCCAACAGCTGGAGGCTCCGTCATGCCATCCAGATCCTGAACACCCTGTCGGGATCCATAGACCATGAAGGCGGGGTCCTCCTTCTCCACGATGTGAAGATACCCTGGATCGATGAGATATCCCCTCCTTTGTATCCCTACCCCGAGCAGCCGGCCAACCCGGTCGACTTCCGCAACG
Source organism: Syntrophaceae bacterium (assembly GCA_039680665.1). Lineage (GTDB taxonomy): Bacteria > Desulfobacterota > Desulfomonilia > UBA1062 > UBA1062 > JAKQBR01. The sequence continues at coordinate 15,249 of JBDKSM010000185.1, read as the reverse complement.
AGTTCCCGGTCACCGACAATATATATAGGAACAAAGATTTCTCGGCACCCGGTCACTACGGCATGGTGGGATGGGGTCTCTACAAGACCAACCGCACAAAGGTCGCTTTCTTCAGAAATCCCCACCGCGGCCTCTTCTCCATGATCCAGTCCCAGATGCTGGAGAAAGCCACGGACAAGCTGGAGCTTGTCGTGGACTGGAACCTCTATCTCGACGACCTGGGCTACTTCTGCGACTACGTCATCCCGGCCCCCCACCAGTTCGAAGAAGGCAAGATGGATCTGCGCCTCTACTTCCCCAAGTACCCATGCATCGTCGGCGGCTCGCCGGTACAGAAGTTGCCGGGCGACCAGATCGGCTGGGGCGGATTCGCCGCCAAGATCGGCATGGCCCTGGCCCCGAAATTCTGGACCACGGACGGAAGCGGCAACCCCGACAAGAAGATCCCCACGAACCTGGGGGATGTGGCCGTCCAGAAGATGGGCATAGCCGAGAACGCCGCCGATTTCATGAAGAAGGGCGGTTTCTGGATCGACAAGAAGCCATACCAGAACTACAAGCAGATCGAGGAGATCGCTTATGGCAGGCCCAAAGGAAGGGTCCGTATATACATTGACGAGTTCGCCGAAGTGGGCCACAGCCCGCTGCCCATCTGGGCCCCCCGCTGGCAAGCAGCCTCAGGGGACTTCAAGTTTTCCATGCTCGTCACCCGGGCACCCTGGCACATGCACGCCGATCCCAACTTCATCAACAACGCGGTCCTCAAAGAGGTCACCATCCGTAACCACATGGACACGGTGTGGATGAATCCCGAGGCAGCCGCGCAGCTGGGTCTCAAGGAAGGGGACAAGGTGCTCATGGAGAACGATCCGAATTGCATGAAGGACCTTCCCAGGCCCCAGAAGGCACTGCTCCACCTTACGTCACGTGTCGTCAGGAAGGACTGCGTGCTTCTCTTCCACGGCATCGGGCACCGGGCCAAGAACCTGAAGGTGGCCGCCAACTTCGGCTACCGGGACGGCGATCTCGTACCGCAGAAGAACCCTGCCATGTCAAAGAAACACGATCCGACCGGTATGGGGTGGGTTGAAGATGTTTTCGTCAGCATCAAAAAGATATCGTGAGGTGATGAAACATGAAAAAATATGCCATATTGCTGGATGACACGTACTGCACGGGCTGCAACTCCTGCGCATACCGGTGCATCCAGGAGTTCAGATATCACGACCAGGCGGCCAAGGGTCTTTTCAGGACCTTTGTCCAGATCAATGACGACGGCCTTTATCAGAAGCGGTGTATGCACTGCATCGATCCGGACTGCGTTGCCAACTGCCCGGGCAAGGCCCTCACCAAATCGGATTACGGAACAGTCCTGTATGACGCCAAGAAATGCATCGGCTGCCAGACCTGCGTGCATGTGTGCAAATTCCACGTCCCCCAGTTTGACGCCGAAACACGGAAGATCGTTAAGTGCAGCATGTGCTCTCACCGGATAAATGAGGGCAAGGTGCCGGCCTGCGTGGAGGTCTGCCCGACCGGCGCCCTGCAGTTCGGCGAGTACAATGCCATGCTGGAAAAGGCGAAGACGCTCGCGGCCCGGAACAACTTGAAGATCTACGGCATGAAGGAAAACGGCGGCACGCATGTCTTCATCCTGGCCAAGACCGATCCGGTCACCTTCGGTTATCCGGAGGTCCCGGTGAAGGACATCACGAAGAGCGTCTCAATGGGCGATACCTTCACCGTACCCACGGCGATAGCCGCGGTGGCCATTGGAGGGTTCACGCGCTTCAGCGAGAGGAAAGCCCGCGTGGAGGATGAGGAAAAGAAGAAGCCGACCAAAGAATAGCCGGCCGTCAAAGGCGAGCGGGGCGGCGCTTAAGCCGTTCCGCTCGTTCTCATCCTCTTAAACGCAGGCTTCATCGCCCATGAAGGAACGGATATACATGGCGGAAGGAATGGTGAAAATACGATGGAAGAATCCGAGAAAAAACTTCAACATGCATTGGCCAGAGCGACCCTGTGCTCCCTGCTGGCCCAGGCACTTAATTACCCTGACAAGGATCTCGTGAAAGGCCTCTGCCGGGGAGATTTCATACGAGAACTCCTCAAGGCCCTCGAGGTTCTGGGAATCATGGATCAGGAAGCGTATCTGAAAACGCTGCAGAAAGAATACACCGCGCCGTCTGTCGATCAGGCGGCCATGCTCCTTGATATCGAGAAAGACTACACGTGGATGTGTTTTGCCTCCAAACCCCGCCGTCTGGTCTATCTCTTCGAGTCGGTCTACAATGAGGGCAAACTGTACGACGAGTCGACCTTCGCCATCGCGCGCCTCTATTATGACGCCGGCTTGAAGGTAGAGGAAAATTTCCGGCTCCCCCCCGATCACATCGCCGTCGAACTCGAATTCATGGCCTTCCTGTCCTTCAAGGAGATGGACGGCATCAAGGCAGGCGACGCCAAGATTGAGGACTATGCCACCCTGCTTCAGAAAAAGACCCTGGATGAACACCTGCACAATTTCGCGCTGATCGTGGCCGAAAACCTCGGCAAGCATGCCAGAACAAGCTTCTACCAGGTCGTTGCCAAGATCATGACGGCCTTCTTTTCGAATCCGGCTTAGCGTGTAGACGCATCCTTCAGGACAGGGGCGACTAGACGGAAGACGAGAGGGGAAACAGTTTCAGACGCTGTTTCCCCTTAAGCTCCTTTCATGGCTAGACGAGCCGTATCCAATCCATCCGAGCATCCGCGGCGGTCGGCAACAAAAGCAGCGTTGCCCTGGACGAGGTCTGGTTTGGCGTGTGCAAAACCCACCCGGCCTTGACTTGGAAAAAGAAACCCGGGTAGTATCTAGCCGTGATGAAAAAAGCAAGGGACGTCAAAGAGGTCGAGGAGATCCGGAAAAGCATCCTGGAAGGCGCCTTGAATATTATCGTGCAGGAAGGATTCGCCGCCCTGACCATGCGGAGCCTGGCCGCCAAGATCGGCATGACCGCGCCCAACATCTACAATTATTTCAAGAACAAGGACGAACTCTATATCACCCTGGAGATCCGCGGCTTCGACATGCTCCACAAACAGCTCTTGAAGGCCTACAAAAGCCGCAGCGACCCATTCCAGCGCGGAATCGAGCTGGCGAGGGCCTATCTGACCTTCGGCCTAACCCACAGCAGCTATTACGACATCATGTTCACGTACCCGACGCCCAAACACAATGACTACGTGGGCACGCCACTGGAGAATCTCTCGGAGATCGAATACCGCACCTCCATGGAGATCGTGCTACTGGCGCTTAAGGCCGTGGCGGCCTTCATGGGTGGCCATGCCGATCCGGGCGATGATGATGTCCAGCGTCGTTTCATCGCGGTCTGGAGCCTATTGCACGGGATGATCTCGCTCTACAACAGCCGCATCATGGGTTACACCTCCCTGGACCCCAAGGCCCAGTATGAGGAGCTGATCACGGAGTTCGTCCGGCTTCTGCCGCATCTCGGCACCTGACTACCGATTTCAACATCGCTTCCCAGCCATGGAAGATTTGCGCTTGCTTTTAATCTGAACTAAGTTTAATTTTAGAAAAGACAAGCACTGGAGGTGGGTATGGCAAAGGTCATCGTACTGGGAGGCTGCGGAGCGGTAGGCAGCGTAGCCGTGAAAACCCTGGCAAGTCAGGATATGTTCAGCGAGGTCGCAATCGGCGACTGGAATATCGCCAAGGCCGAGGAGATCGCCCGCAGCTTGGGGCCCAAGGTCTCGGCCGTCAAGGTCGATGCCTCGGACAGCGCAAGCATCCGTGCGGCGATTCAGGGATCAGACATCGTGCTCAACTGCGTGGGACCGTTCTTCAAGACCGTCAAGACCGTGCTCGCCACCGTGATCGAGCTGGGCATCAACTATATCGATATCTGCGACGACGTGGATGTGACCCAGGAGATCCTGGACATGGATTCCCAAGCCAAGGCGGCCGGAATCACGGCCGTGATCGGTATGGGCAACTCGCCCGGCGTATCCAACCTCTTGGGCAAATTCGCGGCCGATACCCTCCTGGATGAAACCGACGCCATCGACATCTTCCACGCCCACGGCGGCGAACCCATCGAGGGCGAAGGCGTGATCGGCCACCGTTTTCACTGTATGACCATCGACATCCCCATGTACCTGAACGGCAAGCTCGCCTATGTGAAATACTTCGAGCCCTCAGGGCTGGCCTTGCGCCAGAGCTTCACCTTCCCGGTCTTGGGCGAGGTGCCGCTCTATCCCTACCCCCACCCCGAACAGATCACCATGCCGCGTTACATCAAAACCAGGCAGGTCACCAACAAGGGCTCGGTCATCCCCAATGAATACTACAACCTGACGCGCGATCTGTGCGGACTCGGTCTGGCCAGCAAGGAGCCGCTGGACGTCAAGGGTACCAGCGTCACGCCCTATGATTTCGCCATGGCCTATATTATCAGAGAGCGCGAGAAAATCCTCAGACAGACTAAATTCGGCACGCAGCGCGGCTGCCTGACCGTGATCGTGAAAGGCAAGAAGAACGGCGCTTACCGGGAATTCCGCTTCCACATGGCCTCACAGAGCCAGGCCCTGGGAGAAGGCACGGGCATCCCGGCCGCCATGGGCGTGATCCTGTTCCAGCAGGGCAAGATCACCGCCAAGGGGGCGTTGCCGCCCGAAGGCTGCATCAACCCGGCCGACTTCATCGCCCTGGTGCCGAAGGTCATGCAGCTCGATAAAAAGAAGGAAGGCGGCCAATCCTTCGGCGGCGTGCTCGTGCAGCAGATCGACGAAAACGGCCGTCTCACCACGCTGGACATCTAAGCCTTCATGGAAAAAAAATATATCCTGGCCATTGACCACGGTACGTCCGGTATTAAGGCGGCCATTGTCTCGGTGCAGGGCCTGGTCATGGCCTTCGAATACGCCCCCACGCCCATCACCTTCCTGCCGGGCGGCGGGGCCGAGCAGGACCCGGAGGCCTGGTGGCAAGCTCTGTTACAAGCATCCAGGCGACTGATGGCCAGAAACGTGGTGCCCAAACAGGATGTGGCGGCGGTATGCGTCTCGAGCACCTTTTCGAGCACCGTGGCCGTTGACAAGGACGGCCGACACCTCATGCCCGCCATCACTTGGATGGACTCGCGCGGGGCGCCGTATATCAAGCGGCTCATGGGCGGTTTTCCCAGCATCGAGGGCTACAACCTGTTCCGGATCATGCGCTGGATCCCCAAAACCGCGGGCGGACCGACGCTCTCGGGCAAGGACGATATCGCGCACGTGCTCCTGATCAAGCATGCCTTCCCGGAGGTGTATGCCAGGACCGACACGTTCCTGCCCAGCAAGGACTACCTGAATATGCGCCTGACCGGGGAATGCGCGGCCTCGTACGATTCCATGCAGCTCTTCTGGGTCACCGACATCCGCGACATCAACCACATGCGCTACGACGACAAGCTCATCAGCATCCTGGGGATCGACAAAGACAAACTACCGCCCATGCGCAATTCGATCGATATCCTGGGTCGCATCCGGCCCGAGGTGGCGGACGAGATCGGCCTGGGGCGTGAGGTCCGGGTGGTCATGGGTTCGCCCGACCACCAATGCGCCTGCATCGGTTCGGGCGCGGTGCGCGATTACGAGGGCCATATCTATATCGGCACCTCCTCCTGGGTGCAGTGCATCGTGCCGTTCAAAAAGACCGACTTGCTGCATTCCATCGCCTCGTTCCCGACCTCCATACCCGGCAAGTACTACAGCGCCAACGAGCAGGACATCGCCGGCGGGGCGCTGGCCTTCCTCTTCGACAATATCATCTACCATGAAGGCCGACTCTTGAAGGACAAACCCGCGGTGAGTCCTTATGAGGAACTGGATGCCATTGCCGCCAGCGTCCCGGCCGGCAGCCATAAGCTGATCTTCACGCCCTGGCTCAATGGCGAGCGCACACCGGTGGACGACAACCGGCTGCGCGCCGGGCTGTTCAACGTATCCAAGACCACCAACCAGGACCACATGGTGCGCGCCGTTCTGGAGGGCGTGGCCTACAATACGCGCTGGAGCCTTAAGTACGTGGAGCGTTTCATCGGCCGCAAGCTGGACCCCCTCACCATGGTGGGCGGCGGTGCCAAGTCGAGCGTGTGGTGCCAGATCTTCGCCGATGTCCTGGACCGCACCATCCGCCAGGTCAAGGACCCCATGCAGGCCAATGCGCGCGGCGCGGCCTTCATCGCCGCCGTGGCACTGGGACACATAACGTTCGAGAATATCCCCGCCTTAATCGAATATCAGGGCACCTATACCCCCGAGAAAGCCAACCGCGGCATCTACGATCAGCTCTATGGCGAGTTCGTCACCATCTACAAGCGGAATAAGGCCATGTACCACCGGCTGAACAAACCCTGATAGAGGTTGGTCCTAGAAGTATATGCGCCCCAGCAGATTGAAGATTCTGGGGTAGAGGCCGTATTCAGAACCGATGTCCGGACCGGTAAGGCCGACATCGGTTCTTTTTCCGTATGGCAGCTCGGCGCTCAGGATGAACTCGATTTCATCCGCGGCGTTGTAGATCACGGCCGGGCCGAAGACAGCGGAACCGTCATCGAGATTCACGATCGCCACGGTCTCAACGGTAAAGAGGGGCGACGCTTCTCCCATGAGGGTCAGCCCCAGGTAGTGCCGGCCGAAGTACGGGTCCATGATCAGCAGAGGATCGCTCAGGCGGCTCAGGTAATCCTCGGGATCTCTCCGGCCGTTTTCATGGTAATAGTATTCCACGACCAAGTGCAAAGAACTGGCCCAGCGTTTGTCAAACCCGAGGCTGATCTGGACATAAGGATCCTGGGTGTAGGTTGTGGGGCGGGAATAATTGCCCTCCAGGCGCCAGCCCAGACCCAAGGCCTCGGCGCTTAAGCCCAGACCCGCCAGATGCCGCCCGTCCGCCTTGCCGCCCAAGAAACTCACGGCCGTGCCGCTCAGATTGGCGACCCCGCTGACGAGCGCGGCCGAACGATCCCAGTCGGGCCTCTCATCCCGGTCATAGCCCATGACTGAGATAATCGATAGACCCGAAAGGGCGCCGGTCTTGAGGTTAAGGCGCAGGCTGTCCACGCCCGGCCGGAACTCCCGATCGACCGCCGTGGCGCCAAAAGGGTAAAAGAGGTCGTTGGGGGTGAAGATGAAATTGTTGGCCAGACCGATGGGCTGCCGGCCCACCGCAATCTCAAAGGGATCGGCATAGAGCTTGAGGCTGGCTTGGTCCAAGCCGGCCAGGGCCTCGTAGTCCTCGGTATCGCTGAAGATCCGCCGCATCCGCAGGTAGCGATAGGGTTCATCCGATGCGTTCTGATTGAGGGCGCGCTGCTGGCGCGTGCCGGTGAGCTGGTAGGCGTTCAGTTCCAGACGCGCCCGATCTTCCCACGCGGCATCCCCGAGGATCCGCAAAACAAGGCTGTTTACCCCTTGCGTTTGCTCGGGGTAGAACTCCCGCGGCCCGGGGTAGGCCGCAAAGCCCGAGCTCAGATCCACGGCCAGGCGGGCCTTGAACGATCCCTTGTCGCCGGCATGCTCGTAAAAGGCCAACGCCTCCGAGGACACAAGCACCGCCAGGATGAAAAAGATCAGGCCGGTAACGCGCATCTATTGCTTAACGCTATCGTTCGTGACCGTCCCGTCCTTGAGGGTCACGATGCGACGCGCCCGTTCCATGACGCGCGGGTCGTGCGTGGAGAACAGAAAGGTCACGCCGCGCTGGGTATTAAGGCGTTCCATGAGATCCAACAGGCCATCGGCGGTCTTGGAATCCACGTTGGCCGTGGGCTCATCGGCCAGGACCAGGGCCGGCTCGCCCGCCACCGCGCGGGCGATGGCCACGCGCTGCTGCTGGCCGCCCGAGATCTGATGCGGCCGGCGATCAGCCTTGTCCGCCATGCCCACGATATCCAGGATGGCCATGACCTTGGCGCGGCGCTCGGGCATCGGCACACCTTTGAGCATAAGCACGAATTCCGCGTTCTCATAGACCGAGAGCACCGGGATGAGGTTGTAGGCCTGGAAGATGAACCCGATGCGCTGCTTGCGCATGGCGGCCTGGGCGCTGCGCGTCAGCGTGCCGAGGTCTTTGCCTTCCACTACGATCCGGCCCTTGCTGGGGCTGTCCAGGATGCCGATCAGGTTCAAGGCCGTGGTCTTGCCCGAGCCCGACGGTCCGCACAGGGCCGTGAATTCGCCCTGGTTAAGGGTGAGATTCATGTTTTGCAGGGCATAGGTCTTTTCCTCGCCGTTGACATAGATCTTGTCCACCTGTTCCATGCATACGATCTGAGCGCTCATGCCTGCCTCCTAGATAATTTTCATGGTCTCGACCGGTCTGGTCCGGGCGGCCAGAAAGGCCGGATACAGACCTGCGACCAGGATCAGGGCGAACACCCCGCCGAAGATGTTCGCAATATGGCCCGCCTGGAAGCGTGCCCGAATGAAAAGATCCAGAACCACTCCGCCCGCGACCTGCTTCTCCTGCATCAAGGGGCTCAGATCGACCCCGAAGGAGTGCAGGTACCAATACACCGGGATGCTCACCAGGGCGCCCACGATCAGGCCGACCACGCCCAGCCAGAAGGTCTCCAGCATGATCAAGGACCAGACACGGCCGGGGGTCATTCCGACGGCCAGCATGACGCCGAACTCGCGCAGGCGCTCCATGACCCCCATCAGCACGGTATCCAGGATCCCGGCCATGATCAGTAGAAAGATAAAGGTCTGGAAGAAATAATTGCCGGCCTTGTCCAAGGTGATGAGGCCGGCCAGATCGGGCATCATGACCTGCCAGGAAAGCGCCTCGGCCCGATGGGCCCTGGCCGCTAAGCTCAGGCTGGCGCAGACCGCGTCCGTATGGCGGGCGGAATCGAGGAAGACCGCCACCTGGGTGGCCTCGCTCGGGGCATATCCCACGAGAGCGCGCAGATAATCGATCGGCGCCACGATGATGGAGCGGTCGACCTCGTCCACGCCGGTGGTAAAGACGCCGCACACCTTTAAGAGGCCGCTGACCACATTGCCGTGGCGATCCGTGGTGGTGATAACGAACTTCCTGCCGATCTTCAGCTCGAGCTGCCTGGCCATGAGGCTGCCGACCAGCGCCTGGGACCCTGAGGTTGAGGTAAGGCCGGAGCCTTGAACGACATGATCCAGAATGAACAGCCGTCTTCCTTCAGCCGCCGGATCGATCCCCAGGATACCGGCGCCGGTGGTGTCCACGGCCGTTCCGGCCATGCCCTGGCTGATGACCCGCTCCGCGGCAAACCGCACGTGCGCGGTCTTGAGGACCGTTCTGATCAACACGGGCGTATCCGCGATGACCTTGCCGGCCTCCGGCTTGGTTTGATACCCGAGGGGTTGCAGGGTGAGATTCCCTGCCCCCATGCGCGCGGCTGCATCGATCATCTGCCCGTAATACCCATCGCTGAAGACCGTGAAGCTCACGGACAGCAAAAAGCCGAACGCGATCGCGACCAAGGTGATCAAGGTGCGGCGACGGTTGCGCCAGAGATTCCTCCATGCCATGCGCAAAAGCATCCGCATCCTCCCTCAAGAGTGGTGCAGCGCCTTGACGGGGTCGAGCCGGGCGGCTTTCACGGCCGGATAGAACGCCGCCAGCAGAGAGAAGAAGAACAGGAAGATAAGCGGCCAGAACACCACACGGGGTGTAAGCCATGCGCGCCAGAGAAGGTCGATGGCCACGCCCGAAAGCGTGGCGCCCTGCATGAAGCCGGACATGTCGATCCCATGGGTTTGAAGCCACAGCGTCAGGGGAATGCCGGAGGCCAGACCGATGAAGGCGGCGGCGCCCGCCATGAGCAGGGTCTCGATCATGACCTGGAGGAAGACCTCCCAGGGCCCAACGCCGAGCGCCTTGGTCAGGCCGTATTCGCGGATACGCTCAAAGATCGCCATGAGCATGGCATTGAGGGTGACGATGGCGATGGCGATGTACGTGATGCCCAGCGTAATGAAAAGAAAGGCATCCATGGCGCCGATCATCTCCCGCATGGCAGGCAGGAGTTGCTCCCAGGTGCGCACATCCAGGCCCGGCGACAGGCTTCTGATCCGCGCGACGGTTGTCTTCAGATCAGCATCCAGGGAGGTCGTGATGACTATCTCATGACTGCCCGACGGCATGACCATGAGATTGCGGAAGGCCTGGTCGGTGATGAAGAACCCGGCCCGGTCGACATTTTCATTCACGGCCTTCACGATGCCGCGCACGCTGAAGATCTCGTTGGCCAGCGAACCGTCCGCGGCCTGGGCCACGATGACCACCGTATCGCCGATGCGCGCGGAGAGCGCATGGGCCAAGCGCTTGCCCAGCACAACGTCCATATCGCGCCCGGCCGCCAGCCACCGGCCTTCCTGCATATGCCGCGGCAGGCGGGTGGTGCGGGCTTCGGCCACCGGATCCACGCCGCGCAGCACCACGCCGGCCGATGAGGCCCCCTTGGCGCACAGACCGCTGGCAAAGAGACGCGCACTGGCGTTAAACCCTGCGGCCCTGTAGGCGGCCAGGAGCGCTTGAGGATGCTCGATGCGGCGGTAGATGGATCTCGTGTCCAGATATCCCGGGGCATGCACCTGCACCTGGCCCATATCGAGCATGACGGCGTTCACGTACGTATCCCGTACCATCCCTTCGATCAGGGCTATGTAGATCACCAGGATGGCCAGCGAAAAGGCCATGGCGAAGATGGTGATCAGGCTGCGACGTCGGTTGCGCTGGATCTGCCGGAAAGCCAGGCGCCAGACCTTCATCGCTTCAGCTCGCTTAAGGAGAAGAATCCCGCCGGCAGGCTGACATCAAAGGCCAGCGTTTCATAGGTGATCTCGGTGAATTCACCTGGCTTGTCTTTAGGCGTCATCTTCATATGCATGGGCACCAGACGGCCCGATACCCGGCGGTAGTCATCGAAGGTCAGGACGCGCACGACCCGGCCGTCTTCATCGTAGTAGGTCTCCTTGAGGGGCTGGTCGTCACCGCGCACGGCCAGCACGATCCTGCCCCACACCACGGCGGCCTGGGGTTTCGGCGTCAGCGTGATTTCGATGGTGTCCAGGCCGTCGAGAGAGCCGGAAAAGGTGATCTGCGGTATATAGTCCTCGGACAGGCGGCTTTCCTTTACCAAGTCGTCGTTGGTGAAGTGGCTTCCCATCCAGGACCCCATCATCATGGCGGCCGTGAGTTTGATGGTGCGGTCGGTCTTGGGCAGATAGTTGTAGATCTCGCTCCCTACCTTGAGGGTGGCGATCCCTTGTTCCTTCAATGGTTTGAGGATCTTGACCAGCGACTTCTCCGTACCCTCGGAGTAGACGTCCATGACTAAAGTCCGCTCCCAATGTGCGGTCTTGACGTGCATGCTGACCAGGGCCTTGGAGGAAGCCCCCCGCCACAGGTCGTCGATCTTTTTCAGAATCGTTCCGGCATCCTTGACCGGTTGGGCCGCGGATATGCCGCCCGGGAGAGCTATCCCCACGACAAGCGCGAGCAGGAGAATACCGAACCATAGCGAGCAAACGCGTAGGCATGGGTGAGGCTTACGAACTGAGAGTTGCCTGCCGCGTCCTTGAACGGTCCTTGATACGGAAAGGGTGCAAAAGCGTGACATTCTATTCCCCTCCGGAACCGAATTACATCTCTTCGATTATTCAATAGATAATTAATAGACAGCTTCGATATTGTCAACCGTGGTTTTTGTAGATCCGCAAGCAATTTAACATCTTGCACAAACCTTGCGAATTCAATGCGCCGGACAAGCTCGGTAGCGCCGCCAGAGGACCAGGCCGCACCACAGCAGCGCAAGGATCATGATGCCCGCCCCGACGAGGTGTGCGCCCCAGGCCAGTCCATGATCCCATTGCGGGATACCGAGCTCGGTTAAAATGAATTCCCAGTCGTGGAATCCGTACGGGCTGGATTGCCCGGTATTGCCGCCCAAAAGCATCAGCTCACCCGCGCGGGCGTCATTGATGTAGGGCGCGATGTCGATGAAGTTCTGACCCAGCCACCACAGAGCCACACCGGCGCCGAAGGGATCGCGGGTCTTTAAGAGCAGGGTCAGGCAGCAGACCAGCGGCATGAGGAGCTGGCCGAGGCTGCCGCCCAGTGAGGTGAGCAGGGCGCCGAAGGGCCGAAACAGGATATGGCCGGCCTCATGGAAAGGCGTGTTGACCAGGTGCAGGAAACCGGGCGCTTCTCCGGTTTCAGCCGGTGTGGCCCACATGATCGCGAGGCCCCAGAGGATCAGGGCGGCCAGGAGCAGGGCGCGCAGCACCAGGCTGAAGGTCTCGGGAGAAGATGTGTTTTCCCCCAGGAGCAGCTCGCGCCAGGGACTCGGTGCGGCCATGGTGAGACCGGCAGGACGCACATCGGCGCGCCGGTAGCGCTCGAAGATCAATCCGCACTGGCGGCATTCGCTGCCTTCTTCCTGTTCATACGCACACCGGGGACAACGCATGGTAATCGTTTCGGCGCAAGTCCCCGTCGGCTTGAAGTCTGACCGGCAATCAATCTCTCATCTTCAGGGCACGGGTGCATACTCGATGGGCGGCCAGATATAGCTCTTGACGCCATCAGGGCGCACCCGGCCGATGCCGGGTAAGGGCATAGGCATGCCGGCCACCAGGGTTTTAGCGGCGGCGAGGCGTTTGAACAGCGCCCGGCGCGCGGCCACGGCCTGCTTCTGATCCGTATCGAAGTCGATGGAAACTTCAGGCTTGGCCATCTAAACCGCCATGACATGCACCTGATCACCCCAGATCACGAGCGTCTGATCGCCGCTCTGCACCTCGTAGGCCGTGTGTCCGGGGGTATGACCCGGGATGGCCAGGGCCTTGATGCCCGGGATCGGGAGGTCGGCGCCCACAAAGGTCTTCCATCTCCCCAGGGCGATATAGGGCGCGGCAATGTCACGCGCCATCTTGAAGTACGGCTTGAGGCCGGAGGGCATCTTGTCGGCAACGGTAGGGGAAAGATAGAAATCGTTTTCGGCCTGGGAGACATAGACCACGGCCTTGGCAAAGGCGGGTTTGCCCGATTCGTCCAGGAGACCGCCCATATGGTCGCCGTGCAGATGGGTGATGAACACGGCATCGACATCGGCCTGGTCATACCCGGCGGCCTTGAGGTTCGGCAGCACGCCGCCCAAGGTGGGGCCGAAAACCTTGGCCGCGCCGGCGTCAATGAGCACCAGGTGCGAGCCGGTATTGATCAGATAGGCATTCACCGAAGTCGGCAGCGTGGGTCCGGGGATAACCATGCGCTTGAGCTCGTTTTGAATCCCGGAGGCCGGGGCGCCGTGTAGCAGTTTGGCGTCCAGGTCGATCCGGCCGTCGTACAAGGCCGTGATCTCGAAGTCCCCCGGCATCATGCGGTAGTAGCCCGGCGCCTGGGTCTTGATCATCGGCGGCTGGGCCGCGGCCGTGGATACGAGACCGAGCACAAACACAAGACTCAACAATACGCCTGCCTGGCGTCGCACGTAGAATCCCCCTATCATTTCCATATGCCTTTTTTTTATAAATTTTTCGCCGCCGCAAAAGCACCGTTTCTTCTTCGCTATTGCGGATCAGGCACGCTCAAGGGCCTGAACTATGCATCCGTTGTCCGAACCGGCTCATACGCTTCGCCGGAGCGGTGCTAGGGTAAATTTTCGTTGATCACCGCCGCCAGGATCGACACGGCCTTCTCGATGGTCGCCGCATCGCTCATGGTGTAGTTGAGGCGCATGGTTCCCAGACCCTCTTCCCGGTTGGTGTAGAAATAGCGCCCCGGGACAAAGGCCACGTTACGCTGGACGGCCTTGGCATAGAGGGCCTCGGTATCGAGCTCACCCTCGACCCACAGGAACATGCCGCCTTCGGGCCGGGACCAGTGGAATCCGGACGGGAAATACCTTTCCAGGGCGCTCAGCATGGCCTCCTGCTTCGGCCGGTACAAGGCGATGATCTTGGGCAGGTGCCGGTCAAGATATCCGCCGGAGAGGTATTCGGCGGCCAGGGCCTGGTTGAAGGTGCTCGTATGCAGATCGACGCCCTGCTTGACGAGCACCATCCAGCGCCGGATCAACGCCGGCGCCACGCAGAAGCCCAGACGCAGTCCCGGCGCGAAGACCTTGGAGAGCGTGCTGATGTAGACGACATTCTCCGGCGCAAAGGTCTTGATAGGAGGCAGGACCTCACCGCGGTAGCGCAAGGGACTGTACGGATCATCCTCGATGAGCAGGGCGCCGTGACGCTGGATGATCTCGGCGATGGCCCGGCGGCGAGTCAGTGGAATGGTCCGGCCGGTCGGGTTCTGAAAGGTCGGCACGAGATAGATGAGCTTGATGCGGTTTTCCTTCAGGACCTCATCGAGCGATTCCGGGATGAGTCCTTCATCGTCGGTATCCATGCGCACATACGTTGGTTCATAGGGGTTAAAGGCCTGGATGGCGCCTAAGTACGTGGGCGCTTCCACGGCCACGCTCTCGCCGGGCGAGATGAGGGCCTTGCCAAGGGCGTCGAGGAAACCCTGCGATCCGCTGCCGATGATGATCTCATCCACTCCGGCCGTAATACCTTTGGGGGTAATATAACCGGCAAGCGCCTCGCGCAGCGGGATAAAGCCCTCGGTGAGATCGTATTGAAAGGCCTGCGCGCCATAGGTGACGACCACACGTTCGGTGAGTTCGCTGATGATCTCCAGGGGAAAGCTCTCCGGGGCGGGTATACCCCCCGCCAGCGAGATCATCCCCGGCTGAGAGACCACCTTCAGGATCTCCCGGATGACATTGGCGCCCATTCTTTCGGTCCGCTGGGCCAGCAACGCTTCAAGTGACATGACCTTCACTCCTCATGGTTTTCTCGTGACTGCGCGGGAAGGCCCACTATACGTCCGGGCCTTGCTGAAGTCAACAAAGCCGCAAGGACATGCCCTATGCGAATGATCCCAATCCAGAGATGCGCTCTCCGGTGTTAATCCTGATCATCAGGCGGCTTCCCGCATAAATTCCTCGTTGTTGGAAAGTACCGTGATGCTGTGTCGGCGCGCAAAAGCTCTTGTCTCTTGGATATGCCGCACATCGATGCGCAAGCTTTCATCCAGCAGCAGGAACACCCTGCCTACGCCTTGCGGCAGACAGGCCAGCTTTTCCAGATCCTGCCTGATCCGCCCCTGCTCGAAAAGCCAATCGGGGTGCTGGCTGTCGGCATATTTGACCT
>JBDKSM010000184.1:0-9337 GCA_039680665.1 Syntrophaceae bacterium | reverse complement strand
ATAGACCCCATAGGGGAAGGCCATAAGCAATTAAGGAATTCAAGAGTGCCCGGACGGGCGCGGTCTTGTGTTTTGATGGCCGGCATCTCTGCTACCCGGCGTTTGATCCATCCTGCTCGGTATTTTCGGATGCGCTTTGAGTCCGCTGTCGTCTGACATGGGCCGCGACCAGGCGGAGCGTTCCGTAATCGTATCGGTTGTCCAGCTGGGTCTTCACCGGGGCCAGATAGCGCTCATCCCGGCCCTCAAAGGCCGCGGCGATTTCGTCCACGGCCCTGTCTTCGACCAGCTCGCCGATAGCGACTTCACCCTGTTCCACCCAGTGCGCCAGGTGGTTCTCGATGGTGATGCGCGTCAGGCCGCGCTCGGCCGCGATAGCCTTGATGGGTTTGCCGGCCTGATACAGCTCCAGGGTCATGCGCTTCGTGTCCGCTTTGTCCGGCTTGGAGCCCTTGGGCGCTTTCGCTGATGGGCCTTTCTTCGGCTGTGCATCCCGCATATGTTCATGCTCCGGCATAACCAGCCCGGCGCGAGTCAACTCCCCATGATTCAGGTGCGTTTCTACTAATGCCAGGGCCTTGTAGATCTTCTGGAGCTGCCCGTGGAACAATAGCTCCAGGCCTTGCAGCTCGCGGACATACATCTTTATACCCTTCTTTTGTGCCTGCAAGAGGCTGCCGTGCTCGATGATATTTTGCGAGAAACCTTTCAGGTGTGGCTCGAAATAGCTCTTGGCCGCGGATACGCGGCTGAGCACATGCGGCAGGCCCTCTGCACGCTCCGGGTGCAGGATGGTGCCCAGCTCCTTGAGGAAGCGCTCGCCTACATCACGGACCGGCTTGAGGTCTTCGGCCAGTGTGGTCGCCCAGGGCAGGTCCTTCTGTTTCTCCGAGTGCTTCGCATCCATGGTGTAGGTGCGCAGAAAATAATCGATCTCGCGGCAGAGGGCCTTGAAATCGAATGCATCCAAGACAACCTGCCCCAGATAGGCCTGCGACGCGCGTTGCAGGACGGTCTGCAGACTTCCGGTGTCCTTGGGCTGCCGCATGAAGGCCTGCAGGCTCTTGTCGTGCGCGATGTCCTGGCGCTTAAAGGGCGCGGTCAGCACGAGCCCTTCCAGGGATGTCAGCCGCGACAAGGCCACGTATGCCTGACCGGCGGCAAAGGCCCGGGATACATCGATGATGGCCTTCTCGAACGTCAGGCCCTGGCTCTTATGCACCGTGATGGCCCAGGCCAGCTTTAAGGGAAAGTGGGTGAAGGTGCCGATGACTTGCGATTCGATGGCGTTGCTCTCCGGGTTGAGGGTAAAGCGTTTGTTTTCCCAGGTATAAGTATCCACCCAGATGGAAGGCGCGCCGTCCGGGAAGGCCACCTTGACGGCATCGGGCGTCAACTCCTCCACGGTCCCGATGCGACCGTTGAAGAACTTCTGCTCGCCTGATGCGTCGTTCTTGATGAACATCACCTGGGCCTTGGGCTTCAAGGTTAGGACGGCCTCCACCGGAAAATTGTTTTCATCGAAGTCATTTTCAATGACGGCCTGATAGTGAAACGGCTGCCCGGGCAGCTGCCCCAATTCCTCGCGGTTGATGCGCTCGGCCATGTGGTTGTGCGTGGCCAGGTAGATGTAACCGTCGCCGGGCGTAGCGCGGAATCCAGGCCGGTGGCGGCGGTTGAGGGTGGCGATATCCTCAGGGGTAAGGCGGCTATCGCGCAGGCGGTTGAGGATCGTGATGAAGGCAGGGTCGCTCTGGCGGTAGATGGTTTCCAGCTCGATGGTAACGGGGGGCCGGTCCTTAAGGGCGTGGGCCTCGAAGAAGAAGGGCGAGGCGTAAAAGTTTTTCAGGACCTGCCACTCCGCGTCCTTCACGACGGGCGGCAATTGCTGCAGATCGCCGATGAACAGGACCTGCACCCCGCCGAAAGGTGCCGCGCTCTGGCGGATGCGGCGCAAGACGTTGTCGATGGCATCCAGCAGGTCGGCCCGCAGCATGCTCACCTCGTCGATGATCAGGAGCTCCAGCTTTTTGATCAGGGTGCGTTTGGCCGCATGCATCTTCATGTGCCGCTGCAGCGTGTGCGGGGTGTTGATTTCAAATCCCGGCGCCTGATTGCCGGGTATCTGATCCGCGGGGATGAAGGCGCCGAACGGCAGCTGAAACAGGGAATGCAGGGTGACCCCCTCGGCATTGATGGCCGCAATCCCCGTGGGCGCGGCCACGATGGTGTTCTTGTGGGTCTGGCGCGTGATGCCGCGCAGAAAGGTAGTCTTGCCCGTGCCGGCCCGTCCGGTCAGGAAAATATGCGCATTGGTATGGTTGATGAAGCGCGATGTCAACTGCTCTGCCTGGTCTTTGAAATCCCCCATGCGATGATTATATCAGGGTGGGAATGGGCGCACAAGGTTGCGCGGTCTTTTCGCGATGGCCCCCCCAAGGGACCCTTTGAGAACCCCCGAAATCATTCTATTGACGGAGCGTGCTCTGCGCGGTGGCAAGAGCATGCTGCGCGGCGGTTTGATGCCTGCCACCTCAGTCTTGGTCCTTGAAGAGAACCAGAGGGGACGTTCTTAAAAAGTTAAATAACTAAGGCTTGTTGAACACGTGCCCGTTCCCCTCAGCCAAGCGTTGACCGCGTCGAGCGGCGACCGTGATGGCTGGCGGTGTTAAATCGATTTCCCGAGCAATATCCACGGCGCAAAAGGGTACACCCTTAAATAATGCGATTGACAAGCCTGCGTAGATTCAGGGAGCCAAAGGGATTTATCGGTATCAGGCCTTGAAGCTTGACATACGGGGCATTGAGTGTGGCGAGTCTCTTCGCTGCGCTCAGAATGACATGATTGAGGATGTAGGTTGGTTTATGGAACGAAACCCAACCCGAGACAGAAAGGAAATCATTGGGTTTCGCTGGGCTCAACCCAAGCTTGGAAACCTAACGTAGGTGATTTGGGGACCTCATTTCCCCGGCTATCTGCACTCTCCGCCGCGTCCCGGGCATATCCGTCCGGCGGCCGCTTCAGCCCTGCCAAGGTCATTTCGGGTTCAGGACAAAGTCGATCAACGGGCCGATTACCTCGTTGGGGAAAAAGATGGGACGCCCTTTGCATCTTTATATTCCACCCATCCTTGGTCAAACAGAATAGCACAGATGTCTCCTGGCTTTTCCGTAAGCGATTCCTGAGTCTTTGTCTTGCCGCATTATGAACCGCCTGCCCCGGAGTACCAGGACAGGCGGTTCATGGTTGCATCGACCTACGGTATGGTAATGGTATTGCAGTCTGGCAGGAGGCCCTGCTTGGCCGAGGAGATATGGAGCATCATGGGCGGCGCGCCGCTGGGGCCTTTCAAACTCACGGTGACAGAGTAGTAAACGCTCCCGGTGCAGCCCACCCGCAATATGTCCGCCCACCATACCCACAGGGTCCCGGCCGGGAGGCCCGGCAGGGGGACCGGGTAAACATGGCCCATGAAGATGGTCTTGAGTCTGAGCCACAGGAAAGGTAGTATGCTTTCAATGCCGATCGGCAAACAGCACGAAGGGAAGGTGTCATGCACAAGAGCAACCTGACAAGACGCGAATTCATCAAGGCCGGGACGGTCATGGGAGCGGCCCTGGCCATGGGGGCAGGCTTGAACGCCTGCGCGCATAAAGAAGCCGCCCTGCCGGGCGCTGATACCGGTGCCGGAAAGACGGCCACGCCTCGGCCTTTCGCCGGGGACTACGACGTCATTATTGTGGGCGCGGGGCCGGGCGGGTGCCTTGCGGCGCGCGATCTGGCCCGCCAGGGTTTCTCGGTGGGTCTGTTCGATGCCTCGACGGCCGACGCGTTGGGCAAGCCGATCATCATCGAGGCCGAGCAGCAGATCTTCCGGCAGGTCGGAGTCGAACCGCCGTCCGGCGACCTCATCCCCTATCATCCGGAACGGATCCGCGTGTTCTCCTCCCGCGATCATGAGGCCTTCAGCATCGATTGCAAGGCCTATGCGCTTCCCGTGGCGCTGCATCTCAATCGCTTCGTGCAGCGGCTTCTGGACGATGCAATCAGGTCCGGCGTACGCTTTCACGGCGGCTACCGGGCCGTGGCCCCGCTGACCGGCGCGGGGTGGGTGGAAGGCGCGCGCTTTGAAACATCGGGGGGCGGCACGGCCGAGGTGCGGGCCCGCATCGTGATCGATGCCTCGGGCTATCATGCCGTTCTGGCCAGACAGCTCCCGCCGGAATTCGGCATCGCCTTTCCGGAAGACGAACTCCATGTCGTGAGCGCCGCCAACCACTTCCACGCCATCGACGCGGATGCGGCGCGCGCCGCCGTGGCCAAAGGGCTGCACGGCGATGAGGAAACCTGGACCAGGGTTGGGAACTACGGTTCCTACTCCACGGTTTTCTCATTTCTTTCCCTTCAACACCAGCGCGCCTATATCCTGGTCGGTTACAAAAAGACCCAGGAGGCCGCCATCACGGTCGGCACGGCCGTCGAACGGTTCCGGGAAAGACAGGGTTATTTCGGGCAGGAGCTCTCGGGCGGAGGCGGCCTGATACGCATCCGGCATTCACTGGACAAGCCGGTGGCCAACGGCTTCATGGCCATCGGCGAGGCGGCCTGCCAGGTCATTCCCATGCATTCCAGCGGGGTGGCATCTTCGCTCTATGCCGGAAACCTGGCCGCCCAGGCCGCCGCGCAAGCGCTGAAGGGGGGCGATGCCTCGCAAAAGGCCCTCTGGCCGTATGCCGCCCGCTACCAGCATGCGCGCGGCAGGACCCTGGCGGCCATGGATGCGGTCAGGCTGACGCTGGAATCGCTGCCGCCCGAAAGAATTGCCGATCTGGTGGAAGCGGGCCTCATGAGCAAGGATGACATGATAAACGCCTTCCTGGCCCAAATGCCGGGGGTATCCGCCGCCAGCATACCGGGGCGTCTGCCCGGCTTGGTGCGGCATCCGCGGCTGGTTCCGAAGATTGCCGGCATGGGACTTGCCATCGAAGAGGTGAAGCGGCACTATAAGCGCTATCCCGCTCAATACGACAGGGATAAATTCCTTGCCTGGAGCAGGGGAAATGAGCATATCTTTGAGCCGCTCATGGAAAACGTACAAAGATAGAAGGGGGAGCGGAGCCAAAGGGAACGCCCTTAAATAATGCGATTGACAAGCCTGCGTAGATTCGGGGAGCCAAAGGGATTCATCGGTATCAGGCCTTGAAGCTTGACATCCGGGGCATTGAGTGTGGCGAGATTCTTCGCTGCGCTCAGAATGACATGATTAAGGAAATCGTTGGGTTTCGCTGGGCTCAACCCAAGCCTGGAAACCTAACGTAGGTGATTTGGGGAACTCATTTTCCCGGCTATCTGCACTCCCCGGTTCCGCCTGAATGCTACCAGGACATCAATACCGAGCCTCTGCCGGGCAAGGATAAGGCTTAAGCGATCATTGCCGCGGCCCGGGCATATCCGTCCGGCGGCCGCTTCAGCCCTGCCAAGGTCATTTCGGGTTCAGGACAAAGTCGATCAACGGGTCGATTACCTCGTTGGGCCTGCGCTCGTTCCGATCCGCGGCCGCGGTCAGGACATCGAAGTGATTGTAGCCCTCAAGCTTGCGGTAATCTTCATCCATGTACGCAGTTAACGTGGTGAAGGCCCCTTTCGTACCGATGAAACCGATCTTGGGCAAGACCGCGGCGGCCGCGTCGCCGTGCAGGAAATTAAGTCCGTAAACACTGTTCCAGGGCATGCCGGCTACCATGAGATCAAGCATCAGCCGCATGGGGAAATACCACTCCACCAGATTGCTGGGCCCGTCAAAGAGCATGGGCGCAAAATCTTGGATATCCGAAACCTCCTCCGCCATGGTCGTATATTTGAGCAAGCCGTTGCGGCTGGTGAAGACCGGATCGCTTGCATTGCCGATCTGATCGAAATTGGCCCAGGAATAGAGCGGCCCGGTCCCAGGCGGATTGCCGGTTTCGTCGGCGATGAACATCTTGGTGCCACCCATGAGCTTGTTCAAGGCGCCCGGCAGCGGGAAGTTCTTGGCCACCACCGCGCCCTCACCGGCGATGAAACCCATACTGGACTGCATGATGTTGATGGGCATGAAATTATCGTCGAAGATCGTACCCAGCAGGGCCTCATTGGTATAGCGGGTATCCAGGATGGAAGGCCGGGCGGCCAGGAAAGCCACGGCGTCCTTGGAATGGAGCAGCCTCAAAAGGAAGTTGATGTTGGCGGAATAGGGGATATCGGTAAACACCGTGGACTCGGTTTTTGGGGCCCAGTTGGCCCGCATGCCCATGATCTCGATCATGGTGTAGGCCTCCGGGGACAGGCCCATGATGCTCAGCGGCAGCACCCTGGGAAGCGTTCCGGAACGTAGCCCTTCCAGGGCCTGGCCATAGGCGGACTGCGAGAGACTGTTGACCAGCGCCAGGGTGTCTTCGGGTAAGAGCGCCAGAAACGGTTCGAGCATGGAACTCATGGAGGCGATTACGGTATCGAGCGCCACGAAGCCCGCGCAATTCTTATAACCGGCGTCATCCAGCGTAGCGGGATTGCCATCGAAATCCCAGCCCGCGAAAACGGCCGTGATGAAGCCGGCCAGGGAATGCCCGCCCACGAAGACCTTGCGCTGCCTGACGGACTGATCCGGTACCATGGTGGTGATGATGGTGTAGAGATCATCGACAATGAGCTTCAGGCCGAACTCCGAGAGGTAAGGCAGGTCCTTGTCCTTGAGATATCCTGGGAATACCTTGCCGCCGACGGTTTTGCCGTTCCAGTAATAATCGATGGCCAAGCGCGTATCATGCGCCTGCTCGGCGACATTCAAGCCGGTCAGATCTTCGGCGCAGTTGGGGCGCCGGTCAAAGGCCCATAGCTCGATATTGGCAGCACGCTCAGTCTTGGCGATATAGACCAATTGGCGGCCTAAGTTTCTGAAGCAGGTGTTGCCTTCGAGCACGCCCGGCATGAGCAGGAGCACGGCATCAATGTCGGCCATATTCACCGGAGTCGCCCCGGCCGTTACCTCTCGGCTGGATGGATTGCCGGTGACCGGATCACCTTGCGCGGTGTTTCTGAGCCGATACCGCAGGAACCGGATGGAGTTGCACGGGTCGGGAATGGCGGTAGGATCTACCGGGTTGACCGGCGCGGGTGCTGGGATAACGATCTCCTCCGCGACCACCAGCTTGTCAACCATCGCGGGCGACCAGTCACGCGTCACGGAGGCCTTCGGTTCTTCAGGGATGAATTTGCAGCCGCTTACGAGTGCACAGAAGATGATACACCACACGATCGGGCGTGATGGTTTTCTCATGGTCTCCCTCCTCAAAATTTACGTCAGTGAAATAGTTAATGAAATATAACATAATAGAAGCGCATGATGCTGTCAAGGGCTCCCTAGCTGCTTAAAAACCAATGGGCACTTATTTCTCAGGAATCATTATTTAAGAACTTCCCCGCTAACGACCGGAATAAATAGCGTTATGAGGCCGCACCATTCCATGAGCATGCGTTATAGGGTTGTGGTCGATTGACGCGCTGATCGCCGGCGCTTATTATAATAAGAGGTGGTGATGATGCATGGCCATATCCTACCAGATCCATAAAGACAAGCGGCTGGTAATTGCAACGGCGAGCGGAGAAATGGTTCTTCATGAGATCCTTCAATCCATGGATCAACTGTTTGGCGATCCTGACTATTCTGCGGAGTATGATCTATTATGGGATGACAGGGAAAGAACATCGATACTGAGCCCCGATGATATTCAGAAGATTGCCCGGCGCTTCAAATATTACCAGGGGGAAAAATCTCCTAAACGGGCATTCGTGATATCAAGGACAGACAAATACGGCTTGACCAGAATTATTAATATCATGACCTCCGTCAGTACCAAGGCCCAAATCGGGATATTCCAAGACAGAAAAGAAGCCCTTGCATGGTTGAAACACTGAGGGCTTATATGATCCGGGTTGCCGGAAAGCTAGGGGACACGGGGTCCTCCATGAGGATGTGATGGCCTTCAACTTCTTGATCCGGCGAGGTGCCATAGAAGCCGCCGCCGCGTGAGCCGCATCCCGGGTTCAGGAAATCAATGATGAACATGGAGATCCAGGTATCGACCATACCCTACACGGCGTTTCCATCGCTGTCGCCGGCCAGGTCGTCGTCATCCAGCAGCGGATTGAGCATGGTGTTGTCGCGCCTACTCGGATGCGCGGCCACCACCCATCGCGGTATCGATGGTGTGGTAGAAGAGGCCTATCGGGGTCCGGTTCATCTGCGGGAGGATAGAGTGGTTGCTCATGGCGACCAGACCGTCTTGGTCTTCGCGCTGGAGCGGGAACAGAAATACGTCCGTTGGCCATCAGATCATCTCCGCGGATGACGATGTGGTATTATTGTTCGATGCCGGCCGGATCAACATAATCTTCTGCTTTGTATGGTAACCGAGAGGAAAATGATGACGCCTTGGAAAAAAGGGGGGGGATCTTGAATCATTCTTTTCTGGGAAAGCATGAATTCATGACAAGCTTTTGAATTTTGAACCAGCGACCGGATGGATCTAAAGGGGACTTTCTCTAACGAATCGATTATGGAAAGTCCCCTTTCTGTTTCCTTTCGTTTCTACGCTTCAACCGCTTCCAGGATTATCCGACAGTCCGCCACGGTTGCGCCCTGGCCTTCCGGATGTGCCAGCAGGGGATTGATATCGATCTCCTTAATCTGGGGGTGGTTCATCATGAGGTCCGAGAGACACACCAGCAAACGCTCCAGGGCCGTAAGATCGACCATGGGTTTGCCGCGGTAGCCCTGCAGGATCTTGTAGCCTTTGATGCTGCGGATCATCCGGCGGCCTTCATTGCGGTTGATCGGTGCCAGGCGGAACTCGACATCCTTGAAGACCTCCACGAAGATGCCCCCCAGGCCGAACATCAGGAGCGGTCCGAAGACGGGATACCGATTGGCGCCCAGGATGATCTCCTCGCCGGCCGGAGCAAGTTTGACCACCAGCACGCCCGTTATCTGGGCTTCCGGGTCGTACCGTGCCGCATTGGCCATGATGCGCTGAAAGGCGTCCCGGACCTCGTCCTCGGTCTTGAGACCGACCATGACGCCGCCGGCATCCGATTTATGCAGGATCTGGGGCGAGACGATCTTGAGGACCACCGGCAGGCCGATTTCACGCGCCGCGGCGGCGGCCTCTTCCGCGCTGGTGCTCAAGCGGGTCGGCAGGACAGGGAAGGAGTAGCAGGCCAGCAGCTCGTTGCCTTCCAGCTCGCCCAGCTTGGTTTTACCGGCCGACAGGCAGGCCTGGATAATCTGTTCGGCTTTGG
>JBDKSM010000183.1:0-22703 GCA_039680665.1 Syntrophaceae bacterium | reverse complement strand
GCGCTGCGCTCGCTCAACCGCTATATACCCCAGTTGACCCACCTGATGGAGGGCACGGCGCATCCCTGGACCGTCTACGGCCTCCTGCGCCAGCTGATCGGCGAGCTCTCCAGCTTCTCCGAACAGTACACCGTCGCGGGCGGCAGCGCCGACGGCACCGGCGAGCTGCCCCGCTACAACCACCAGAATCTGACGCAGTGCTTCGGCCGCGCCCGCAGCGTGATCACGGCCCTCTTGGACGAGATCACGGCCGGGCCGGAGTACGTCTTCGCCCTGTCATATGACGGCACCTACTATTCGACCGACCTGCCGCCGGCCGTCTTTGAAGGCCGCAACCGCTTCTTCCTGGTGGTTGAGACCGCCTCCGAGGCGGGCACGGTCTTGAACGCCCTGAGCGTCGGGGCCAAGCTGAGCGCGCGCGAGAGCCTGCCGCTGCTGATCGTGCGGGCCCTGCCCGGCCTCGGCCTGACGCACCTCGAGCGGCCCCCCCAGGAGCTGCCGCGCCGGCCTCTCGCCCTGTATTTCCAGATCGAGCATCACGCGGACCAGTGGCTTAACGTCCAGAAGGGCAACAACATCGCCCTGTTCTGGGATGCCGCGCCGGAAGACCTGAAGGTCGAGCTCATGGTGGTTGGAAGGGGGTAAGCATGCATCTATCGGAAACCTTCATGGATCTGGTCGCCTACGTGGCCTATTTTCTCAAGAGCGCCGGTCAGAAGCAGCCGCCTTTTGACGGGGTGCGCACCCGCATCATGGCGCTCCTGGCGGACGGAGCCGGGAGCGGCGCCGATTTCCCGCCCGAGGACTACGACCAGGCACGTTTCGCCGTGTGCGCCTGGATCGATGAGGCCATCATGAACTCGGCCTGGAACGAGCGCAACGCCTGGCAGCGCGAGCCGCTGCAGATGAAGTTCTATCAGACCAGCAACGCGGGCGAGCTCTTCTTCGACCGCCTGAACTCCCTGGCCGCGCATCAAAACGATGTGCGCGAGGTGTATTACCTCTGCCTGGCCATGGGCTTCACGGGACGCTACTGCAAGGAAGAGGACCGCTTTCTCTTGGACCAGCTCAAGACCTCCAACCTGAAGGTCCTGACCGGCAGCTCCGTCGGGATTCCCAACCTCAAGCAGGGCGAGCTCTTTCCCGAGGCCTATCCGCTCGCGGCACCGGAGGTGACGGCGCCCCAAACGGCCGGGCGCTTCTCGCTCGTGAACATCTTCTTCCTAGCCCTGCCCCCGGCGCTGTTCGGCGTCCTGTATATCATCTATCTCTTCGTGCTGAAGAACGTCAGCCATACCCTTTTGAGGGTGGTGTCCTGATCATGTTGAAAAATATCCTAAAATATATCCTGATCGGATTATCGGCCCTGCTTGTCATCCTGCTTATGTTCGGGATCGTGCTGGTCCTCGACTGGCCCTGGTGGGTGGGTTTCTTCATCCTGATCGGACTGGTCGGCCTCGGCATCGCCGCCTATCTTCTCCAGCAGGTCTGGCGCAAGAAACGCGAGCAGCTCTTCGTCAGCGAGATCACCGAGCAAGACGAGGCCTACCGGAAGTCCTTGCAGGAAAGCGAGCGGAAAAACTTGGATGAGGTCCAGGCGCGCTTCACGGAAGCGGTGGCGGCGCTGAAACGGTCACACCTGAAGAAGCTCGGAAATCCGCTCTATGTCCTGCCATGGTACATGGTGATCGGCGAGAGCGGCTCGGGCAAATCAACCGCCATCAAAAGCGCCAAGCTGGAGAGCCCCTTCGCGGAGATGACCCAGGTCTCGGGCTTGGCCGGAACGAAGAACTGCGACTGGTGGTTCTTCGAACAGGCCATCATCATCGACACCGCCGGCCGCTACGCCATCCCCGTGGACGAAGGCCGGGACAAGGATGAGTGGCAGAAGTTCCTGGGCCTGCTGGTGCGTTTCCGCAAAAAGGAGCCGCTCAACGGCCTGGTGGTCACCGTGGCCGCCGACCGGCTGCTGGAAGGCGGAACGGATGCACTGGCCGAGGACGGCCGTCAGATCAGACGCCGCATCGACGAGCTCATGCGCGTGCTCGGCAGCAAGTTCCCGGTCTATGTGCTGGTGACCAAGTGTGATCTTATCCAGGGCATGACCCAATTTTGTGATCAGCTGGACGAGGAGCTTCTCAAACAGGCCTTCGGCGCCATCAACCATGACAACACCCAGGACTACCCCGCTTTCCTCGCGCGGGTCATGCATACCCTGCGGGAACGGCTGGCCAGCTTCAGGCTGCTTATCTTCCACAAACCGGCGGCCAAGATCCCCGATCCGGCCCTGCTCCTGTTCCCGGAGGAGTTCGGCCGCCTTCAATCCGGCTTGGCCGCCTTCATGCAGTCAGCCTTCCAGGTCAACCCCTACCAGGAAACCCCGATGCTCAGAGGCCTCTTCTTCTCCAGCGGACGCCAGGAAGGCAGCCCCTATTCGCACTTCCTCAAGGCCCTGGGACTCATCGAAGACCGCCAGGTCCTGCCGGGCACGAGCCGCGGGCTTTTTTTGCATGACTTCTTCGCCCGTATCCTGCCCAAGGAACGCGGACTCTTCGCGCCTACCAAGCAGGCCATGGCCTGGAACAAACTGACTCTCAATCTGGGCCTGCTCGCCTGGGTGGCCATCGGCATCGCCCTATGCGGCCTCTTAAGCTTCTCATTCGTGAAGAACATGGGCATCATCCGGGGCATCCCGGCCGAATTCGCCCGGCCCATAGAACTCAAGAACGATTTGTCCGCCGACCTCACTACCATGGAGCGCTATCGCCAGGCGATCCTGAAGGTGGAGCAGAAGAACGGCTCCTGGTGGATCCCCCGGCTGGGCTTGACCGAGAGCCGCGGCGTGGAGTCTACCCTCAAGCAGAATTACAGCCGGCTCTTCGATACGCGCTTCCTGGCCTTCTCGGACAAGCAGCTCGCGCTCGAAATAAGGAATCTGGCGCCGGCCGACCCGCGCATGGGCGAATACATCGTGCACCTCATTTACCGCCTCAACCTCCTCAAGGCCCGCCTGGGCGATGAAGACCTCGAAAAGGCGCTTGCACAGCCGCGCGCCACGCTTGCCCTGGCCGGACAGGACCGGCAGGACGCCACGCTATTCACGGACCTCTACGCCTACCGGCTCCGCTGGGATGAAGACCGTCCGGGTCTTGAGAAAGAGGCCGCGCAGCTCGAACGGTTGTTGTCCGAGGCGCTCGCCAAGGGCGGCGACCTCACCTGGATCCCGACCTGGATCAATGCCAATCCGGCGCTTGCTCCGGTCACCCTGAACGCCTTCTGGGGCGGCAGCCAGGCCTTGGGCGAGGATATCCGCATCGCTCCGGCCTATACCCTGGCGGGCAAACAGCAGATCGATCGTCTGCTGACTGATCTCGAAGCTACCTTAAGCAATCCGGGTACGTTCGCCGCGCGCAAGGCCGAGTTCCTCACCGGGTACCGGGACGCCTACCTGGATGCCTGGCACGGCTTCGGTCTTAATTTCAACAAGGGCATCGCCACCCTCAAGGGCCGGGAAGAGTGGCGTAACGTGGCGCTGCGCGCGGCCGCCAAGAATGGACCGCATTTCCAGCTCATGCAGCGTTTGTGCTCCGAGCTCAAGCCCTTTCAGGAGATCCAGCCCGAGCCGGACTGGATGCGGCTGGTCTATGAGTTCGAGCAGACCCAGCTCCTGGCTATGGGCGTCGATACCGGCGCCGTGGCCAAGGCCAGCGAGACGGCCTCCAAACTGAAGGAAAAGATCCAGGAAAAGATCGGCAAGGAGCAGTCCGAGACCGTGCAGGGGCTCAGATTCGACGCCGCGCGGGCCTACAAGGACTACCAGGCCGCTCTGGCCAAGGTCGCCGCCGGCATCACCCAATCACGGGCCGCGGCCTTCCAGACTGCCACGGTGGCCTTCGGCGATGACCCGACCCCTTCGCCCTTCATGGCCGCCCAGAACGCCTACCGCCGTCTGAACGCCGCCAGCGCGCTGCCGTCCGAGGCATTTTGGACCCTGATCTACGGCCCCTTGGATCTCCTGTGGGCCTACACCTGCCAGGAAAGCGCCTGCCAGCTCCAGGCCCTGTGGGAGAAGGAGGTTGTGGCCGACACCCAGGGCATTACCGATCCGGCCCAGCTCAACCAGCTGCTCTTCGCACCCGAAGGTCTGGCCACCAAGTTCATCAAGGGCCCGGCCGCACCCTTTGTGGGCCGGGATCTGAAGCGCGGCTATTATCCCAAAGAGGCCCTCGGCCGGAGTCTGCCCTTCGAGAATGCCTTCCTGGTCTTCTTCTCGCGCGCCAAGGTAGGCATCCCCATGGCGGCCCTGGCCCAGGCGGCCTCGGACAACGCCGTCACGGTCAGCGGACTGCCCACCGAGGCCAACGACAGCGCCCGCCTGCAGCCGCAGCTGACGAGGCTCGATGTCCAGTGCCTGGGAGGGATGCAGAGCCTGGCGAACATGAATTTCCCGGTCAGCAAGGTTTTCACCTGGTCGCCGCAGTGCTCCGGCGTCGTATTCACGATCGAGGTCGGGAATGTGGTCCTGACCAGGATGTATACCGGCCCCGAGGCCTTCGCCAAGTTTCTGATGGACTTCCCGGGCGGCCGGCATACCTTCACACCCGCCGATTTCCCCCAGCAGGCAGGCGCGTTACGTGCCCTGGGTATCACCTATATCAAGGCGCAGTACCGTTTCAGCGGACATCAGGCCATCATCAACCAGGCCAAGCCCTCGCTGTCCCAACCCACGCAGCTCCCGGTCACGATCGTCAGATGCACCGCGGGGTGAAGGGCTGGAAATGGGGGGCGTACGGCAAGCACCCGGTGGTGAAGGATTATATCCGGCTGGGGGAACAATCGCCGCTCATGGATGCATTTTCCCGATGGGTCGAGGCAGGTTACGCCGCGTTGAGCCAGACCGGCACGCCACACTCATGGCGTTTCTTCGCCAAGGGGCCGCAAGGCTCGGAAATAGCCTGCGGTCTGGTGCGGGACAGCCGCGACGGCGTGGGCCGCGCGTTTCCCCTGCTGATCCTGGGCACCGGAGCGCTGGAGATGTGGAAAGCACGCTGGCCCGGGATACCCGAGGCCTGTGAGGCCTCCTGGCAACGCATGGAATATCTATGCGCCCGGCGCATGTTCGACCTCGCCGAGCTCAAGGGCGCGCTCGCGCGTCTGCCGTCGCCGGCTTGGCCGGAGCATGGGGGCCCGGTTGAACCCGCGCCGAACCTTCCCCCCCTGGAGGGCGGGGCGGTTCATGCCCCCTTGCCGGAAACCGGGGACCAGCGCGCGCACGTCGCGCGGTTGCTGACCGGTTTCAAAGCCGCAGGCGCAAACCCGGAGGTGGTCTTCATCGGCGGCCGTATGAAAAAACCGGGGATCGCCATCTTCACGCGCGGGCTGTTCGCGGAGGATTTCGGGCGGCTGTGGCAGGCGGAGTGATGCGTTGTGATGGGTTGCGCTTATGCTCCTTGGATGGGTTACGCTGCGCTCCCCCAACCTACCTATCGAATTATGCGTTATTTAACTAGGACATGTGATCAAGAATACATGCCATATGACCGATAGACCATCAACAGAACCATGGTTTCAAATGTGCTCGTTCCGTAAAAGGACCGAGGTGGGACGCGGGAGGATTTTCTGTTTTCATCGGCACCCCTGATTTGCTATGATCAGACCGCATATGATGCGAGGGCATTGACATGACGGCGAAGGATCTCATGCAGGCCGGCCGCCTGGCCGAGGCCCGTCAGGTCCTGATCGAGGAGGTCAAGGCCGACCCCGCTGACGCCGGCAAGCGCACGCTGCTGTTCCAGGTGCTCTCCCAGCTCGGCGAATGGGACAAGGCCTTCAAGCACCTCGACATGATCGCCGCCCTTAACCCTGACCGCGCCGCCGGAGTGCATACCTGCCGGAACATCGTAAATGCCGAGCAGGAGCGACTCAAGGTGCTCGCGCTTGCGCAGACTCCCTCCGTGCTGCCGGAGACGCCGGTCTATTTCGAGGCGTATCTGAAGTATCTGGGCGCCTTGCAGGATGGATCGTTCGAGCAGGCGCGCGCATTCATCACCGAGATCGATGCGGTCAGGCCGGTGACCGCCGGCACGCTGAACGGACAGACCTTCACGGGCTGGTGCGACACCGACGCCCGGCTGTATGCCTTCCTGGAGGCCTTCGTGCACGCGCGTTATGTCTGGATCCCCTTCGAGGCCATCCGCGAGCTCGTCATCAACCCGCCCCTAACCGCGCTCGACCTCATCTGGATAACGGCCGGCATCACCACCTGGGAGGGCTTGACCATGAACTGCCACCTACCGGTGGTGTATGCGGAAAGCTTCCGGCGGACGGACGATCGCATCAAGATGGGCCGCCTGACGGATTGGCTGCCGCTCGGGGCGGGTCTGTCCCGCGGCGTGGGGCAGCATGTCTACCAGACCGGTGAGGCGGAAACCGCCCTGCTCGAAATCAAGGAGGTAACCTGTATGCTGGCGGAAGGTGTTGGATGAAAGGGCTGCCCGTGGAAATGGAAGCCGTCCTGGCGCCGATAAAGGGGGACAACCCCGCCGGTGAGGATCTGCGTTATACGCCGGTCTACGAGCAGATCAGGGAGGCCCGCAAAGAGGACGACCTGCTCTCACAGGGCGATTGGCAGCGCGAGGTCAAGCGCGCCGACTGGAACACGGTCATTCAGGTAGCGGCTGAAGCCCTGGCCGAAAAAAGCAAGGACCTGCAGATCGCGGTCTGGCTGAGCGAGGCCTTGATCAAGAAGCATGGTTTCTCGGGGCTGGCCGCCGGCCTGGAAATAATCACCGCCTTCCTGGACCAGTACTGGGAGAACCTTTACCCCATAGCGGAAGACGGCGACCTCGAGTACCGCATTGGACCCTTAGAGTTTCTGAACGACAAGATTGCGCCCATGATCCGTGAGATCCCGGTGACCGAAGAGCGCTCCGGAGCTCTCTTTTCCTGGTATCAGTGGCAGGAATCGCGCCAGGTGGGCTACGAAAAGGACACGCACAACCAGTGGGGCGATGTCGATGAAGGCAAGCAGCGTGCCCGCGAGGACAAGATCGCCGAGGGCAAGCCCACGTCCGAGGACTTCGACGCGGCGGCGGCCCAGACCGCGAAGGCTTTCTGCCAGGCCCAGGCCGAGGCCCTGGATGCCTGCCTGGAAACCTTCACCCGTCTGGATACCCTGGCGGACGAAAAGTTCGGCCGGGAGGCCCCGCGGCTCTCCGATATCAAGCAGGCCATCGAGGACGCTCAGCGGCTCGTTGGCCTCATGCTCAAGGACAAGGGTGGGCGCGATGCGGAATCCGCGGCCCTGCCGGTGGAATCCGCGCCGGAGACGGACTATCGGGCGCAGGTCAAAGCGCCTAAACAGGAGGAGCTTATGGAACCCATGGCGGCGGCCCCGGCCGGGGCTTTACAGGCGGCTACCCCCGTGCGCGACTCCGGGAACGGAATTGAGGAGGCTCTCTGGCAGGACGCCCAAGCCGCCCTGCAATCCTCGGGCATCAAAGCGGCGCTGACCAAGCTCTTGAACGCCGCCTTGAGCGCCCCCTCGCCGCGCCAGGAAAACCGCTACCGCCTCATGATGGTCAAACTCGCTATTCAAGCCGAGCGGCCGGACCTGGCGCGCTCCATCGTGGAAGAGCTTTATGCCCTGATCCAGGAGTACCATCTCGACCATTGGGAGTCGCCCACCTGGATCGCGGAGGTGATCGAGGCCTACTACCAGTGCCTGACGGCCGAAGGGGCAACGGATGAGGATACCAACAAGGCGTATTATGAGCTCTATCCGAAACTGTGTTCCAAAGATATAACCAAAGCGCTGCTTTATAAAAAAGGAGGCTTCTAATGGCAAAAAAGGAGAGTTTACAGCATACCCTCGACCGGGTGCGGGCTCCGCGGGTCCAGATCACCTATGACGTCGAGATCGGGGATACCATCGAGATGAAGGAAATCCCCTTTGTCGTGGGGGTCCTGGGTGATTTTTCCGGCAAGCCGTCCGAGCCGCTGCCCAAGCTCAAGGACCGCAAATTCGTCGAGATCGACCGCGACAATTTCAATAAGGTTTTGGAAGGCATGAAGCCGCGCGTGGCCTACCGGGTGGACAACAAGCTCACCGATGAAGGCGGTCAGATGGCCGTGGACCTGACCTTCAAGTCCATGGACGATTTTCACCCCGAGCGCGTGGCCGAGCAGATAGCACCCTTGCGCAAGCTGGTCGAGGCGCGCCGACGTCTTTCCGACCTGTTGAGCAAGCTCGACGGCAACGATAAACTGGAAGAGCTCTTGCAAGATGTCATCTCCAGCACGGACGCCCTGAAGCAGGTGGGCGACGCGGCCGGGGTCGGCAAGGGCGAGAAGAAGGAATAAGGGGGAAACCATGCCGGAAAAGGATACCTCAAAAGGAAAAGCCCAGGAGGTCAAGGAGGAAAAGGGCCTCCTGGACCAGATCATCGATGAGGGCCGCATGGCGCGCAACGAAACCCAGCGCGCCCGCGCCAAGGACTTGATCGGCGAATTCGTGAGCCAGATCATGGAAGGGGCCATGGCCGTCTCCAAGGATACCGAAGCCATGATCAACGCCCGTATCAGCCAGATCGACCAGCTCATCACCGATCAGCTCAATGAGGTCATGCACCATGAGGACTTCCAGAAGCTCGAGGCCTCGTGGCGGGGACTGGCCTACCTGGTGAACCAGAGCGAGACGGGCGAAAGGCTCAAGATCCGGGTCATGAACGCCACCAAGCAGGAGCTCCTCAAGGACATGGAGAAGGCCGCCGAGTTCGACCAGTCCACGCTCTTCAAGAAGATCTATGAAGAGGAGTTCGGCATGTTCGGCGGCGCCTCCTACGGGGCGCTCGTCGGCGATTATGAATTCGGCAACCACCCCCAGGACTTGACGCTCTTGGAAAAGGTCTCGCAGGTGGCGGCGGCCGCGCATGCGCCGTTCATCTCGGCCGCGTCCCCCCAGATGTTCAACCTGGACAGCTACACCGAGCTGGGCCAGCCCAGGGATCTGGCCAAGATCTTCCAGAGCGTGGACTACGCCAAGTGGAAGTCCTTCCGCGACAGCGAGGATTCGCGCTATGTGGCCTTGGCCCTGCCGCACATGCTCTCCCGGCTGCCCTATGGCAAGGATAATGTCCCGGTAGAGACATTCGCCTTCGAAGAAGACGTCACCGGCGCCGAGCACGACAAGTACCTGTGGGGCAACGCGGGCTATGCCCTGGCCACGCGTCTGACCGAGTCCTTCGCCAAGTATCATTGGACCGCGGCCATCCGCGGCGTCGAGGGCGGCGGCCTGGTGCAGGGGCTGCCCGTGCATACCTTCAAGACCGACGAGGGCGACGTGGCCCTCAAGTGCCCGACCGAGATCGCCATTACCGACCGGCGCGAGAAGGAGCTGGCCGACCTGGGCTTCATCCCGCTCGTGCACTGCAAGGGCACGGACTACGCGGCCTTCTTCAGCACCCAGATGGTCAACAAGCCCAAGACCTTTGACACGGACGCGGCCAACGCCAATGCGCGTCTGTCCGCCCAACTCCAGTACATCATGGCGGTCTCGCGCTTCGCGCACTACCTCAAGAGCATGATGCGCGACAAGGTCGGCAGCTTCATGTCCCGCAAGGATGCCGAGGAGTTCCTGAACCGCTGGATCAGCAACTATGTGCTGCTGGACGACAACGCCGGGCAGGAAATGAAGGCCAAATACCCTTTGCGCGAAGCGCGCATCGATGTGAGCGAGATCCCCGGCAAGCCCGGGGCCTACCGGGCCGTGGCCTTCCTTAAACCGCATTATCAGCTCGACGAGCTCTCCGTATCGTTGCGGCTGGTGGCCAACCTGCCGCCCCCGGCCAAGGGATGATCACCCCATCAACGCATGAGGAATAAACCGAGATACCACGTATAAGGAGGATGTACCTATGGCGTCTGATACCTATCTGAAGATTGACGGAATCGATGGTGAAAGCACGGATGCGGAGCATAAAAAATGGATGGAGGTTGAATCTTTTTCCTGGGGCGTACACCAGTCGGCCTCGACGCGGGTCAGCACGGCGGGCGGCGGAACGTCTGCCCGGGCCGATTTCAGCGACCTGTCCATCGTGAAAATGATGGACAGCGCCTCGCCGCTGATCGCCCTGGCATGTGCCTCCGGCAAGCATATCAAGGAGGTCATCGTGGAGCTCTGCCGCGCCGGCGGCGATAAAAGGGTCAAGTATATGGAGTATAAATTGGAAGAAGTCATTATCAGCGCGGTATCGGTCGGCGGCGGGGGGGGCAGTCTCCCGGTCGAGACGATCACTTTTAATTACGGCAAGATTTCGTGGACCTATACCAAACAGGAACGCGCCGGCGGCGGTGGCGGCGGCCAGGTGCCGGCCGGCTGGAATTTGAAAGAGAATAAGAAGATCTAGACCATCCTAAGGATGCGCGAAAGCCAAGGGAATATCAGGGCTTCGCTGCTGGACAGGCTCATCGACCAGGAGCCGGCCCTCTCATACGAGCCTGTTCAGTACCGGCTCTTGGACATGCGGGAGATGCGCGTCAACGTGGTGCGCGACCTGGAGCACCTCCTCAATACCAGGCGCATCATCGATCCGCCGCCTCCGGCGTTCACTCAGGCCAACCGCAGCGTGCTCACCTTCGGGCTGCAGGACTTCACCTCGCATAACCCCAAGAGCGCCGCGGTGCGCAAGCTCCTGCGCCAGGACATCGAACAGGCCATCGCCCTTTTCGAGCCGCGCCTGCGTAATGTCAAGGTGCAGCTGGAGCCCGACCAGAAAGGGCACAGCCTGAGGTTCAGGATCAATGCCATGCTGGTGATCGAACCCGAACGCGAGCCGGTCCAGTTCGACACCTATTTTGATCTCAACCGGGCCGAGTTTGTGGTGGAGAGATAAATGGACGACGGCCTTCTCCATTACTACGAACGCGAGCTGACCTTCATCCGCGAGATGGGGGCCGAATTCGCCAGGAAATACCCCAAGATCGCCGGGCGGCTGGAGCTCGAAGCCGACAAGTGCGAGGATCCGCACACCGAGCGTCTGATCGAGGCCTTTGCCCTGCTGGCGGGCCGCATCCACAAGAAGATCGACGACCATTTCCCGGAGATTACCGAATCCCTGTTTCAGATCATCTACCCGCATTACATCAGCCCCATCCCCTCCATGACCGTGGTCCAGTTCGAGCCGGTCAGGCAAGCAATACCGGCTCAGGGGTATACCATCGAGAAGGGCAGTCGGCTCTATTCCAAGCCGGTCGGCGGCACGGCCTGCCAGTTCGTAAGTGCCTATCCGGTCACGATCCAGCCCGTGGAGGTTGCGGCGGCCGGGCTCAAGGCCCCGCACCGGGCGGTGCCGGGGGCGCAGCAGGCCGTCTGGATACAGCTCAAGAGCTTCAACAATATGAGCTTCTCCCAGCTTAAGGCAGATTCTCTGCGCTTCTTCTTAAGCGGTGCGCACCAGCAAACCTACCACCTCTACGAGCTGCTCATGAGCGGGAACTGCGGCGTGGAGCTGGAGATCACAGGCGCCCAGGGTCGGGTGGAGACCATCAGCCTCGCGTCTGATGCAATAGCGCCGGTGGGGTTCGAGCCGGATGAAGGTCTTCTGCCGCTGTCGCCGCGCTCGTTCCCGGGCTTTCTTCTGCTCTTCGAGTACTTCTGTTTTCCGGAGAAGTTCCTTTTCTTCGATCTCAAGGGCTTGGAGCGGCTCAGGGATCTCGGTGCCGGAGATACCCTCGACATCTGGATCTACCTGAACAGAGGTGCCAAGACCAACCTGGTCGTCAATGCCGAGACCTTGCGTCTCAATGCCGCGCCAGCCGTCAACCTGTTCCGCAAGGTGGCCGAGCCCATCCGGGTGGAGCACCAGTCGACCGACTACCGGGTCATCCCGGATATGCGCCGGCAGGAGGCCTGCGAGGTCTTCGGCATCGAGCGCGTCGTGGCTACGACCGCGGCCCAATCAGGCGAGACCTTTGAGATAAAACCCTTCTATTCCATAAGCCACCACGTCAGCGCGGGGGAAAAGGCCTTCTGGCACACCCAGCGGCGTGAATCAGGCAAGAAAGGCGACAACGGCACCGAGGTCTTTCTCTCCCTGACCGACCTGGACTTCCAGCCCACCGACCCGGGGGTGGAGGTCCTGACCGTACATGCGGTCTGTACCAACCGCGACCTGCCCGGCCGGCTGCCTTTCGGCGATGCGGCAGGCGACTTTACCTTGGAAAAAGCCGGGCCGGTCTCAAGGATCACCTGCCTCAGCAAGCCTACGCCCACCCGTCGGCCGAGCCTGGGCGGGGCGCTGCAGTGGCGCCTGATATCACACCTAAGCCTGAACTACCTCTCCCTCGTGCAGGGCGGAGAGGAGGCCCTCAAGGAGATCCTGCGTCTCTACGACTTCGAGCACTCGCCCGCCACGCGCCAGCAGATCGACGGCATCGCCGCCATCAGCTCCGAGCACGTAACCAGGCGCATCGGCCGCGCCTTCGGCCGGGGCTTGCACGTCACGCTTACCCTGGACGAGGACAAGTTCGTGGGCGCGGGGCTGTACCTGTTCGCCGCGGTGCTGGAGCGCTTCCTGGCCCAGTACGTCTCGGTCAATTCCTTTTCCCAGCTGACCCTCAAGACCGTGCAGAAAGCAGAGGCGGTAAAGCTTTGGCCCCCCAGAAACGGCGCGCGTATCCTGCTCTGAAAGAACGGCTCTTGGAGCAGTTCCAGCGGTTCTCGTTCTTCGAGGCCGTGCACCTGCTCGAACGTTTGGCTGCAGATAAGCCCCCATTGGGAGAGGGACTGGAACCTTCCCAAGAGCCGGTGCGCTTCGCGGTGAGGCCGTCGTTTACCTTCCCGGCGGCCGAGATCGCGTCGCTGGCGGAGGATCTCGAGGGCGGCCCGGCCCGTATGGACGTAACCTTCCTGGGGCTCACCGGCCCCAACGGCGTGTTGCCGCACTGGTACAACGAGCTCGCCATCGAGCGCAACCGTCAGGCGGACTTCAGTCTCACGGATTTCCTGGATATCTTTCACCACCGCCTTATCACCCTCTTCTATCTGGCCTGGAAGAAACACCGCTGGGCTGAAAACTACCAACCGAGCGGACAGGACCGGCTCAGCCGCTGCCTCTTAAGCCTGTGCGGCCTGGGCACCCCGGGTCTGGGCGAAAACATCGGCTTTGAAAGCGAAGCCCTGGCCTTCAACACCGGGCTTTTATCCATGCCTTTTCCGACCGCGGCCGGCATCGAGAGTGCCGTGGCCTGCCTGGCCGGGGTCGAGGTAGCGATCGAGCAGTTCGTGGAACGCGTGATCCCTTTGAGCCCCGCGGACCAGACCGCGGTCGGCCAAGCCAATGCCCGGCTGGGCATGGATACCGTGTGCGGCGGCTACGTCCGGGACTGCCAGAGCACATTCCGTATCGACCTGGGTCCCATGGATTACGCCGATTTCACGCGCTTTTTGCCCGGCGGAGAGACGCTCAAGCCGCTCGAAGCCTTCATCCGCACCATGGTGGGCCCGGAATACGAGTTCGAGCTCAAGGTCATGCTGAACCGAGCGGAGGTACCAATCTGCCGGCTGGGCGGCGAGAGCCGCCTGGGCATGACCAGTTGGTTGCTGGCGCCCGGCACGCATCCGGACAAGCATGGATCGATAACTATCGCGGAAGGGGCGGTTGCATAACCGCCTAGTGAAAAGTGGTGGGCGGCGAGACGGTAACAGGTTCACCGTTATAGACGCAACGGAAAGGTAGGGAGGTTTTATGCCTTTTGATATCAATGAATTTATGCGCCTTCTCAAGGCTGCCAATCCACATTACGAGAGGTTCAAGACGAGTTCCCTGCATGCCCTGGTCGATGTATTGAAGCGACCGCCCATCCCGGACATCAACTCGGTACAGCGGGAATTGGCTCACCTACCGGCTGAAAGCCGCACCAAATACGGCTCGGCGCTGAAATACATGATGAACACGGTGCAGGGCTTGAAATCCGAGGACCAAAAGGCCCATAAGGGATGGTTCTCTCAGCGGTACACAGGCGCCGCCGAAGATACCAAATGGCATATTTTTTTCACCTTGGTGTTCATGCCGTCCATCAGTTCCCTGCGGGTCATCGTGCCCATCAAGGCGACCACCCAAGATGGCGCGGCCGCAGGTTTCGAACTGACGAGCAATTGGAGAACCCATATCCACGCATCGTGGAGCAATAAATATAAGCTCCGGCGAACGGGCAGCGAGCAGGACCGCGGCATACCCATCCTCTTCGATGTCCAATGGACTGACGCCAACCTCAATACGTATCCGGTAACGGCAGTACCTCAGGCCCAGACGGCGGCAGAGCGGTTCGGAGCAGACACGCATCCGACTCGTCAACAAGTCGCCGACCATAATGACCGGGAGACGGAAAATATAAAGAAGTGGGGGATTGTCGACCGCCAGGCCCTCCTCCATGAATTCGGCCACATGATCGGCAACCCCGATGAGTATCAGGTGGTGGGCTTCGTGGGAGAAAACAATCGCGGATATCCCTATGATGGCAACTATAACGTGGCAGGCTATTCCAATGACAGCATCATGAACAATCCCCGATCGCAATCGAAGATCTATCCCCGCCACTTTACTTATATCCGCCATGTATTCGAGGAATGGAAGAACTATTCCAAGAACAGCCTCGAGGTGGTCAAAATGGAAAGGGCAATCCAGATCCAGACAGGCCCATGAATTGAGCCGTCATCATTGCGTCGGGATGAATAACGACCTCACCACAACATAAGGAGAAACCATGTCAGTATCGAGCTTGAAGACCCTGATCGGCAAACTGAACCCCACCTGCCGCTCGGCCCTGGAGCAGGCCGCGGGCCTGTGCATGTCGCACACCCATTACGAGGTGGACATCGAGCATTTTCTCCTCAAGCTGCTCGACCTGACGGATACGGACCTTTCGAAGATTCTGCGGCATTTCGAGATCAATATCGACCGCTTGAGCGCTGACCTGACCAGGGCCATCGAGGGCTTCAAGACCGGCAACGCCCGCACGCCGGCGTTCTCGCCTCAGATTCCCAGGATGATCCAGGAGGCCTGGATGCTGGCCTCGATCGACTTCCAGGCCGAGTTCATCCGGTCCGGACATATTCTCTTGGCCCTGCTCAAGAATGAGCAGACGGCGCGGCTCCTGATCTCGGACTCCGACCTCTTGAGGAAGGTCAAGGCCGAGACGCTCTTAGAGAGTCTGGCGGATATAGCCAAAGGCTCGGCCGAAGACGGCGGCGCGCCTGCCTTAGGTGGGGCCGAGGGCGGAGCGGCCGAGCCGGGCAAGCCCGTTGGCACCAAGGCCCTGGATCAGTTCACCATCAACCTGACCGCCCAGGCCAAGGCCGGCAAGATCGACCCCGTCCTGGGCCGCGACTTCGAGGTGCGGCAGATGGTGGACATCCTGATTAGGCGGCGCCAGAACAACCCGATCCTGACCGGCGAGGCGGGCGTGGGCAAGACCGCGGTGGTGGAAGGCTTTGCCATGCGCGTGGCCACGGGCGATGTTCCTGAGGCCCTCAAGGGCGTGGAGATCCGCTCGCTCGACTTAGGCCTGCTGCAGGCCGGGGCCGGGGTCAAAGGCGAGTTCGAAAACCGGCTGAAATCCGTAATCAACGAGGTCAAGGCATCACCCGTGCCCATCATCCTGTTCATCGACGAGGCGCATACCTTGATCGGCGCGGGCGGTTCGGCCGGCATGGGCGACGCCGCCAATCTCCTGAAGCCGGCCCTGGCCAGAGGAGAACTCCGCACCATCGCGGCCACGACCTGGGCCGAGTACAAGAAGTACTTCGAGAAGGACGCGGCCCTGGCCAGACGCTTCCAGGTGGTCAAGATCGAGGAGCCGGACGAGGCCAAGGCTTTGGTTATGTTGCGGGGCATCGCACCCTTCCTGGAGAAGCACCACAAGGTCATGATCACCGACGAGGCCATCGAGTGCACGGTGCGTCTCTCGCACCGCTATATCTCGGGCCGGCAGCTGCCGGACAAGGCCGTGAGCGTCCTGGACACGGCCTGCGCGCGTGTGGCCATCGGCCTGACCACGAGCCCTTCCGCGGTTGAGGAGGCCACGCGGCGGCTTACCCACATCGCGGGCGAGCTCAAGGCCCTGGAAAAGGAAACCCTCATGGGCAGGGACCATGCCGAGAAGATCGAAACCCTGGAGAAAGACCGCAAGGACACCACCTCCCGTTTGGAGACCCTGAATAAGAAGTGGAAGGCCGAAATGGAGGCCGCCAACAAGGTGATCGCGGCGCAGAAAGAGATCCATACCCTGCACGACGCAGATCCCAAGCATAAGGAGCTGGGCAAGAAACAGAAGGAGCTCAAGGAGCTCGAAAAGCAGTTCAAGAAGCTCCAGGGCGACGAGCCGCTCCTCCAGGTCGCGGTGGACGGCCAGACCATCTCCGAGGTCATCGCGGGCTGGACCGGCATCCCGGTGGGCAAGATGATGACCGACGAGTTGGAGACCGTGCTCAAGATGGGGGAGCTGCTGGGTGAGCGCATCATCGGCCAGGACCATGCCCTCTCCGCCGTGGCGCAGATGATCCAGACCGCGCATGCCGGGATCGAGGACCCGTCCAAACCCACGGCCGTGTTCCTGTTCGTGGGTCCGAGCGGCGTGGGCAAGACCGAGACGGCGCTGGCCTTATCCGAGCTGCTCTACGGCGGCGAGGAGAACGTCATCACCATCAACATGAGCGAGTACCAGGAGGCCCACACGGTCTCCAGCTTGAAGGGCTCGCCCCCGGGCTACGTGGGTTACGGCGAGGGAGGGGTGTTGACCGAGGCGGTCAGGCGCCGGCCCTACAGCGTGGTGCTGTTGGACGAGGTGGAGAAGGCCCACCCGGACGTGATGGAGATGTTCTTCCAGGTCTTCGACAAGGGCCGCATGGAAGACGGCGAAGGCCGCGAGATCGACTTCAAGAACACGCTCATCATCCTGACCTCCAACATCGGCACCGACCTCATTATGAAGGCCTGCGCGGACGATGAGACCAAACCCGAACCGACGACGCTGGCCGAGATGCTGCGCGCCGACCTGCTCAAGCACTTCAAGCCCGCCTTCTTGGGACGGCTCAAAGTGGTGCCCTACTACCCTATTACGGACGCCAACATGAAGCGCATCATACGGCTCAAGCTGGATCGCATTAAAAAACGCCTGCTGGCCAACCGCAAGGTGGCCTTCGTGTACGGCGAAGAGATCGTGGACTTCATCGCCGAACGCTGCACCGAGGTGGACAGCGGGGCCAGAAACGCCGACCATATCCTGACCAACACGCTGCTGCCGGACATGTCCAAGGAGCTCCTGGCGCGCATGGCCGCGGGCCAGGAGATCAAACGCGTGCAGGTGGCACTGACCGGGACGGGTTTCAGCTTCGAGCTCGGGTGATAAACCAAGGAGTGAAACCATGATGCTTACCCAAGAGAACCGTCTGCTCTCCATCGAGACGCCGCTGGGCAAGGATATTCTCGTCCTTGCCGGAGTTTCTGGCACCGAAGGCATCTCGATGCCCTTTACCTTCGAGCTCAACCTGGTTTCGGAGGACAGCGAGATCAATTTCAAGGACATCATCGGCAAGGGGGTCACGGTGTCCCTGGAGCTCGCCGACGGCAAGACCCGTTATCTCCACGGCGTCATCGCCCGCTTTTTCCAGGAACGGGTGGGCGGCGAAGGCGATCAGGAGCTCCTCCTGGCCCGCTACCGGGCGACCATGGTGCCCTGGCTCTGGTACCTTTCACGCCAGGTGGGTACGCGCATATTCACGCAAAAGACCGTGCCGCAGATCGTGGAGGAGGTATGCGGAAACTACGCCTCCCAGTCCCTTGCCAACAAGCTTCAGGGAAGCTACCCGCAGCGGGAGTACTGCGTCCAATACCAGGAGTCGGACCTGGACTTCATTTCCCGGCTCATGGAGCAGGAGGGCATTTTCTACTACTTCACGCACGACAAGGGGCGTCATACCATGGTGCTGGCCGATTCGCCCCTGGAACACCCGTCCTGTGAGCACCAGAACAGCGCGCGCTATGAGATCACCACCGGCGGCCTGGGAGAAGAGGACGTGATCCAGTCCCTGGAATGGGGACAGGAGATCCGTTCCCGGAAATACAGCATGAAGGATTACAACTTCCTCCAGCCGGGCGACGACCTCAGGGTCGAGTCGCCCACCAGGACCTCACTGTGCGACGAGCCCTGCGAGCTCTATGCCTACCCGGGAACCTACGACACGCGCACCGATGGCGAGCGCCTGTCCAATATCCGCATGCAGGCCGAGGAGGCCCAGGTGACTACCCTGCACGGCACGGGCACCTGCCGGGGCTTTGTCAGCGGCTGCCGCTTCACCCTCACGGAATATCCCCGCCAGGACCTGAACGAGAAAGACTATGTGCTCACCATGGTGCGGCACGAGGCCAGCGTGCCGGTCGGTGGCTCCGGTCAGGAGTCGCGGATCGCGTACAGCAACGCGTTCACCTGCATCCCCCATGATGTGCCCTATCGTCCGCCGCTGCGCACCAGGAAGCCCGTGATCGCGGGGGTTCAAACCGCGGTGGTCACCGATGACAGCGACCCGGACAAGCACGGCCGGGTAAAGGTGCGTTTTCCCTGGGACCGGGAAAACGCCAGTTCCTGCTGGGTGCGCGTGGGGCAGCTTGCGGCCGGCCAGGGCTGGGGCGCAACCTGGCTTCCCCGGGTCGGCCACGAGGTCATGGTGGGCTTCATCGACGGCGATCCGGACCGGCCGATCATTACGGGCAGCGTTTACAATGCCAACAATATGCCGCCCTACACCCTGCCGGACGAGAAGACCAAGGGGACCATCCGCTCCCAATTCGTGGCCGGCGGCGGTTACAACGAGCTGAGTTTCGACGACAAGCAGGGCGCGGAGCGGATCTATCTCCACGGCGACAAGGACATGCTGGTGGAGGTCAAGAACGACGCCACGACCGAGATCGGCAATATTCATAAGCTGATCGCCAAAGAGGTCGTGATCGAGGCCCTTGAGGAGCTTTCACTCAAGGTTGGCTCTGCCACGATCACCCTGAAGAACGACGGGACCGTGACCATCAAGGGCGTGAATGTCACCACCGAGGCGCAAGCGAAACTCGACATCAAAGGCGCCATGGTAAACAGCGAGGCCTCTGGCAACAATGTCCTCAAGGGCGCCCTGGTGCAGATCAACTAACGAGCGAAGAGGTAAGGCATGGGAAATCTTGTGGTATCAGGCGCAACGCTGATGTGCAGTTTCGGTATAGCACCGGGGGCCCTGACGGTCCTGCCGGCCAATGCCGCCCTGGCTGCGAGCATGCCCGCGGCCAATATCATGGACAAGGAGCCCATGGTCAACATCGCGCCCTTCGGCATGTGCACCTGCCCGGCCAACCCGGCCGTGGCGGCCGCCACGGCCGCGGCCGCGGGGGTATTGACCCCTCAGCCCTGTACTCCCGTGATTCCGGCGCCCTGGGCCCCGGGATCGCCGACCGTGATGATCTCCGGGAAACCGGCCCTCAACAACGCCTCCACCTGCACGTGCGCCTATGGGGGCGTCATCACCATCACCATGCCGGGACAGGCGGCCACCCAGGTGCCCTAAAAAGGGCGCGCCCACGGGCAGAGGGACTATTTCTTGAACACGTCGAAGATGGACTTGGATTTCTTGCGAGGCGCGCTCGCCGCCACAGGGGGCTTTACCGCCGGGGCCGCCTGTTCGGGGTCCTCTTCGTATTCGGCCAGCCGGCCCTCACCCAGAAAGCGCAAGGCCGGGCCGCCTGAGGCCAGGCGGATGACATCGTTGGGGCGCAGGCCCACTTCCAAGCCGATGGGGGCGCCGTTGACGGTAAGGGCGGAGCCCCCGGTCAGGTCGCGCACCCAATACTGGTCACGGCTGAAAAAGATCTGGGCATGCCGGGCCGCGATGGCGGGATGCGGTAGGACAAAATCACAGTCGGCCTGCCGGCCGATGACCACCGGCAGTTCCTTGTATGAGCGCAACGTCGGTCCGAACTGGATGAAGAGCGGCGCCGGGACCTTCACGACGCTCTGGGGTGCCGGGGCCGCCGGCTGCGCCGGCGCGGCGGGCATGACCGCCGGTTTGAACGGTTCAGGCAAGGCCGCGGGAGGCGCCGCGGCGGGAGCGGCCACGCCGT
This sequence comes from Syntrophaceae bacterium, assembly GCA_039680665.1. Taxonomy (GTDB): domain Bacteria; phylum Desulfobacterota; class Desulfomonilia; order UBA1062; family UBA1062; genus JAKQBR01. The sequence continues at coordinate 2,547 of JBDKSM010000183.1, read as the reverse complement.
CTACGGGAGCGGCGGGCCTTTCGGCTGCCGGAGAGGCCGCCATCTGGGCCAGGAAGCTCACCTTGGGACCGCCTTCGGTGAACATGATCACGTCGCCGTCCTTGAGATAGGTCTCGGTCATGCGCTTGCCGTTCACGAAGGTGCCGTTGGTGCTGTGGTCCACGAGTTTGAAACGGTTGCCTTCGCGGATAAGCTCAGCGTGCTTGCGGGATATGCCCGTGAGTTCGGCCGGAAAGAGCACCTGGCAGGCAGGGTGGCGGCCGATGACGATGTTGGCCTCCGCAAACTCCTGGATCTGGCCCTTGAGCGGGCCCTGGATGTGTACGATCTGCACCATGATGACGGGTGGCTCTTTCATAATGCAGCGAAAATTACAAGGGAATCATTTGCCTGTCAAGGAGATTGCAGGTATGTTGATTCTGGAACTATGAGGGAATGATGGCTCAGAAAACCATGTGTGCGGGCATGACCGATGTCGGATTAAAGCGCGGCAACAACGAGGATGCCTTTATCCTGAGGCCCGATCTTGGATTCTGCGCCGTGGCGGACGGTATGGGCGGCGCCGCCGCCGGTGAGGTCGCCAGCCGTATCTTCGTCGAAACCGCGCAGGCGGTCTTCGAGAACAGCGCCCCGCATGTCTCACGCTTAGACTGTGTGCAGCAGGCCTTCACGCTTGCCAACCAGCGCATTTTGGAGCATATCGCGCTCAACCCCGGGCATCGCGGCATGGGCTGCACCGCCGAGCTGATCGCTTTTTCAGACGCTGGGATCGTCATCGGACATATAGGCGACAGCCGCACCTACCGCCTGCGCGATGCCGAACTGAGACAGCTCACCCAGGACCATTCCCTGGTCCAGGATCAAATCAACCAGGGGCTTATCAGCCCGGATGAGGCCCGCACCCATGCCATGCGCCATGTGATCCTGCGGGCGGTCGGCACCAGGGATACAATCGAGCTCGATATCCTCAAGGGCAAGGGCCGTCCGGGCGATATCTTCCTTTTATGCTCAGACGGTTTGACGGATATGGTAACGGATGAGGCCATCACGGAGACGCTCATCCAGGGTGGCGATCCGACGGCCATGGCCGGCCGGCTGATCGAACTGGCCAAGGCGGCCGGCGGTCTGGATAATATCACGGTGGCGCTCATAGTCGTGGCGAATGCATAAATTACCTCAGAAGGCGCGCAGGCATACGGTCCTCATGCTCAGGCCCGGCCTTTGCGCCCTGATCCTCTGCCTTTGCCTTGGCTCAGCCCAGGCTGAGGGCCCGGATATCAGGATATACCCCATTCCCCGGCTCGAGGCCGAGCAGGTCGTCACGGCCTGGCTGGAGCGGCAGGGCTGCACGGTCGCGAAGAGCACCCGTGACAGCTTCTCCGAGCTGCGAGCCACATGCTCAAAGAGGCAATGGCGCCTCATCTTGAAACACCACTCACCCCTGGCGACCGAGATATGGCAGGAAAACACCGCGGCCGACGGGACGGAAACCGCGTTGTTCAAGCAGCTCACCGCCTACCTGGAAGGGTACACCGCCCTGCAATGGGAAACAGTCCCTAAGACCGTTCTGGCGCGCCAGAAGTCGGTCGTCTGCATCATGGCGCGGGTCCAGGGCAAGATCATACAGGTGAGCGGTTTCGTGGTGGACAAGGATGGGTTGATCCTGTGCACCGCCCATACCCTGAACGATCCCCAGGCCCTGACGGTTTACCTCGCCGACGGGACCAGATGTAAGGGTCGGCTGATCCGCTTGGATGACCATAAGGACCTGGCCCTGATCGACTGCGGTTTCGATTTCGACGCCGCGGTGGCTATAGCGCGGGACAAGACCGAACTCGACATGGGACAGCGGGTGTATGCGCTCGGCTTTCCGGGCTGCCGCCGGGTAAGGGTCCTGGAAGGGATCGTGGACGGACCGCCGCAACTGGTCGAGAACCAGCCTCTGCTCCAGGTCCGCATGGAGATCGATCCCGGCAGCAGCGGCAGCCCGGTTTTCGACGAGAAGGGCAACCTGGCCGCGATCGTGAAGGGGAGGTTGAAAGGGGACAACCACTCCGGACTGCTCATCCCCCTGGAAACCATCATCACTTTCATAAAGGACAGCTGATATGCAATACGGCCGCTATCAGATCATCAAGGAGTTGGGCAGGGGTTCCATGGGCGTGGTCTATCAGGCGCACGACCCGCAGATTGACAGGCTGCTGGCCCTTAAAGTCCTGCGGCCGGATCGCATGGGCAGCGCGGATTTCGTGCAGCGTTTCATGAAAGAGGCCAAGGCTATCGGCCGCATGGCGCACCCGGGCATCGTAACCGTCTACGATGTCGGTGAAGACCAGGAAACGGTCTACATCGCCATGGAGTTTCTGGAAGGCGTGCCGCTGAGCACCTATGCCAAGGAGCGCTCCCTGAGTTCAAACGAATTGGCTTCCATCGGCATCCAGGTGGCCGAGAGCCTCGATTATGCCCATGCGCGCGGGATCGTGCACCGCGACATCAAACCGCAGAACATCATGATCACCCCGGACGCGCGGGTCAAGATCACCGACT
>JBDKSM010000182.1:0-10962 GCA_039680665.1 Syntrophaceae bacterium | reverse complement strand
TAGTTCTGTAAAAAGTTGAAACGAGCCAAGAGCAACTCCGATAGAGCGAAAGCGACCAAACTAACGCTTGAGGAGGAGCAGATGGCTCGTAAGGTGGATGATAAGGATTTGTTGGGGATTTGGCAAGAGGCGATCGGAGCTGGGGAAGACGGTCTTCGGAAGGTGATGGAGACGGCGGTGCAGAAGATACTAGAAGAGGAACTGACATCATTTCTGAAGGCGGAATCCCACGAGAGGACGAAGGAGCGAACGGGATACCGGAACGGGTACAAGCCAAGGGCGTTGATGACCCGGTTGGGGAGAATGGACCTGCTGGTACCGAAGGACCGTGAAGGCCGGTTTCAGACTGAGCTATTCGAGCGTTACCAGAGGAACGAGAAGGCTTTGATGCTGTCATTGGTGGAGATGTACGTCCATGGTGTATCGACCCGTAAGGTTAAAGCAGTCACGGAAGCCCTGTGCGGACTGGATATATCGAAGAGCCAGGTATCCCGTCTGGCAAAGGATCTGGACGAGGAAGTAAAGGCATGGAGGAACCGACCATTGCAAAAGTCATATCCCTATCTGGTGGTGGATGCCCGGTACGAGAAGATCCGGATCAACCATCAGGTTCTGCCCCAGGGAGTGCTTTTGGTGGTTGGCATCTCAGAGGACGGGTACCGTGAGATCCTGGGCACTTGGGTGGCCGATTCCGAGAACGAGGCGAGTTGGTCCGAGGTTTTCAAGGAGCTCAAGGAGAGAGGGCTCAAGGGAGTACGGTACGTCGTATCTGACGATCATGCCGGCTTGGTCAAGGCGATAGAAAGGCACTTCCAGGGAGTTCTCTGGCAGCGATGCCAGGTGCATTTTCTTCGCAACATCCTCTCTCAGGTAAGCAAGAAGGACCGTTCCCGGATTATCGATATGGTGCGGGAGATCACGACTGCACCGAGCCATGCAATCGCCCGGAGGCGGATGGATGAAGTCATCGATGCTCTTGAGAAGACCCATCCGAAGGTATCCCAGATGCTCGATGAGCACGGGGAGGAGGTTCTTAGCGTCTATCAGTTGCCACTTCACCATCGCCGGTCTCTGAAGTCCACGAATATGCTGGAGCGATACAATCAGGAACTGAAACGACGGACCAGGGTAGTCAGGATCTTCCCCCATCAGGAGTCCTGCCTCAGGTTGGTAACCGCCATGGCTATGGAAATGACTGAAGAATGGATGGTCCGCCGATACCTCATCTTCGAAGATGAGGTATCGGGACAGGAACCTAATAACCTATTGGCTGCTTAACGCCTACATCGGAGATGCTAGTTTACAGAAAGATGGAGACTTGACTGCCGAACATACCGATCAAAATAAAGATCCCTATCAATCCGAGGCAACCAATGTTACCTTTCACTTTTGCGCCACAGTGAGGACATTTGTCCGCTTTTGTGCTGACTTCATTCCCACATTCCTTGCACTTCTTCAGTGCCATAATATACCTCCAGCGTTCACATCAGTTTTATATAGTTTTTAGCCCAACAATGTTTAGGCCGATCCGCATAATGTGTTGAATATTGATTTTTTATCCGTATAACCTGCCAAAGAATTATTATCGACAACCTTATTAACCATAGGATAAATTTCGTTCTTTATGGCTCTCGATTATCTATCATGTCGTATTATGCGGATCCGTATAACATACCCCTAATTATAGTCTAGGATAATGTTGTGTCAAGTAATAAGGTTGCAGGTTCATTCTTGATATCTAATATCAAAAAAAAAAGCTGAGTATCATTATCAATCAGTTATGAGTGGTGTCGCAAGCCGTATCTTCCCTACTGGACAACGCCGACGATTCCATACTAAGAGGAAACAAACCTCAAGGAGAAGCCGCGTGAAGGAACATTGGAAGAAGCTTGCATCGCGCATCGTCTATCGTAACCGCATCGCCGCCCTGCGGGAGGATCGCTATCACTTCCTGCCCAACGATATCGTAAAAGACTTTTTTGTGCTCGAATTCAGCGACTGGGTGAACATCATCCCCATGACCGGCGACGGCCGCATCGTCATGATCCATCAGTTCCGGCACGGCACGGACTCCGAGACGCTCGAAATCCCGGGCGGGCTGATCGACGACCATGAGCCTGATCCGAAAACTGCGGCGCTGCGCGAACTGGAGGAGGAGACCGGCTATACCAGCACGGATGTCATCCACCTAGGCACGGTGGAACCCAACCCGGCCATCCAGACCAATCGCTGCCATACCTACCTGGCCCGTGATGTGAGGCTCAAGGGTGATCAGCATCTGGACCCCACCGAATCCATCCAGGTCGAGCTCATGGAAAAAAGCGCGGTCTATGAAAAACTGCGGCGGGGCGAGATCACGCACGGCCTGGTCGTGGCCGCCTTCGCGCACCTGATGCTCTTCGAAGGCCTCCATTCCTAAATCAAGCTTTAACTTTGACTCCGGCCATCCGTGGCCTTCGCCCTGCGGGCGTGCCTTCGCGTTGACATCTTGATTGAGAAATGGAAGCAGTTGGGCAATATTCTATAATCCTTTATATTATGCGCCTTATATTTGTATTTACTTAAAACTTAATCACTTAAAACCTAAAACTATTCTTTATCCGGCCAACCAGGCAGCATGGAAACCGGGGTAGTCTGCTTCGCCTTGATCTGCCGCACCAGGTCTTCGAGGTTCGCCACCGGCTCGGGGAAGATGGTGCCGAAGGTGCCGATCTCTTCCAGACGGTGGGCGTCGCTGGCGCCGGTGGGCGGCTTGGCGAGCTTGGCCGCCGCGGCCGCGGCCTTATCCAGTCCGGAGCGGGTATGGTGCGGGTGAAAGACCTCGATCCCGTCCTGATCGAGTTCATAGACCAGATCGCCCGCGCCCAGGAAACTCATGTCGCTGCGGTAGGGGTGGGCGGCGACGACGATGCCGCGACGCTCGTGGATAAGGCCGATGAGTTCGGCCGGGGCCAGGGGGCGTTCGATGATGATGTCGGGCCCGAAGATGAGAAAATCGCCCTTGATGCGGCCTTCGATATCATAACAACGTATTTCCTGGCCGGGCAGAAGGGTGATCTTCAGGCCGCGGGCATCGCGCTCAAGGGCCTGCCATTCCCAGGCCAGCCAGGGACGGTCGTGCTCGGTGATGCAGATGCCGTCCAGTCCGACCGCGGCGGCGCGTTTGAGATGTTCGACCGGATCCGTGATGCTGCAGGGGGAGTAAGCGGCCGTGTGGGTGTGGATATCCATGATGAACATTGCGGTCTCCTCTTACAATTCTTGTCAGGATTTTATGAGAGGGATCTGCTTCCCGGTCGGCTTGAAGGCCTCAAAGGTGTGCAGGCGGCGTTCCATGCTTACCTCATACGTGGTTTTGACGCCGCCGGATAAGGCAAACACGGGTTGGATCTTGACCCCGGACTGGTGGAAGCCCAGGCGCGACTTCTTGTCGAATACCGGCCCCTGGTGGAAGCGTCTGACCGCCGGGGTCACGACCAGCCCCTTGAGATAGGAGGCGGTCTTATTCTTCAGGCAGTACATATATTCCTCCACCAGTGAACCATAACGCTCGGTCTTGATGAACACGGCATAGGACAGCGCGTCGAAGAGCGGCACAGTCAGGGCCTGGGAGCGCTGATCAAAGCCCTTGTCCGTGAACACGGTCTGCTGGATATCAACCCGCAGGCTGCCCTTCTGGGCGCCCTCCTGCAGGCAGAGCAGGGATTCGTTCGTTTTGTCGATGAGGTCCCCGGGCGTGATGGAGTTTACGATCTCCGGGGCGATCAAAAGACGGCCCCAGCGCGGCGACCCCGGGTTGTTGAGCTTCTCGATCTGAATCTTCCAAGCGAATTTATCGCCGTCCACCATGAAGACCTTGGCGACCTTGAATTCCATGGTCTCGGAACGCATGCCCAGCTTCTGGATCGTGGAGAGCTCGACCTCGACCTTGCGACCCTTTCTGCGCACCGCGACGATGTCGAACATGGCCGTGTCCAGATCGCCGATCTTGACCATGTCGGCGCCGTCGATGGTCAGCACGTTGACCCTGAGCGAGTCGCGGCAGCGCTCCAGACGTGACTGCCGGCCGTCAAGCTGGATGCACAGATCCGAGTCGGCGTCGGTGTGCAGCAGGCATTGGCTGTAAAAGCCGATGGCCGGGAACACGGGCAGGTTGGCAAGGATATCCGCGCCGAAGGCCAGTAGGTCCTCGTATTTGCCGTTCATGAGGTAGGGCGAGTGGATCTGATGGTGCACAATCGTCCCGCCCTTGCGCGAGATGACGAGGTTCTGGTGGTAATTGGTGATGACGGCCTCGTCGCTGCCGTCCTTGTCCCAGTCCTTGAGCACGACATGGGTCTTCTTCTTGTCGCTCTCCTTGCCGGTCAGGCGTTCCATGAGGGCATCGCCCAGCTTCTGGGCAATGGCGCAATACCCTAATCCGGTCAGGTCGAAGGACGCGCAGGACTTAAACGATGGGTGCCTGCTGGCCCAGCGGGGGTCTTCCTGGTAAACCAGGTTGCGGATGCGGTTGATGATATCGTAGCCCTTGGCTTCGTCCTCGCCCCAGTATTCCTTGAGAAAGCGGCTCACAAAGTCGCTGCGCCGGTGACTGGTCAGGACCTTGTCGTTGATCCATTCCAGGAGCAGATGGTTGGACTGGCGCTTGAGCAGGCCCTTGGAGGCCTTTTCCAGCGCCACGCGGTCGATCCGGTCCTGCGTCTCTTCCAGTTGCCGCAAAACCGATATTACCCGCCTCAATTGCGGATCCACGTACGACACACCCCGGATGCCGCGCTTCATGGTCCAGTTCTCGAACTCGGCATAGCTGGTGCTGGTCTTGATGGGATAGGTGTCTACGTATCCGAAGGTCTCGAAATACCCCTTGAGGCTGGTAAAGCGCTGCTGGGAATTATGATTGACGAGCTTAACGAACTCGGAGAGCCACCCACCGTCGCCCTCGGGGTCGCCCGACCATTGCCCGAAGATTTCGGCATCCGCATAGATCAGCAGCAGGGGCGGGATATCCCGCCCGGACTTCTTGCGGATCAAGTCGCCGGCCTGCAGGGCCTTGTCCCGTATCATATCCAGATATTGGGCCGGCGTGCAGGGCTCATCGGTCCCGAAGAGCGATTTCTTTTTGAGGAAAAAATAACGCAGCTGGGCGTGGATCGGCACCACGAAGAACTCCCGGCCCAGGATCTCGTCGCGATAGATGCCGTGCAGGGCGGATTCGGCAAAGGATGATACCGTGGACTTCCGCGCCGGATCGGCCACGCCGAAATAACGGTAGGTCGGATCGTTGAGCAAGGCGGTCTCAGGCGCTTCGGTATGAAAGAAGGTCTCGACATCGAGATAGAACAGCGGCTGGACATCGAACCGCGCCAGCGCGCGCGTAAGCTGCACGATAAGGTTTTCTCCGCATTCGCGCTCCGGGATATGGAAGGCGTCCCAGTCCTTGGCTTCCAAGCCGAAGGCCTCCCGGACAAGGTTCTGATAGAGGCTGATCTGGTAGTAGGTATCATCCGGCCGCGAGGAAAGTTGGGTGAAGGACTCGTCGCCCAGGCCGCCCACGATCCTGACCGCGCCTGAATCGACATGCTTCTTCAAGGCGGCGATGTAACCCGGATCGGTGCGCAGCGTATACTGCAGCAGCGGTCCTGAAAAATGGATGTTCATCATAAAGCCGGGGTCCAGATGGCGGACCTTGTCCAGGAAATCCAGCCAGGGATAGTATGAGTTCTTGAATACGGCATGCAGGATCTCTTCGGCCTGAAAATGCGGTTGATGGAAATGCGCGCACAAGGCTATATAGAATTCCATCCCATCTCTCCCCCGCGAAGGGATACTACCTGAATGTTCGGTCATGGTCAAGGCGCCCTATGCATGCTTATCCGGCTTCCCTCATGTACGCGCCATAGAATGTGTAAGGGCTTGCCTGTGATCGAGCTTGACGGATTATGTCGAATACTCGTACTTTAAAAACCGTCTTCCTGGTAAGGGAATACACGTGGGAGGTCTCATATGGATTATACGAAGATTACCGTGGAAAGGCGCGAGCACGTCCTGCTCATGGGACTCAACCGACCGGATAAAATGAACGCCTTTGATTACGAGATGTTCCTGGAGCTGGCGCATGCCTACGGGGTACTGCACAGCGACCCGAAACTGTGGTGCGGCGTGCTCTTCGCCCATGGCGCCCATTTTACATCGGGACTGGAGATGGACAAATGGGCCAAGGTCTTTACCGACGGGAACATGGGCCTACCCGAGGGGTCCATCGACCCCTTGGGCTGCGATGAAGACAACCGCTTGAGCAAACCGGTGGTCATGGCCGTGGCCGGCCGCTGCTACACCATCGGCTTGGAACTGCTCCTGGCCCAGGACATCCGGGTGGCAGCCAGCGATGTCCGCCTGGCGCTCTTAGAAGTAAAACGCGGGATCTACCCGGCGGGCGGCGGCACGGTGCGTCTCTTTGAGGAGATCGGCTGGGGCAATGCCATGCGCTATCTGCTCACCGGAGACGAGATGGGCAGCGCCGAGGCCTACCGGCTGGGGCTGGTCCAGGAGGTGGTGGCGCCCGAAAAGGTCGTGGAACGGGCCTATGAAATCGCCCGCGAGATTGCCAAACGCGCGCCCTTGGGCGTCCAGGCCGCGCTCAGATCGGCCCGCATCGCACGGGTTGAAGGCGCCAAGGCGGCCCTGGCCAGGCTGTATCCCGATCTTATGCCGATCATCAAGAGCGAGGACGCCCTCGAGGGCATCATGTCCTTCATGCAGCGCCGCGAAGCGAATTTTAAAGGCAAATAGGCCAAGACTATAATTCGATCTGCGCCCCCAGTTCTACCACCCGATTGGGCGGGATGCCGAAATACGAGGTCGGGTTGGAGGCGTTGCGCGACATGAAGGCGAAGAGCGCCTTGCGCCAGCTCGCCATCTTCGCGGTCCCGGTCGTCAAGAGGATTTCGCGGCCCAGGTAATAGGTAGTCGTGGCCGGCTCAATCCCCACCACCAGAATTGAAGCCATTTCCATAATCTCGGGGATACTGGGCTTCTCCATGTATCCATAGTCGGCCAGCAGGCGGTAGAACCCCTGTCCCAAGTTCTTGACCTTCAGACGATCGCTGCTCGGCACACTGGGTATGTCCAGGGTGCGGATGGACAGCAGCATTACCTTCTCGTGCAGCACATGATTGTGTTTGACATGGTGCAGGAGCGCCGCGGGCGTGCCCTCGGGAGAGACGGTCATGAACACGGCCGTGCCGAAGACCCGCTTGACCTCATGGGCCGCGATATCTTCGAGGAACCGATCGATCGGGAAGCGTTTCTTGAGCATGGCGCTCGATAGCTGTTTGCGGCCGTCCTTCCAGGTTTTCATCAGGATCAGGACACAGGCGGCCACGAACAGGGTGAACCAGCCGCCATCGAAAAGCTTGAAGAGATTGGCGCTGAAATAGGCCAGATCGAAGACAAGGAACACGGCTACCAGCGGCATGGCCTTCCAGACGGGCCACTTCAGGGTTTTGACAAGCACGACATAATAGAGCAGCGATGTTATGGCCATCGAGGCGGTCACCGCCAGCCCATACGCCCCGGCCAGTCCGCTCGAACCCCTGAATACCAGCACCACGCCGATGCAGGCCAGCATGAGGGCGTAGTTGACCCCCGCGATATAGATCTGTCCCTCCTGTTCCTGAGCCGTGTGCCGGATGCGCAAACGCGGGCAATACCCAAGCTGAACCGCCTGCTGGGTCAGCGAAAAGACGCCGGAGATCAAAGCCTGCGAGGCGATGATCGTCGCCACGGTCGAAAGCGCGACCATGGGATAGAGCCAGGCCTTCGACATCAAGCCATAGAAGGGGTTGAAGGCCAGCTCGGGATGATCGAGCAGCAGGGCACCCTGGCCGAAATAGTTGCACAGCAGCGCCGGACAAGCCAGGCCGAACCAGGCCATACGAATAGCAGGCCGGCCGAAGTGACCGAGGTCGGCATACAGGGCCTCGCCGCCCGTGATGCAGAGCACCACGGAACCAAGCACGACGAAACCGTGCAGGTGGTTGGCGGCGAAGAACTCCACGGCATACCAGGGATTGACGGCTTTAAGAATTGCAGGTGAACGCATGATTTCCATGACGCCCAGGGAGGCAATCACGAAGAACCACAGCAGCATGATGGGCCCGAAGATCCTGCCGATGCCACCTGTGCCGCGATGCTGGACAGAGAAGAGCACAAACAGCACCAGGCAGGTCAGCGGTATGACGAAAGGCTGGGCGGCCCTGGTGGCGACATTTAGACCTTCGATGGCCGACAACACCGAGATGGCGGGGGTGATGATGCCGTCACCGTACAGCAGCGCCGCCCCGGTGAGTGCCGCCACCACGATCGCCGACCTGGTCTTGGCTGCCAATCTATCCCTGCCGACAGGGGTCAGTCCCAGGAGGGCGAATACTCCCCCTTCCCCACGGTTGTCCACGCGCATGATGAATCCGACATATTTGATGGACACGACTACCGTAAGCGACCATAAGATGAGCGAGACCACTCCCAGGATATTGCCGTGATTCAACGCGATGGCATGCTTGCCATGAAAACACTCCCTGACGGCATACAGAGGACTCGTGCCGATATCGCCGAAGACGACCCCCAAGGCCGCCAGGGCCAGGGCTACGGTGGTTTTATCGAAATGGCTAAAAAGCGGTTCCGGACATTTGCCCGGTTGCGACCCTTCCGAGTCATCCTGAGGATTTGTATCTTTCATCCCGTCACCTCCAACGTTTGTGTGAGAGGATGAACCTTCTTTGAAAATCCTAAAAGGATCTCCTCCTCGCTGCCTACGAGGTTAGCTGACGGGCTCGGGCCGAAGAGCTTACCCTACACCTTCACGGTGATACGCCCCTTTTCCTGGGTCCCCCGTTCCCCACTATTAAAGGGATTCGGCATGTTCGAGAGCATCCCTAGCACTTCGAAACCGGGGTGTCAACAATGGCAATGCGGCATCAACACTTCGATTACCCAACTTTCTGATAGCGATCTCGACTTTTGAGCAGTCATCAAAGAGTTATTATCCTTGAATGGGATATGTATCTAACGACAGAGATTACCAAGGGACTTAGACTTCGATAGGGATCATATTTTCTGCACCTCTGGGGGTGCCACGGGCGAAACGAAGTTTGCCCGTGCTCTCCGCATTTTTTTGAATCCACAATAAACCGCACTGGCAAGGCTTTGCCTTTTTCTCAGGGCATCCCTGCCCATCACCCTTCGGGTGCCACTGGCAAATTTTCGCTATCCTTCGAAAATTTGCCAGTGGCACCCGTACTTCTCTTTTTATTAACCTAGACCCGTCCACCCGCCCGATTTGCGCTCTGGGATTGGATGGAACTTTGGTTTGCTTTCCATGTTTCTTATGATAATATCTTGATAGGTGGAAACCTGTTGCTCAATCGGTAATAGGTGGAATCGGAAATGGGGAATTTTCCACGTTATGGCATTCAATATCGCAATAAGTGGAATTCAGGGCCATCCTTATGGGGTAATATCATGGACGGCTTTCCACTTATTACACTGTTAGACCTCAGTCAAAAACCTAAAGGGAGCATCACACCATGCCCAATCATAAAGCGAGTCGCACGGCACTGGGAACCGCATACCTTAGGGCCGCGCATCAGTTGTTTGAAACACAGCCGCGGATTCTTGATGATCCGTTTGCATTGTCACTGCTTGGACCATCTGCATTGCAGCGGATCAAAGATACGGCGGATCAATATCAAACTTCCGAAAGACTAGCATTGCGCGCTCATGTAGTTCTGCGTTCGCGGTTCGCCGAGGACCGGCTCGCCGCTGCGGTTCTACGCGGAATTACACAGTATGTCATCCTCGGGGCAGGTTTCGATACTTTTGCACTCAGGCAACCTCCATGGGCGCAGACATTGAAGATTTTCGAAGTCGACCATCCAGGGACACAAGCCATGAAACGTTCTCATCTTGCCGAAGCAGGCCTTGCAATGCCCCAGAACGCAGCCTTCGCTAACATCGACTTTGAACACGAATCGTTACTCGATGGCCTACTTCGCTATCATGTCTCGATGGACGAGCCGACCTTCTTCTCCTGGCTGGGTGTGACGATGTACCTCAAAGAGGACGCCATTGATGCTGTGCTAAGGTCCGTCGCAAAGTTTCCAGCAGGCAGCGAGATCGTGCTTACATTTGTGCAGCCACCAGGCGACTCTCCTTCGCCACTCGCCCAGCGCACCGCAAGCCTTGGCGAACCTTGGGTGAGTTACTTCGAACCCGACGCGCTCGAAATAAAACTGCGTGGGATAGGCTTTTCCAAACTGGAGTTCCTTTCACCCGCTGAAGCTGAGGAGCGGTACTTCCGGCAGCGCCCGAGAGAACTTCCAGGACCGAAGCAAACTAACATCCTTTGTGCGGTGCTGTAATGTTCCCTGGATATTTCCTTCGTAAACCGCCTGGTTGTGTGCGAGATATAAGGAATCAAAACCTTCTTCAGCGTCTCCGAGGTCTAACCATCGCATCCACCGGACAGCTAAAGCCGCCGGTGATGCGTAACATAGTGCCACGCAAGAATAACTTATAAAATGGAGAAACATTTGAGGAAGATATCATGCCTATAGAAAAGCAAGGATGGGACGGCCTATCATTCCGGCTTACCTCTATTCTTCTATTACCATATATCAATCATACAAGGATGGGTGGAACGCAGTGAAACCCATCACCTACAATGAATTGATGGGTTTCACTGCGTTCCACCCATCCTACAATTTGTCGAGTCAATGTTTTTTTATCATCCCTCGATGATACCTGCACTTTCTGATGCAAAGCCTATAATAACGAACTGGCACGATATCATCACTTTCAACCGTGTGGACCACCCTACAACGGTAAGGTTCACACGGATTCCGGTCCTCAATCAAGATCATAGCGAGGAGGCCAGGATGGTGGCGGCGAGGTGGTACAATTCCG
>JBDKSM010000181.1:0-4671 GCA_039680665.1 Syntrophaceae bacterium | reverse complement strand
TTGTGCTCGGACCTGAGCGCGTATATCACCGGCCAGGTCATAATCGTGGATGGTGGGCTCTATGCCTGACATGGCTTCATAATCCTATCTGAAGAAAGGAGGCACTTTGATGGTTGATGTTCAAAAGCGTATTATCGAGCTCATTGCCGAGCAGCTTGAGCGAGATCCTTCCGAGATCACGCCTGAAATGTCGTTTGCCGACGACCTGGGCGCCGACTCCCTGGATCTGGTGGAGCTCATCATGACCGTGGAGGAAGAGTTTAATATCGAGATCCCGGATGATGAAGCGGAAAAGATAAAATTCGTGAAGGACGCCATCGAATACGTCAAGGCTAGGCTTTAAAGTTGTCAGGTGTATGGAAAGCGTCGTCATCACAGGGATGGGGATTGTTTCCCCGCTGGGAAGCGATTGTGTTACCCTGTGGAGAAACCTGGTTGATGGCGCCTCCGGGATAAAAAGCATCCCGGGCTTGAATGATCTGACGGTCACCATGGGCGGCCCCGCCCATGGCTTCGATCCCACCCGTTACCTCGCCGCCAAAGAGTTGCGCCATCTGGACCGCTACTGCCAGATGGCCCTTACCGCTGGGCTGGATGCCGTGGAAGCCTCTTCGCTCACCCCGGAAATTTATCCTGAGGACCGTATCGGCATCATCATCGGAAGCGGCGCCGGCGGTATTTCATCCTTGGAAGAACAGCACCGGTCCTTCCTGGAAAAGGGCCACCGTCGTATATCGCCCTTGACCGTGCCCATGTTCATCGTCAACATGGCCTCGGGTATGTTGGCGGTGCGTTTAGGCGCCAAGGGCCCGGGCATGGATGTTTCGAGCGCTTGCGCTACGGGCGGGCATGCCCTGGCGTTGGCCTGCCGTCTGATTCAGTCCGGGGACGCGGACTGTATGATCGCCGGCGGCGTGGAGGCCTGTCTGACGCCGTTTGCCGTATCGGCTTTTGCCGCCATGAAGGCCCTTTCAACGCGTAATGACCAACCGGAAAAAGCCTCGCGCCCCTTTGACAGGGACCGCGACGGATTCGTCATGGCCGAAGGGGGGGCGGTGATGGTGCTGGAGACATACACTCGCGCCAAGGCCCGCGGCGCTCGTGTCCTGGCTAAGCTCAAAGGTATCGGCATGAGCCAGGACGCCTATCACATGGTCGCCCCTGATCCTGCTGCCACGGCCGTCATCTATGCCATGCGCGCGGCCCTGAAACAAGCCGGTATCAACGCGGGAGATATCGGCTATATCAATGCCCACGGCACATCGACCCCGCTCAATGACAAGACCGAAACCCTGGCCATCAAGAAGGTCTTCGGCGCACAGGCCTTTGATGTACCCGTGAGCTCCACCAAGTCCATGACCGGCCATCTGATCGGCGGCGCGGCCGGACTTGAGACCGCTATCTGCGTTTTGGCCATGCAACAGGGCATGCTGCCGCCGACCATCAACCTCACCAATCCTGACCCGGAATGCGACCTCAACTACATTCCGGGCCAAGCCCTCACCAAAGAGGTGCAGTACTGCATGAACAACGCCTTTGCCTTCGGCGGTCAGAATATCTGCCTGGTACTGGAGAAAGGCGAAAACTGAAAGGACACCCATGAAAATCGCCCTAGCGTGTGATCACGGAGGCTTCCCTTTAAAGGAGACGGTCAGGATGGTCTTAGCGGGGGCCGGCTGTGAGATCATCGATCTCGGCACCGACGGCACCCAGTCCGTCGATTATCCCGATTTTGCCTTCAAGGCCGTCAAGGCGCTCAAGGAAGGTCTGTGCGACCGCATCATCCTCATCTGCGGGACCGGGATCGGCATGAGCATCTGCGCCAACCGCATTCCAGGCGTACGGTCCACCTTGTGCCACAGTGAGTTCGATGCCCGCATGGCACGCCAACACAATGACTCGAACTGCCTGGTGCTGGGCAGCCGCACCACCGGAGCGGCCGTGGCCGAGGCTATCGTCGCGATCTGGCTAAAGACAGACTTCGAAGGCGGCCGCCACCAGGCGCGTCTCGAGAAGATCGAAAGCCTTACCCATGAGTTCATACACAGCACCAGAGATGACAATAAACCATGAGGAGAGATAGATGACACATCTGAAGCAAACCGACCCCGAAGTGTATGCCGCCATTCAGGAAGAACTTTCCAGGCAGCGCGGCAAACTTGAATTGATCGCATCGGAGAACATCGTGAGCCAGGCGGTGCTTGAGGCCCAGGGATGCGTCATGACCAACAAGTACGCGGAAGGCTACCCGGCCAAACGTTATTACGGCGGCTGCGAATACGTGGACAAGGCCGAGGCATTGGCCATTGAACGCGCCAAGGCGCTCTTCGGCGCCGAGTTTGCCAATGTACAACCTCACTCTGGTTCCCAGGCCAACATGGCGGTCTACTTCACGATCCTGGAACCCGGCGATACCTACCTGGGCATGAACCTTGCGCACGGCGGTCACCTATCCATGGGTTCGCCGGTCAACTTCTCGGGCAAGCTCTATAAGGTAGTACCCTACGGCGTGACCAAGGACACCCATCGTATCGATTACGATCAGGTGCGCGACCTGGCCAAGCAGCATAAGCCCAAGCTCATCATCGCCGGCGCCAGCGCCTATCCGCGCATCATCGACTACAAGCTCTTCAAGGAGATCGCCCAGGAGGTGGGGGCTTATTTCATGGTGGACATGGCCCATATCGCCGGGCTGATCGCCGCCGGACTCCATCCGAGCCCGATTCCCTACGCCGATTTCGTCACCACCACCACGCACAAGACGCTCAGGGGACCGCGCGGCGGGCTGATCCTCTGCGGCGAGGAGATGGGCAAGAAATTGAATTCCGCCGTCTTCCCAGGCATGCAGGGCGGTCCCCTGATGCATGTTATCGCGGCCAAGGCCGTGGCCCTCAAGGAAGCACTCATGCCGGAGTTCAAGGTCTATCAGCAGCAGATCGTCGTTAACGCCAAGGCCATGGCGGATGAACTTATGTCGCAGGGCTTTGCCCTCATATCCGGAGGCACGGACAACCACCTCATGCTGCTCGATCTGACGGATAAGGACATCACCGGCAAGGACGCCCAGAACTGGCTGGATGAGGCCTGGATAACGGTCAACAAGAACACCGTACCGTTTGAGACCAGGAGTCCCTTCGTCACCTCGGGGATCCGCATCGGCACCCCGGCCTTGACCTCGCGCGGGATGCGGGAAGCGGAGATGCGTCAGATAGCGGCCATGATCGCGCGCATCCTGAATGCCAAGGGCGATGCCTCCATGATCGCGGCCGTGCGCAAGGAAGTGGACGAGCTCACGCAACGCTTCCCGATCTATCCGGGTCTTTAAGATGCGCTGCCCCCGGTGCACAGGGGTCGAAGACAAGGTCATCGAATCGCGGATGAGCCGTGATGGTTCGTCCATCCGGCGCCGCCGCGAGTGCACGCATTGTTCCAACCGTTTCACGACCTACGAGCATGTCGAGGAGTTCACCCCGGTGGTGGTCAAGAAAGACGGCCGCCGGGAGGTATTTGTGCCTGAGAAGATCATAGCGGGGCTGATGAAGGCCTGTGAGAAAAGGCCGGTCTCCATGGATGCCATCGAGACCATCCGAGATGCCATCATCCAGGAGATTCAAACCCGGGGTGAAAAGGAAATTTCCAGCGCATTCATCGGCGAGCGCATCATGGATGCGCTCAATTCCCTGGATCCCGTGGCCTATGTCAGGTTCGCTTCGGTATATCGCGACTTCAAGGATGTCGGGGAATTCATGCAGGAGATCAAAGGGCTGGTTCAGGAACGGCAACCCAAGCCCGTGCACAAGGGAAGAACCCGGAAATCACGTACAAAAAAACGCACGTAACGTGCCGCATATCCTTCAATCATATCACCAGCGCAATCAGCAGCGTCGTGATGGTTACGGCCAGGAAGCCGGGCAGGACGGCGCGCCTTAAGCCCAAACTGCCGGTAGCCATAACCAGGAGACCCTTGAGCAGGGTATTGGCCGCCGCGGCCAGCAGGATGGATCGCCCGGCCTGAGCAAGGCCCAAACCTCCCTGGGGCAGGCTCAATTGCGTCAATGAAAGCGTGATGGCATCGACGTCGGCCAGTCCAGAGATAAGGCTGGTAATGTAGATGCCCTTGCTGCCCAGGTACATCTGTGCGGTTTTTGACAGGATCAAGATCAGGGTGAAAAGAACGGCAAAGGTAAAGGCCGGCCAGAGTTCGAAGGGGTTCACGAACGACACATCGGTCTTTTCCGGAGTACCGCTGCGGTTGATGAGGAAAAAGCAGCAGACCAATCCCGCCAGGATCGGAAAGGCAAGGGGCAGGAGTATTTTATCGGCCAAGGGCCTATTGATGGCCACCACCAGAATGGCGACCCGGGTGAACATAACCGTCCAGGCAATGATGATGGCCAGGGCAAAAGGACGGGACAGCTCCGGGTTGGAGCGGCTGCGCTGGATAAAGCTTAAGGTTAGGGCCGTGCTGGATGCCAGGCCGCCTAAGAGACCCGTCAACCCCACGCCTTTACGGACACCGATCAGCTTCATGAGGACGTAGCCGATGAAACTGATGCCGGAGATGAAGACCACGAACAGCCAGACCGTGAAGGGATTGACGACGTTGAAGGGCGCCGGGCCGAAGGTGCGGTTGGGCAGAACCGGCAGCACGATGGCGGTGATGACCGCGAA
>JBDKSM010000180.1:0-8634 GCA_039680665.1 Syntrophaceae bacterium | reverse complement strand
AGTCCGCGGGCACGATGAACTGGCTGAAGCTCTTGTGCACCTTCTCCTCCGGATCGGTGATGGCCTGCACCACCATCCAGTCGCACACCGTGCCGTTGGTGATGAACATCTTGTTGCCGGTCAGGACATAGTCGTCGCCGTCCTCAACGGCCCTGGTCTTGTAGCCGGCCACATCCGTTCCGGCATTGGGCTCGGTATAGGCCCCGGCGCAGACCGTATCGCCGGCGCAGACCGGCGGCATATAGGTTTTTTTCTGCTCCTCGGTGCCGTAGTACAGAAGGTTCTCGCAGCCGAAGGTGGCGGCCACGATGTTGAGCCCGATGCCCATGCAGACGCGCGAGAGCTGCTCGGTGATGATGGTGTTGCCCAGGAAACCCACCCCGGCGCCGCCGTAGGATTCGGGAATCCAGCTGCCGATCAGGCCGTTGGCCCCGGCCTTCTTGCGCACCTCGGGGGTATAGTGCTCCTGCTCATCGGCCTCGGCCGCGATGGGCTCGATCTCCTTCACCGCGAACTTATAGGCCATGTCCGCCAGCATGCGCATCTCTTCCGCTAATTCAAAATCCATCTCGTCCTCCTTTTCCATAACAGGTACTTATTTTTGAACGTGGATATTTTATAGAATTCAAACTTCGAGATCAATAAACATCGTTGACATTTTTCAGGTCTGCGGAAAAAACATATAACTTTAAAAAACTTGACAGCTCAAGAGGGCATCCTGTACGACCTCGCCAAGGAGGGCATGTATGCAGATCGTTGTCACCGGATCCTTGGCCTATGACCGTATCATGAGTTTCCAGGGGCATTTCGCCGACCATATCCTGCCGGATAAACTGCATGTCCTGAACGTGTGCTTCCAGGTGGACGGCATCACGGAAAAATTCGGCGGCACGGCCGGGAACATCGCTTACGCTCTGACCCTAATGGGCGAGAAACCGATCATCTCCGCGGCCATCGGTCATGATTATCACAAGTACTTCGACTGGCTGACCCAACACGGCATCCCCACCGATCATCTCCGCATTATCGAGGAAGAATTCACGGCCGGGGCCTATATCACCACAGACAAGGCCGACAATCAGATCACGGGCTTCAATCCCGGCGCCATGAAATATTCCTCCAATCTGGACTTTGATGCGCTCGACCCGGCCGGCACCCTCCTGATCGTCTCGCCCGGCAACCTCTCCGACATGATCAACTACCCGCTGGCCTGCAAGGCCAAAGGCATCGACTACATCTTCGATCCCGGCCAGTCGCTGCCCATGCTGGAACCACAGGATCTGGTGCAGGCCATTGAGGGCTGCCGCTTGCTCATCTGCAACGACTACGAACTGGATCTGATTATGAGCAAAACCAACTTGCGACAATCAGACCTCCTGACCCTCACCAACACCATTATTGTCACCCTGGGTGAATACGGTTCCAAAATCATAACCAAGGCAGGCCAAACCCATATCCACACCTGCAAACCCATCCAAGTCCTGGACCCCACGGGCGCTGGCGATTCCTACCGCGGCGGGCTCTTAAGCGGCCTGATCCGGGGCCTGGATATCATAGAAAGCGCCAGGCTGGGCAGCACCTGCGCCTCGTTCGCCGTGGAATGCTACGGCACCCAGACCTATGCCTTTACATCGGAAGAATTTAGGACGCGCCTGAACCGTCTCTGAGAATCGCGCCATCTGCTTTATTGACGCCCCACCCATTCTGTGGCAAATGGCACCCTACAAAAGCATGGTCGGGTCACGACGCGACCTGAATAAGGGGGTGTGATATGGGCACCATTCTCATTATCGGCGCCGGTGCGGCAGGTTCGGTGGTGGCTAAGAAATGCGCCATGAACCGCGAGGTCTTCGAGAAGATCCATCTGGCCTCGCGCACGCTCGAAAAATGCCGCAAGGTCCAGCAGGAATGCGCCAGCGATATCACCATTTCACAGGTGGATGCGGATGATGCGGCCCAGGTCATCCGCCTGATCGAAAAAGAGAAGCCGGATGTGGTGGTCAACATGGCCCTGCCCTATCAGGACCTGTCCATCATGGATGCCTGTCTGGCCACAGGGGTGAACTACCTGGACACCGCCAACTATGAACCCAAAGAGGAGGCCAAGTTCAGTTACACCTGGCAGTGGGCCTACCAGGAGCGCTTCCGCGACAAGGGCATCATGGCGGTGCTGGGCTGCGGCTTCGACCCGGGTGTGATCAGCATCTACTGCGCCTATGCCCAAAAAAACCTCCTGGACGAAATCCACACCATCGACATCATCGACTGCAATGACGGGAGCCACGGCAAGGCCTTTGCCACCAACTTCAACCCCGAGATCAATATCCGCGAAGTCACCCAACGGGGCAAGTACTGGAAGGCGGGGCAGTGGATCGAGATCGACCCCTTGAGTGTGGCCTGCATGATCGACTATCCTTTCGTCGGGCCGCGCAAGTCCTATCTCATCTATCACGAGGAAGAGGAGTCGCTGGTCAAACATGTCAAGGGTCTCCAGCAGATCCGCTTCTGGATGACCTTTTCCGACAACTACATCAAGCACCTGGAGGTCCTGCAGAATGTCGGCATGACCCGGATCGACCCGGTCATGTTCAAAGGCGTGGAGATCATACCGCTGGAGTTCCTCAAGGCCCTTCTGCCCGAGCCGTCCTCGCTGGCCGAAAATTATACCGGCAAGACCTCGATCGGCTGCATCCTTAAGGGCGTAAAAGACGGCCGGCAGACGGCCTATATCCTCTTCAACGTCTGCGACCATGCCGAGTGCAACCGTGAGCTGAACGCCCAGGCCGTTTCCTACACCACGGGCGTGCCGGCCATGACCGGGGCCATGATGATGCTTAAACGTCTCTGGAGCGGCCAAGGCGTGTTCAACGTGGAGCAGCTGCCGCCCGAGCCTTTCCTGGAAGAGGTTGCGCGCCAGGGCCTGCCCTGGCAGGCGCTTGAGCTTGGCCCTCAGGCCTACAAGGAACTCGCCGAGGTATGAGCACGGCCGCGACGCCGCTTTCCCAAGCCGCCCTGGACCAAATCACCACGCCGGCCTATGTGGTCGACATGGCCTTGCTGAAAAGGAACCTGGCCAGGGCGGCCTATATCCGCGAGGCGTGCCCCTGCCACATCGTCCTGGCCTTGAAGTCTTTCGCCCTGCCCGCGGTTTTCCCGCTCATGCGGCATGCTCTGGACGGCACCACGGCCAGCGGCCTCTACGAAGCGCGTCTGGGCCGCGAATCCTTCGGCCGTGAAGTACATGTGTATTCGCCGGCCTACACCCCGGAGAGCTTACGCAAACTGCTGCTGATCGCCGATCATATCTATTTCAATTCCGTGCACCAGATCGAGCGCTTTCTGCCCGCCATTCGGGCGCACGGCGAGGGCATCCAGGTCGGCGTACGCATCAACCCCGGGTATTCCATGGCCACCTTGGGCGGCAATCTCTACGACCCCTGTTCGCCGCGCTCGCGTTTCGGCGTCACCCGGAAAGAACTCGACAAGCTCCCCTGGGATGCAATCGATATCCTGCATGCGCATGCCTTGTGCGAGTCGCTGCATGACGGTTCCATTGGTCTCATCAAGCATATGGCCAAAGAATTCGCGCCCTATATCAGGCGCGTCAAGGCGGTCAACTTCGGGGGCGGGCATTTCATCAATAAAACAGGTTACGATGTCGAGGCCCTGATCAAAACCATCCGCGAGTTCCGCACCCAGTTTCAGGTCGAGGTCATCCTGGAACCCGGCAGCGGGCTGGTGGTGGATGCCGGCTATCTGGCGGCCATGGTGCTGGATATCGTGCATAACGATAAAGACATCGCCGTCTTGGACGCCTCGGCCGCCTGCCACATGCCCGATGTGCTGGAGGTGCCGTACACCCCGCCCTTGTTCGGCGCGGACAAACCGGGCGTGCATCCCCACACCTACCTCCTGGCCGGCAACACCTGCATGACCGGGGACGTCATCGGTGAATATTCTTTTCAAGCGCCCTTGAAGATTGGCGATAAACTCGTGTTCGGCGATATGCTCCAGTACAGCTTCGTGAAGAACAACACCTTCAACGGCGCACCCTTACCCGATCTGGGCCTACTACATGATGACGAAAGCTATGAAATCGTACGCCGCTTCGGGTACGAAGATTTCAAAGGCCGTTTACGCTAAAGGCCTGTACACTGGTTTACCCTGAACGGTCGCTTCGCTCCCTTGCAACACTTTAATTCAATTTTCTCTTGACATAATTTCTCTTTTAGTGCCATTCATGGCTCGCTATGACCATCTGGGTATACTGTAAGTGGCGGCAGGGGGCGGTTGCAGCGCCGATAGAGGTGCAACCGCATAACCGGCAACAAAATACCGACCACGGATTCTAAAAGATATCAAAGATGGACTGATGATAAAATTTGGAGGCGTGCTGTTATGGACTTTGATGTCCCTGAATCGGTCGTGAACGAAACCACACAGTGCCGGCATGGTTGGGCATGTCTGAAAAACGGCGACGGTGGCAAGCAGCCGCTGTGTGAAGTGGAGTATGCGGACGGCAAAAACATCCTGTTTCTGGCTACCAAAAATTCAGCCACCTGTCCATATCGGCTTGCTTACGCTGACAGGCAACTGTGCATGTGCCCGACGCATTTCGCCATCCATCAGATTCGTAGGCTTAGCATAGCCAAGCCGAACGAGTAATCGAAACCAAAACATTGATAAGCACGTGAAGGAATCGGGTGGCCCGTCTTTCTTAAGCGTCTATGGAGTTACGCCGCTTGTCGTGGCCTGACCGGCAAGACCTTCGGGCTCCGTCACGGCATTTACCGGCTCGGATGACGGCCCGGTCGATGCATCGGGCGCAGCTGCTTCAGGCTCTGATGCGGCTTGGTCGTCCGGAATAACAGCCCCGGTCGTATCGGCTGCCGCACCCAGGACATCAACGTCCCTCTCCTCGATTCCCTCTTCCGGTGCCTTCATGACCTCTTCAAATTCCTCAATCACGATGCCCCGGCGCACCATGATGCGATAGATGTAGGCCGAGCGATTGCGAACATACTTTGAATCTCCAAGGGGTTTATAGCGGATGGGATTGGGCAGCACCGCGGCCAGCCTGGCCGCTTCGCGCGGGCTTAAGGACGCAGCCGATTTACCGTAATAGTGCCGGGCGGCGGCTTCGATGCCGAAGAGTCCATCGCCCCATTCGGCCACATTCAGATACAGCTCCACAAGGCGTTTTTTGGAAAGCGCGCGCTCCAACCGCCAGGTAAGGATGGCCTCTTTTATCTTACGGATGGGGTTTTTGGAAGGCGTCAGGTATAGGTTCTTGGCCAGCTGTTGACTGATGGTGGAACCGCCGGCCTTGAACTTTTTCTGCGCGATATCCTTTTCCAGGGCTATCTGCATGGCCACGAAATCGAAACCTTCGTGACGCCAGAACTTGTCATCCTCGGCGATAATGACCGCCTTGACCAGATAGGGCGATATCCGTTTCAAGGGCACCCAGAGCTGGGAGATATGTCTGGGCTTACCCTCGCGCGCCCACTGGGCTTCACGATAGGCCATAAAGGAGGTCTTCTTGGGATTATGCTTCTTGAGCGCCGTGACATCCGGGTACACGAAATTGAGCGCAATATCCGCAACCGTGAGCACTATGAGAATCAGAACCGTATAGGCAATCGCCTTCTTCAATCGGTCTTGCCCTTGACGATCAAACGGTTTAAGGCCTGCAAAGCCTGCAGGTCGGCATAGGTGTCCTGAATTATTGACTTCAGGGTTTTATCTTCCGCTGCGCCGCCCTCGGCCTGGACAATGAACTCCCTGAGCCGCTTGATCTCGGCTCGAATCAGGGTCGTCATGAGGGTGGTCTGCTGAGGTGTAAACCCGAGCCCGGCCGTCTGACGGGCTCTCTTTCCGGTTTGTGACCGGACCGGTTTGGCCGCCTTTGCGGCGCTTGCCTTGCGCCGGCCGGGCCGCGGTTGAGTCTTGGTCTTGGCCGGCACCGCGGTCGTTGAACCCATGAGCTTGAGTATATATTCCGGAGTCACCGCCAATACCTGAGACAGGCCCTGGATGATCTTCGGATTGGCCTCAGCAGGGGGATTGATTTCGTAAACCGACAGTGTCGCGGCGGCGCATCCTACACGATGGGCAAGTTCCTTAAGACTCAGTTTTCTGCTTACGCGCAACGCCTTGAGAGTCCGTTCCATGCCGCTATGCTAGCGTGAATCATCTCTGAACTCAAGCATTTCATCGCAGCAGACAACCGAGCCTATCTAAGGAACCGGCCCGACCGACAACGATCCGATAAAAAATTCACTGTCCCACGGCGGCGGCTATTGCTTTTCTTCAGCGGCGTAAGCCATGAATCCTTGCCGGAGATGTTCGATCAGGGCGTCGAGTCGTCCTCCATTCCCCAGTGTCTTGGGCATGGAGACGATCAGTGTCTGATCTTCCCGGGTATGCGTCAGGCCGACAAAGATGGGGATGGACTCATTCCCGGGGGGGATGCCCCAGATATATTGGGCTTGGAAACCGGCGCCCTGCAGATACTCCACCGGCACACGCCCCATATTGGAAAGGACCCCTGAGTTCCGGTAACGCCCGGTCCGGTTCTTGGTCGCGATCTCATTGCGGATCCCGCGTCTGATCAGCCAGAGCGGAATAAGGCGGGTTACCTCGTCGCCCCACCACAGCATCCCGTCCTTACGATCCGCCAATTGCTGGGCGATATCCTGGCTGATGTCCTGGTATGAGGTTTGGGGCGTCATCGCCAGATAGATCAGGTTGGTGAGGTTTCCGGTGGAGCGCAAGCCCTCCTGCCGGGCCCTGAGGTCTACGGGGATGCCGAAACGCACCTTTCCCTCACCATGTTGCCAGGCGGCCTGCGCCAGCAATACCGCCAGCTTGCCGAGTTGGTCCTTATGCCGTCCAGGGAAGCGAACACGGCGCCAGACCACGCCGGGCTCATTCCCCTGCGGCATCCCGGTGGGGGCGAGAAATTCGTGGGGGGGCGGGGTACGGCCTTCCTTCTGAAAACTCTTGCACATCCCCAGCTCCGTGATCTTTGAATTTGAACCCTGGGGGTCAAGACCGTTCAAAACCCGGATAATGTCTTCCATCCAGAACAGGTTGCCACGGCCGTCCATCACGGCATGGTGGGACCGAAAGACGACACGCAGCGGATCGCCGTGGATAAGGACCACCTCGCAGGTCGGCCCTTCCCAGGGTGACAGGGATTCCGTCAGGAAGGACGGTCCGTTTTCAGGGCTGAGGCCGTCCCAGCCCGAACCGTCCACCTCGCGCACGCGGGGCGTAATTCCGGAATCGACCCAATGAGCGCATGCCAATGTGCCCTTCAAGACCAGGCGACTTCCCGGATTGGCGGCCGAGGCGATCTCAACGGCCTTACGCCACTTAGGTGCATCAAGAACGCCGCTACCATCCAGAAAGAACTGGTTGGCGAAACCGGGACAACAATCATCATACACCAAATACACCCGCTCCGTACGACACAACGGCCTCGAGAAGCTCATGAATTTTCCTCCCTAATCGTTTTTTTGCACACCCTGGGCGAGACGCTCCAGGATTTCATCCAACCGGCCACCATCGGCCAGAACCTTGGGCATGGAAAGCATCAACTCGAGGTTGTCTCCATACCCAGCCATTACCAGGAATAGGGGATGATATTCATTGCGGGGCGGGATGGCCCAGAAGCTGGTGGCCTTGAACCCCCCACCCTCATAAACGGCCAGGTTCTCGCGTCCCAGATTCGAGAGCACCCCTGAGAGGCTGTAGATACCTTTTCTATGTCTTTTTCGAATGATCCTGAGGGCCTGCGAACGCATCAGGGCCAGGGGGACATGGCTAAAGAGTTCATCCCCGAGTGAGAGCATGCCTTCATAGCCGTGCTTGAGCTGAAAGGCGATATCCGCGGCGATCTGCTCCACGGTGGTCTCGGGCTTGACCTCGATATACAAGGCAAAGGAAAGGTTGGCCGTGGAACGCAGTCCCTCACGATGTGACCGCAGATCCACCGGGATACCGAAGCGCACGGTGCCTTCGCCGTGGCGCCAGGCCTCTTCAGCGATCAGTCTGGCGCACTGGGGTAGAACCCGCGAAAATTTCCCCGGGACATGCCGGCGTTTCCACAGCACGCCCTCTCCTTCGATCACCGCCTTGCCGGAGGGTGGGATATGTTCCAGCGGGAAGGTCTTGCGCATCTGTTTCTGAAAACTCTTTACCAGTTCGACATCGGTCAGGGTCGAACAAGAACCGATAACGGCTTCCCCCCTAAGTGCGCGAAAAATGTCACTGGCCCAGACCAATGTACCGCGGGCATCCATAACGCCGTGATGGGTTCGAAATACGACCCTAAGCGGCGCGCCTTGAATCAGGACGACCTCACAGGTCGGCGGCTCGCGATACGGCAGGGATTCCTGCAGGAACGGCGCGCCTTCCGGCCCCAAACCATCCCAATGGCGGCCATCGACTTCCCGCACGCGCGGCGTGATGCCGGAGTCCACCCAACGGCTGAATCCCAGGTGTCCCTCCAAGACCACGCGGCTCCCCGGGTTGGCCTCAGAGGCTATCTCAACGGCCTTCAGCCACCGGGAGCGATCAAGTTCACCGACCCCATCAAAGAAGAGCTGATTGGCCACCGGGGGACAA
>JBDKSM010000179.1:0-9714 GCA_039680665.1 Syntrophaceae bacterium | reverse complement strand
CCAGAGTCGCCATAGAAATGGGCGGGGTCGGCAAGATCATGACGCTCCAGGCCATTGCCGGGGAGGTCATGAATATGCTCAAGGAGGGGGCCCGATGAAACCGGAGCCCAAAGCCGCGACGCACCCCACCTCCGACTGGCTTAAGCTCCTGAAATTCATGTCCGCGGTGGACATTGCCCTTTCCTACACGGCCGCCGAGGCCCGGCCCGACGAACTGGCGCATCAGATCAGAGAGTTTCTGGCATACTTCGATATCCTGGATGCCAAAGAGCGCGCCGAGCTGGAGATCGCCCTGGCCGAGGCCTTGATCAATGCCGTGGACTACGGCTGTCTGGAGTTGAAACAGAGCGAGAAGGCGCCAGACCTGTCTACACCAAGCATCTACCACCAAAAGAGGAAGACCCGCATCGCGGATCCCGCCTGGGGCGGGCGCACCATCCAGATCCGCATCATGCTTGACCGTCACAAGCTGGTCTTCAAGATCATGGACCCCGGTCCGGGCATCCCCAAACGGATTGCCAAACCACATGAAATCCTGCCCTATGGCCGTGGCATACAGATGATGCGCGAACTCGTTGACCGGGTCATCATCAGGCGCAACCCTTCCGTCATCACCCTGATAAAGTACCGAGGCTGACTCAGTGACCCGCGTATTCCTGGTAGAGTCGGATAAACGCCTGGCCAAGACGGTTGCGAAACGGCTGAGTGACCTTGATTGCTCGGTTGATATCTTTCATGACCCCAAAGAGGCCCTGCAAGCCTTCATCGAGCATGTGCCGACCGTGGTGGTGACCGAGATCGACCTTCCGAAAGGCGGCGGACTTGACATGATAAGTCAGATGCATGCCTTCAACAATGCCGGCGTCATCATCGTCTTTACGAATCTGGATGACAAGCGGGTCTTGCGCGACCTGGTCCGTATCGGCGCGGACGATCTGATCGACAAGCAGGCGCCGCACGCCGTCAAGACGCTCATTCAGGCCGTGGAGCAGGCCCTGGCTCGCACGGACGGCGAGCTTAAGAAACGCGGGATACAGCGCAACCGACGCAGCGCCGAATTGCTGCGCACCTTGGTCGACAGCCTACCCGCCGGGCTCCTGGTGGTCGACCACGACGGACACGTGGTGATATGGAACCGCAGCGCCCGGGACATCACCGGCATAGAGACGACCACGGTGCGGGGAAAACGCCTTGACACGCTCCCGGCCATCGTCCAGGAGCTGCTCGATCCGTCGGCCACCCGGATCACCCGTCAGGATTCACAGGGTGAGGTCCGTTACATGGAAAAGATCCTCCGGAGCATCCAGCTGGAGCAGGACCGCCGCAATATGGTGGTGGTCTTTACCGACACTACGGACCTCATGCGCGCCCGGCTCGACATGGAACAATCCATGATGGAAATGGCGGAGACCAAGGACCTCATGGAGGAACAAGCCGCCCAGCTGGCCATCGCCCTGGCCGAGGTCGATGAAAAGAACGCCATCATCGAAGACCAAAACCAGCGTATGGTGCACGAGCTCGAGATGGCGGGCGAGCTCCAAAAGAGCCTGCTGCCCGACATCTATCAGAGCGTGGGCGGCATCAGCTTCGCCTCGAAGTACATCTCTTCCATCCAGATCGGCGGCGACCTGTACGACGTGGTCGACCAGGGCCCGGGCCTGACCGGCTTCTTGATCGCCGATGTATCAGGCCATGGCGTGGCCGCCGCCCTGGTGGCCTCCATGTTCAAGATGAGCTTCCATACGCATGCCGCCAACGTGGCCTCACCGAAGGTTCTGTTCCATATGCTCAACGATGAGATCAAGCCCATCCTGGCCGAGGACTATATCACCGCCTTCTATCTGATCGTGGACCGCGACCGCAACACCATCACCTACACGAACGCCGGACACCCCAATCCGCTGCTCTACCGCCGCGCCCGTGGGGAAATCATTGAGCTCGATACCAACGGTTTCTTCATCGGCATGTTCGATGACGGCGACTATGAGGAAAAGACGATTTCGATCGAGGAAGGCGACGCCCTGCTGCTCTATACCGACTGCATCATCGAAACCGAGAACGCCGACGGCGAGCAGTTCGGCAGGACGCGACTCATTGAGCTCTTCACGTCCATCATAGCCGACAAACACGGCCAGGAAGTCATCGACACCCTCGAGCGCGAGCTGCGCGCCTTTTCCGCCACGGAATCGCTCAACGACGACTTCACCTGCCTCATCCTGGAATTCATGGAACTGGCGAGCGCGCCGGCTGCTCCAGCGCCAAGCGATGAATCGCATGGCGGGGAGTTCGAAGAATTTTAGACTATCCGGGTTAAGATTGCTTTCTGTACGGATCTTATCAGAAAATTATAGGTGTTCGAGTCATAAGAAACCACAAATTTTCTTAGATATGCCTGTTCAGATTACTATTTCCATAAAACAAAGCCAGGCAGCGCTAGACTGCCTGGCTTTTCGTAGATGCTGATTTTTCGATGTATTCTTTTACTTATGGAATCCGAGGTCAGGCTTAAGTCACGCAGCCTTCTTCCCGGGGTATTCCGTCTCGAACCTCACGAGCGTGAGAGGTCTGCCCATGTTAAAATCATTCGCATGGGTTCCCCAAGTATCGTTTAATTCTTGCATGGCCTCTTTCAAGCCATCCAAGGTGGCTTTTCCGATCCACTCATTCTTGTACCAGTCTCTTTCTTTCATCATATCCTCCTTTCTTTATCTTACCAAAGGTCAGACCATATTTAAGCAGCCCGACACTCCCGTTTTTCATTCATGATCTCCAGGACATCGCCCAGGCCAAATTCCTTGTCATAGGCCCCCCAGGGATTGACGTCCGGATTCTCCTTGCAGGTCGGGCAGAAATACTTCACGCTCAGGTCCTCAGCCCCAGTGCCCCAGATCTCAAGCTTACGGCAATCGCGGCACAGATGTTTGCCGCAATGTTCGCATTCCGTTACCGCTTCAGCCTTTCCGCAGATCTCACAAGTATGTTTTTCATCGGCCTTCATCGCTGCGCCCTCCTTTCTCATCTCCTGCCTTGGATAGAGCGAAAGGCGTGCCAAGACGCCGATGGCAGATGTATATTTGCAAACCATTAAAAATATTATTGATAAAATTTCATCCCTACCCACGATCCATTCTTTATGGTCGCAGGCCCATGATAAGGCCTTTTCATTTATGGTGTTTAGCCCTTAACGTAGGGGGCGGGGTACGGTGCGGGAACACAGCATGCTTCTTGCCGGGTATATTTGATAGATAATCGATCCTTTTCAAAAATGCGCTTGAACCGGATGAACCGAATTCCAAGATCCCCGGCTCACCAAACACCAACGCACTTTGAACACCAGCCGCACTCTGCTATAGACATACTCATGGACAACCGCGTCATCGATACCGTTTTTGCAATACTTATGCAAGCGATCCAGGCCTGGCAGGAGCCCATCGTGGGCCGGGTGGCCCGGGAGCACGACCCTTTCAAGGTCCTTGTGGCCACCATGCTGAGCCTGCGCACCAAGGACAGCACTACGGACGAGGCCAGCGGCCGTCTTTTCTCCCTGGCGACCACGCCCGCGGACATGGCGCGTCTGCCCCTGGAGCATATTCAGCAAGCCATCTATCCGGTGGGGTTTTATAAAACCAAGGCCCGGCATATTATCGAAGTCTCCCGGATCATCACCCAAAAGCACGGTGGCCGGGTGCCCGCCGGCATGGCGGGCCTTTTGAAGCTTCCCGGCGTGGGCCGCAAGACCGCCAATCTGGTGTTGATCCTGGGTTTCGACAAACCGGGCATCTGCGTGGACACGCACGTACACCGCATCACCAACCGTTGGGGGTATGTCACGACCAAGACCCCGGATGAAACCGAGATGGTCTTAAGGAAGGTGCTTCCCAAGCGGCACTGGAAAGAGATCAATAATCTGTTGGTCCCGTACGGCCAGAATCTGTGTCTGCCGATCAGTCCGTGGTGCTCGCGCTGCCCAATCGCGCCTTACTGCGAGCGCCGGGGCGTGATCCGCTCGCGCTGATCGTCCTTAGGAAAGTCAGCCGCGCCGCCGGTGATCTCGGCGGCAATGGCAGCCACCAGTGCGGCCGTGGCGTCGATCATCCGGGGCCGGCGCGCGCTGGCGGGCAGCTCGAAATGCAGGGCTTTGGGCACCAGAGGATCGGCCATGATGCCGATGGTCTTGGCGCCCGTGGTAGTGAAGAAGAGCTTGTCTATGGGCTCCACCTTAAGAGCCAGCCGCGGATAGTCAGGCGCCTGTCGGCGTACGCCATGGATGATGTCCGCAAAGGCGTCCTTCAACCTCAGGGCTTCGTCCCTGCTGATCCCGGTAGTGGCAAGTTCTATCTTATACGCTGATAATGGGTTGGAATTGCCGTGCACCTCGACATACAAGCGCAGCTTGTGCCCACCGGCGGCCTTTCTGACCAGGTCGGCATAGGCGTCGTAGACCTCGCGGCTGCGCCGCGTGCGCGGCTCACGGGCGCTTGAGAGCCCGGCGCCTTCAGTCGGACGGTTGACGTTGATGCGCACATGGCCGGGCGTAAAGCCCCGGGCCACGACATATCCGGCGCCCAGTTCGCGTGCGGCCGCGATTACAATCTCATCGGTCCTGAGGTCGTAGGTGCCATGGGGCGCGCAGATCAGGATACCGTTGGTGGTCTTCTGATACTCGAAGTCGCCCAGTTGGTTGTGCAAGCGACCCTGACCGAAAGCTTGGCATGCGGGCATCAGCATGCTCAGGAGCAGCAGGATCAGGACGCCGCTCGTTTTAACCCCGGCCACTGATAAACGGCCCTGCACAGCGTATTGTGGACAAGCTGCCTCCGTCTTCATTGTTGTTTGACCCACACCCTCCCCCTTTCACCGGCATCGCTTGCGGCACATGAGCGCTATTATAATCCTTAAATCCCTGTCCGTCGATAGCGGCAGCGCTTCTTATGACATCCGGCGCATGGCGTACGGAAAGGGGCATGAACGGCGGCTATGCATATGCCGGTAATGGATTTCAAGGGCAACATCACGCCGGATGGTAAAAGGATGATCCTGATTGACTGCGGCGAGAGAAAGCGGAAGAGTTCCCGCTGGCCCTGAACAATTTCCCAATCACAGTAACCCGGACTGAAACGGGCAGAAAGTTCTAGGCCTTGCTCCGAAAGCGTTACCCTGAGATGATCTTCCATCTGAGCCGCATAGCGTTCGGCCAGAAACGAACCGGCGGCATCCATGAACAGTGCGCGGGTCAATGAAGCCCGCTGGGAATGTGCGATTAAGGTATCGAGCTCACCGCCCAAGGTAAGGGCAAAAGCAAAGATATAGGCCGCTTGATCCATGCCGGCAATCAGACGGCAAAGCTTTTTACTGTCTATGGATACCTCTCGGCCTGTCAAGATGCCTGCCTCAAAGCCCGTGATGTCGGTCTTCTTCAGGAGCGAACGCGGCGCCAGCACGGCTGGAACAGCGTCGGCCGCCTGGGTCAGCATGTCCGAGAGAACCTGACGGTTTGAAGATGGTCCCATCAACCCTGAGGCAATCCGGATGCCTTCAATCAACTCATCCCGTGTGGGAGGAACGAATGTTAGCGGGTACAGATATTCATTGGCCATCGATCATTGAACACGCTGCATCCGTTGCCGTGGCCGCGCTGTCGGCGTAACCATGCGCGCCGATGCAAGCGGCCAAGTCCGCATCCAGGGCCGCCCCTCCCACCATGATCCTGACCTCGGGATGGAGCTTCCTGACCCAGGTTATGGTATCCTGCATGGCCGGAATGCAGGTCGACATCATGGCTGAAAGGGCCACGAGGCATGGCCGGTGTTCTTCAATGGCTTCAAGCGCACGGTCGCGGGTAAGTTCCCCTGTATCAATGACCCGGAAACCTGAGGTCTCCAGTACGGCCGCTACGATGTTCTTCCCCAGATCGTGCACCTCCCCCTCCACGACACCGATGAGCACGCACCGATCCTTCTTACGGATTTTGGGGTCCGGCTTATTAACCAGTTTGAGGCCTTCCCGAAAGGCATCCATGGCCAAGAGGAACTCCGGTACGCAGAGGTCTGCATTCCGCAGGCCGCATCGTGCTCGTTCCAAGCCGCGGTTAAGGGCGTCCATGACGGAATGGATGGACGCATCCTTCACCTTCTCCACCGGACCGTGATCCCTGATGTCTGAGATATTGCCCTGATATACATCATCCTCGAGCTCTTGGAGCATACCGCTGATATCGCTTTTCGTATCCATGTCTATCCTCATCCGAAACGTTTGGCCGCTTCAATCATGGCGAAGGCATTGGTTAAGGGGATATTGGGCGGATATTCGCACCCCGGTGCCAGAATGTAACCGCCGTCCTTGCCCAGGATATCGATCTGACGCCGACATTCATCCATGACCTGCTGCGGTGTGCCGTGTATGAGCAAGGGTGTCGGGACATGCCCGATGATGGTGACATTCTGCCCATAGCGTTGTTTCAGATCATGGTCCGAGCGGCAGTCATCGGGCAGATGCGCGATGCTTAAGACCTCAGGCTCCATCCATTTGAGTTGGACATCGGCATAGGGACTGTGGCCGCAGTTGTGGACCCCGACCATGAGCTTCTTGCGCTTGATTGCCAGGCTGATCTCCCTGGCAAAGGGGCCTTCGATCTCCTCCCATACCTTTTTCGGTATGCCGCTCATGCTGGCATACAAGGTGTCAATGGCGATCGCGGGAACACCCGTTTCACACTGGGCCTCGGCGTACTCGATCAAAACGCCGGTAATGGTTTCACAGGCCTTGCGGACCGCGGCAGGGTGCAGCAAACAATCTTTCAGCAGATTTTCCGCGCCCCGCATCATGCCCAGCACGCCCAGCGGTCCAAAGACGAACCCACCCACTAGGCCACGCAGGCCCACACGCTTGACCATGATGCGGCAGAGTTTCAAAAATTCCTGCATGCGGGGGGCTTGTTTCAGGTCTATGGGACGCAGGCGTTCGTAATCCGACACATCCTTGATCACCGGGTTGGCGTAATCAGGATGCGCGGTGGAGTTGTCCGGGAAGACCATTGCCTGGCCGAAATCGGCGGCCTCGACGGAGAGATCCAGCATGAGGACCACCATATCCCCGCCGATAAATTCGAACCCGGCAGAGAAGACCTCAGCCGCCATATCGCCGCTTAATGACAGATCCTTGAAGGCGATGTTCTTGATCTGCCGCGCGGCTGAACAAACCAGGGGCGTCACGGGTACGTGGTCGGGTTGCTTGTGAAACAGCGCCGCGAAGGCCCGTTCAATCGAGGTCAAGGGCATCACCTTGGCGCGCAGTCCGATGGCTGAAGCCGCCAGCTCCAGCAGAGGTTCGGGGACTTCACGGGGAGGTGGAACCGTACCCCGCAACAGTGGTTTCATGATCCGGTTAAGATTCATACGATAGCATCCTCATCTATTTTACATGACATGCCCGGTCGAGTTCCCTGTCCAGCGCCAGCGGCCTCTCCGGGTCAAAGTGCATCGTAATGGCATGCTCGGGGCAGGCCTCGGCGCATAAACCGCACCCCAGGCAGGCCTCACGCTGATAGACCGGAGGAACGCTGGTTGCCATGAGCGCATTAAAATGACAGGCATCAACACACGTGCCGCAGTTGGTGCACCGCGCGGAATCGATGGCGATCGTATAGCCGGAAGGGGCATGGTTGGTGACGCCTTCGGCATAGGCCAGATTTTTTGCCATGCGCATGCCCTGCAGCCCCACGCAGTAATCCGGATGGCAGGAGCAGATAACGCCGCTGCGGCCACCGGTGGCGACTTTGAACCATGCCGTGGTGATGCACCCTTTGGCGCGTTGCCGCCTGATGATGTCCAGTGCTTCCGACTGGTCTATGCGTTTGGAATGCTGACGTTGGCCCTGTTCCAGCCAAAAGAGCGCGCCTGTACCCACGCAGATGCAGACAGTCATGTCATCCGTATCCTTTCCAAAGGTCTTGCGGCAGGGGCAATCGATGGCCGCTATGAACTCCGGATTCTCCAGAATCACCTCATAGGCGTACGTAAAGGGTACAACCTGCTTGGCGGTTCGTGCGTCCAGGGACACGTCCTCGCGCAGGCTCAGAATACGGTTGATCTCTTGCGGAGCAAGCACGCGGGCATGAAAGCGCTCAAATACGCCTTGCAAGGCCAGGCTGGTGATCTTCAAGGAGGAAATCCAGGGTAAAACCAGCTTGGCGGCAAGGTAGAAATATTTGATGTAGACGTCGTAAAACTTGAAATAGATATAATGATGCAGCGCACGGTCCAGTCGGACTCCATGCATTTTGATGACGCGTCTCGTCGATTCCCGCATGCGATGCTTCCCCCATTTCCATACTACTTGCATTTATACCGTCCAGCCCAATGCACCTAAAAATCGCTTAACAAACTTTCAATCCACAAACAAATTCCTTAAGTGCATCTAATAATAGGCGCCATGCTTTTAGTTTATGAGAGCCATCAATCCGTGCGGGTTCTATCAATCATCACGCTGCGTGTCTGCGTGCAATTAGCGGGCACAGGCCACTTGAAGAGCATGCGATAATGACCTTAAGCTCCACTTCGAAGCGTTGACGGGCTTACCCACATATGTTAGTCCATCCGGTGTGAAACTCTCAAAAGGGGTAAGCACCCGCATATTGCTGCGCTCCCTGTGCATACAGGGAGCGTGGAATTTCAAGGGCATGCAGACGGCCGGGTACCTTTACGCCGTCCTGCCCGGCCTGAAGACCATCCATGGACCGGATCTCCCGGAAGCGGTCATGCGTCATACCACCTTTTTCAATACCCAGCCCTACATGGCGCCGACGGTGATGGGCATCAACCTGAATCTCGAGGAGCAGGGGCGTTATGAGATGATTCCCAGGGTGCAGCCGACCGTATCCGGGACCCTGGCCGCCATCGGCGACAGCTTCTTCTGGGCCACGCTCAAACCCCTGGTGGCACTGCTCTGCCTGCTGGCCGTCATGTTCGACGCCCCCTTAGGCATTATCGTTGCTATACTCTTCTTCAATATCGTGCACTTCTGGATCATGATCTGGGGTTTCCACAAGGGCTATCAACTGGGACCGGAAGGGGCCTTCAAGGTCGGGGCCGCCATCTCGGTCGACAAGACCCGCATCGTGAGCTACGCCATACCGGTTTTATGCGGCCTGGTGCTGGCCCTGGCGCCCTGGGGAACAGATTCGGGCAACACGGTTATGGGCCTCCTGATCTTCCTGGCAAGTTATTTGTCCATGAAGCTCAAGCTGAATTCTTTTATTATTTTCTACGGACTCTTTATTCTTGTCCTCGTTTGGTCGATTATGAAATGAAGGAAGAAAAGGTTACGATACCCAATCGACTGGGCATGCATGCACGCTCGGCGGCGGCCTTTGCCAAACTGGCATCGACCTTTGCTTCCCATGTTGAAGTGGAAAAGGACAGTATGAGAGCAAACGGCAAGAGTATCATGGAGCTCTTAACCGTGGCGGCGGCCATGGGTTCACAGATTACGGTCAAGGCCTCGGGCGTGGATGAGGACACGGCCATTGCGGCCCTGGTGGCCCTGGTCGAGGACGGCTTTGGAGAGCACCCGTGAAGCACCGTCAGGTATATATCCTGCACGGCGTGGCGGCCTCGGCCGGCATCGCCATCGGACATGCGGTGATCATCGACCGCCGCAAGATCGAGCGCTACCCCAAGATCCGCATCACCGAAGGCCTGGTCGATGACGAGATCA
>JBDKSM010000178.1:0-25052 GCA_039680665.1 Syntrophaceae bacterium | reverse complement strand
TGCGTGTAGCGGGCGATGTTCGCCGACATGGTGGGAAAGCCGGTGCCCACGATGACAATGTCCCCGTCCCGGATTTCCCGGGCGCCGCAGCAGGCCATCAATTCCGGCTTGATATAATCATTGGGATGATTGCTCATGCGTCCACCTCCTCTTCAGTACGTGTAGGATACGGGGTAGCCGTAGTCGAATTTCGCCTGCAGTTTTTTGTACTGGGCGTATCCGAACTTTTGAATGTAGTGATTGATATACTCCGTGCGGTCCTTCACGCCGAACACCCATTCGTCCAGAAACGCCTGAAATCCATCGACGGTATTGGAGGCTTCCTTGTACAGATAGCCGTAGCCAAGATCCATGTCGTAGAAGCCTGGCGTGTATCCGGGATGCGCGCCGAAGGGCTCCTCGGTTACCGCAACAACCTTGAACGCCGGCACGATGGTGCGGGACGGATCCTTGCCGATCGTTTCCCGGCTGACGATCCGTTCGCAGCTCACGATGACCTTCCGCGCTGCATTGGCGCCCCACTTGCAGTCGCCGCCAATGCCCCACATCTGGGCATTCCCTTCCTCGTCCGCCTGCTGTACATGAATGATCGCCACGTCCGGATGCAGCGCCGGCGCCAGCATCACGGGGCTGCCGTCAAAGGGAGATTCGATCATCTTGTACTTGCCGTCTCCCATGAAAGATTTAACGTTCATCAAATCGGTTCCCACCATGTCCTTGACCGGCACGAAGGGCATGCCCAGGGCCCCGGCCATGAGCATCATGGGCAGCGATAGGTTGGTGTACTCCTCGACCTCGATGGAGTGCGGGATGCCCTTTTCGATCGAGCGGCGGTAGCAGCGGGCCAGGCCGTAGAGGCCCAGCGAGATGAAGGTAGAGATGAAGCGCTTGACGCACCCGGCGCCGATCAGGATGTCGAAGTCG
The DNA here is from genome assembly GCA_039680665.1 of Syntrophaceae bacterium. Classification (GTDB taxonomy): domain Bacteria; phylum Desulfobacterota; class Desulfomonilia; order UBA1062; family UBA1062; genus JAKQBR01. The sequence goes on along the minus strand of JBDKSM010000178.1, from coordinate 24,128 downwards.
TCGGCCGCGTTGCTGCGCGTGATGGTGAGATCCTGCTTGTGCTGCCGCACGATCTCGTGCACGGCGGAAAAGGGCGGCCGGCAGACATAGCCGCCCATGAAGACAAAGGCGCCGTCCGGCACATAATCCCGGATGGCGGCCTGCATGCTCATGACCTTGCTCATTCACTTCCTCCCCATGAACGTCGCTAGAGCTGATAGCGGGTGCGGCTGATGATCTCCTCCTGCGCCAGCTCGGAGAGCCCGGTGAACTCGGCCGAGTAGCCGCTGACCCGCACGATGAGGTCGCGGTACTTCTCCGGGTGGCGCTGGGCTGCGCGCAGGATGGCGCTGTCCAGCATGTTGAACTGCACCTGGGTGCCGCCCTGGGCAAAATAGGTCCGGATCAGGGCTATCAGGTTGGCGGTCGCGATCTTGGCGCCCGGAAAGCGCATGTTGAGGTTGGCGCCGTTGGTGACGAGCCTGATGGGCAGCTTGGTCACCGAGTTCATGACCGCCGTGGGGCCGGCCTTGGCCGTGCCGTTGGTGGGCGTGATGCCGTTGCCGAGCACGTCGCCCGCGGCTCTGCCGTCCGGCGTAGCGCCGGTGAAGGAGCCCATGGCGATATGAAACCCGACCGAGAAGATGCCCGGCCAGAAGGCGCCGCCGCGGAAATTGCGATAGGGTTTCAGCGTGTCGCAGAAGTGCTCGATGACGCGCACCGCTTCTGCATCGACCGCGTCGTTGTCGTTGCCGTACTTGGGCAGGCGCGTCAGGAAGTAACGGCGCTTGTCCTCGGCATCCAGCCAATCGGTGGCCAGCCAGCCGACCAGCTCAGGCATGGTAAAGCGCCGGTCCTCGAACACGGCCTTCTTAAGCGCATACAGGCTGTCCACCACATTGGCGAAACCCATGAACTGCACGCCGGTCGAGTTGTACACCGCGCCGCCGCGCGTGACGTCAAGCGCCTTGTCCAGGCTGCCGTCGATCATGGCCGAGGCAAAGGGCGAAGGCACCAGCTCGGCGATTGCCTGGTCCAGGGCCTGCATGCCCCTGACCACCTGTCGGACAAAGTGCTGCACCTGGGCGTCATAGGCCCGCCAGACCTCCTCGAAGCTCTCAAAGCCGGCCGGGTCGCCGGTCTGAATCCCCGAGAGGTAGCCGAAAATATTGTCGATCCCGTTGCTCAGGGCGAACTCGAGGCATTTGATGCCGTTGAACTGCACCGCGAAGGTGGAGCCGAAGGTCTTGCCCTGGGCATTGGGCTCCAGGCAGCCGCACACGCCATAGTCGCGGGCGTCCTCCAGGCTATGACCGGCCTTGACCAGAGCTTCGACGATGACCTCGTCGTTGAAGAAGTGCATCAGCACGCCGTCCTTGGCATACTCGGCCGCACGCCGGAAGAAATCGTCAGGGGAGAGCTTGCTGATGCGCACCCCGAAGTTGGGCTGCACGGTGCGCACGTCCGCATAGGCATCCAGCCCGATGCCGCTCAGCTCGTTGGTCGCATCCAGACCGTACCGGTCAAGGCCTCCCACGGTCACGTTCTGGGTGGTCTTGCCCTCGGTGCCCTCGCCGCCGGGGATGAAGGCCTCCTCCAGCACGTTCCAGATCTCGTTAGTCTTGATGAAGAGCAGCGCCAGAAGCTCCCTGGCCTGTTCCGGCGTGATGCGCCCCGCCGCTTTATCGGCCTGGTACCAGGGCATAAGCACCTGGTCGATGCGGCCCAAGGAGATGGAGTTGCCGCCCGACTCGATTTGGGCGATCAAATGGATGAAGTATAGGCTCTGCACTGCCTCGTGAAAGGTGCGAGCCGGGTGCTCGGGTACCTGGCGGCAGACCCGCGCGATCTCCTTTAGCTCGGCGGCGCGCGCCTGATCGGGAGTGCGCGCGGCCAGTTCATCGGCCTTGTCCGCGTAGCGCCGCGCAAAGGCTACGGCCGCCTTGAGCGAGCGGATCACGGCGTCATAGAACACGCCTTTCTGTCCGGCGCGCTCCGTGGGCGCAAGTCCTGCCCGCCGCTGTTCGGCATCCTGGATGATCCCTGACAATCCCTGCTCAAGCACCCTGGTGTGGTTCATGGTGAAGTGCCCGATGCCATAGGTGATCTCGAGCATCATGGTGAAGATGTACTTGTCCATGTCCTCGGCCACGTCAGCGGGCAGTAGCTCGGCCAGTCGCTCCTCCACGGTGCGGCCCTGCCAGAAGGGCAGGATCTCTTCTTTGAGCTCGCGTTTCTCGGCCTGACTGATGAGCGCCCGCTGCAGCACGCGGCAATCGAAGCTTTCCAGATCGCCCTCGATCCACTTCGATTTGTTCTCCGGAAACAGGGGCGCGCCTTTGAGCTTTTCGGTCCGGCAGCCCACGATGAGCTCGTCATCCCGGATGACGACGCCGACGTGGGCAAGGATATGCTCCAGGGCTAGGCTCATGCGGGTCAAGGGATCCTTGTCCCAGTGAGAGCGCATGGCCTGGGTCAGGTAGCGCGCCCGTTCGATGGAGACCTCCTGCGGGGCGTCGATGATCCGCCAGCGCAGGCGCTCCACCCGGCTTATCTGCGCCGGACGGATGGCGGCCTTGTTCGTCTTCATAGGCACCTCCTTGCCTTATCAAGCCTTGATATCCATATAGTTGACCAGGATGGCGTCACGGGCCGCGCGCGGCAGGAAGCGATTGAGTCCTAGGAAGAAGCTGCTCATGAAATCCACCTGACTGTGGAGCTTGACATGTGGAGCGGTGATGGTCTTGACGATCTTGGCTGCGGCCTGGACGGGCGTGGGCGCGGTCTTGATCAGCACGTCGTCGCGCGCGATGAAGCGCCCGGCGCGCTCGCGATAGGGCGAACCCTCGGGCGGCAGCTGGTGAATCTTGGCCGCGAACGTGGTCGAAACCTGGGCCGGTTCGATGATACCCACCTGGATGCCGAAGGGCTCTACCTCGTAGCGCAGTGACTGCATCAGTCCCTCGACGGCGAACTTGCTGGCCGTGTAGATGGATTCAAAGGGAAAGGGGATCTGCCCCACGAGCGAGGACATGGCGACGATCTTGCCGCTACGGCGCTGGCGCATGGACGGCAGGAAGGCCTGAAAAATGGAGGCGGCGCCGATAACATTGATCTCCAGGCACTTCAAGGCCCGCTCGAGGTCGACCTCCTCAAAGGGTCCGAAGAACCCGATGCCGACATTGGACAGCACGGTATCGACCCGGCCGTACTTCTGGAGAACCGCGTCCCGGAAAGACCGAATGCCCTGCCGGTCGGTGATGTCGAGCGGCATGAACAGGTGGTCGCCCTTAAGCTCCTGCTGCAAGGATTTAAGACAGCCGTGGTCGCAATCGAAGCCGGCAATCTGATCGCCCCTGGCCGCGAGCATCCTGGCCACCTCCTTGCCCATCCCATCCGCGCACCCGGTGATAACGATTACCTCTGGCATATGACCTCCTTTAAAGGCTTGGGCTTCCGGCCTGATCCTTATACCACCTGCCCATCTGCTGCATGGAAACCCTGAAATCAGGGTAAATGAAGTTGTAGCCGGTCTTGATCAGCTTGGTGTTGTCGACGATGTAATCGTTGTAGAGATACTGCACGGCATCGTATTCAAGGTCCGGGATTCTGCCTTGCTTAGCCGCCAGATAGCCGTCAATGCGTGCCACTATCTTCACGAGCCACAGGGACAAATGCAACCTGGGCGGCTTGGTCCCGAAGGTCTCGGCCGCCAGGGTAAGGGCCTCCTCGATAGTCGGATAGTAGCCTTCCGAGAGATTATAGGCCTGTCCGACGGCGGCGTCGAGGTGCGAAAGATATTCCACGGCCGCGGCTACATCTTCGGCGCGGATATTGGACAGGCGCTGGCGGCCGCTGCCGGGAATGGCGGTGATGGCGGTAGGGCGCGAGAAGGCCTTGCCCGCCCCGTCGTTGCAGCGCGGCCCATACACGGTGCACGGCCGTGTGATGATGGCCGGCAAGCCTTGCTTCAGCCTGCTCCAGACGACATCCTCGCCGTCGCGCTTGCTGCGGCCGTAGCTGTCCTGCGGCGCGCGCATGGAATCTTCGATGAACGGGGTACCGCGGTAGCCGCCATAGACACTGGTGGAACCGACATGAATATAGCGCTTGACGCCTTTCTTGAGCGCCAGGGCCGTGATATGCTCCACCCCCGCTACATTGGTCGGATATAGCCGTTCATAGGGGGTGGAGAAATTGCAGATGGCGCCCAGATGAAAGACCCGGTCCACATCACCGTCAAAGAGCCGGGGCAAAGTCTCCGGCTGGGTGACATCGGCCGGGACATATTCCACACCGAGCTTGTCGAAGAACGAGGTGTCCTTGCGCGGCCGGGCCGTGGCCCTTACCGTGCACCCCTTGCCGACCAGATACTCCACCAGGTGGCTCCCCATGAAGCCGGCCGCCCCGGTGACCACTGTCGTGCCGGGAAAGTCCATACAAAACCCTCCTTTCGCACCTTACAACAGGTCATAGCGCGCCAGCTTGAAGTGCTCGGCCGTACTGGCGCTGATCTCGGCGCGCACGCGCACCAGCCACTTGAGCAGCAGCTCGTTGAACTCCAGTCCGAGCTCGGCGATCTGACGCACATAAGCACCTTTGTCTTCCCATTTGGCCATATGCGCCTGCCGGCGCTGCAATTGGTTCTCATAGAAGCCGATCTGCTCGTCGATGATCCGCAATGCGTCCTCGCGCTCGCCGAAGCTGAAAAAGATGAAGCGCATCAGGAACGGATCGCGCAGCAGCATCTGCTTCTCCGGAGAGGCGGCCAACCAGCGTTTGAATTCCGCGCGGCCTTTATCGGTCAGGCAGTAGAGTTTCTTGTGGGGCGCGCCCACGTCGGACGGGACCACCTCGCTCAAAGCTATCAAGCCTTCATCCACCAGGGTCTTCAAGGTGGTGTAGACCTGCCCGTAGTTGACGGTCCACATCTGGCCGAAATTCTTCTCGATATGGTTCTTGATCTGGTAGCCGTGCATGTCACGGTAATGCAACAAACCGATGACGGCATATTTAATGGACATCCGTCGCACCCCTTATAGCCGATGCGGACTTCATGGTTGGACGCGCTGTTAAGACTATTATATATATCATTTGTATATAGTCAAGAGTTCCCTGAGATTTATCTTGAGCCAGATTCGCGATTCACCTATAAACCCGCTATGGACTATGCCCTGCAGGTCTTATACGTTGACCTCTCCGCACGCACCGCCCGGCAGGCACGCCTGGATACGGAGATCTCGCAACGCTACCTGGGCGGGCGGGGCATCGCCGCCTATTTCCTCAGCCGCAATGCGACCATATCGGCGCTTGACCCACAGGCCCCCCTCATCTTTGCCGCCGGGGCCTTGACCGGCTCGCGCCTACCGGCCGCGGGCCGCATGATTGTCGCCGCCATTTCACCCTTGACCGATACGTTGTGCAGCTGTTCGGTGGGCGGCACCCTGGCGCGGGAGCTCAGGCGCGCCGGTATCGACATGATCATGATCACGGGCAGGTCCCAGAGCGAACTGGTGCTCAGGATCGAAGACGGGGCCGTAACCTTCGAGGAAAGTACCTGCGCCGCAAGTGCCGGACTGGAAGATATCTTCAGCGGCTTCAAAGGGTTCAAGGGCGCCGTGGCGGCCGTCGGCCGCGCCGCTTTCCAGGGATGCCTGTATGCCAACATCATGGTGGACTCCACCTTTTCCTCGGGCCGGGGCGGGCTGGGACGGGTGATGGCCGCCAAGAACCTGCGGGCCCTGGCCGTCAAGGGCCGTTCCAGGACGCATGTATGCGATAGTCAGGCCGAAGAGCTGAGCCGCACGGATATCATGCGCCTGTTCGATGCCGCGCCCGCCATCATGGGCCGCTCAGGTATCAGAAACTATGGCACCGGCGCCCTGGTGGACCTCATCGCCGCGCGCCGCATGATGCCCACCGCCAACTTCCGGCGCACCTATTTCGAAGACAGTCGCGCCTTTTGTGCCGCCCGGATCAAGCAGAGCATGGAGCCGGGTTCCTATGCCTGTCACGGCTGCCCGATCGCCTGCAAAAAAAAGGGCCTCCATGAAATCCCGGAGTATGAAACCCTCTCGCATTTCGGGGCCTTGAACGAGAACAGCGACCTGGCCGCCATCATCGAAGCCAACCGCATCTGTAACTCGGCCGGAATGGATACCATCACCACGGCGGCCACGATCGCCTGTCTGGCCGAGATCCGCGCCGAACGCTATACCGGGGCGGCGCTGGTCGAAAAGGTGGCCGGAATAGCCGAAGGAACGGACGAACTCCTGCCCCTGGGATCGGCCAGGCTGGCACACGCCATGGGAAAACCCTGGACCTCCATGAGCGTCAAGGCCCTGGAGATGCCGGCCTATGACCCGCGCGGGGCCTACGGCATGGCCCTGGCCTACGCCACCTCAACACGCGGGGCCTGCCATTTGCGGGCCTACCCCATCAGCCACGAGATCCTGCGCAAGCCGGTGGCCACCGACCGCTTCACGTTCGCGGGCAAGGCGCGCATCATCAAGATCGCCGAGGACTTGAACGCGGTGGTGGACTCCATCGGCGCATGTAAGTTCGCCTTCCTGGGGGCCTCGCTCGAAGAGTACGCCAAGGGTTTCGCGGCCGTGACCGGGCTGGCGTACGATACCCAGGATCTTATGCGCATCGGCGATCATATCTATACCCTGGAGCGCTGGATCAATACCCAGCGGGGCTTCAGCGTCAAAGACGACTCGCTGCCGGAGCGCTTCTTCACCGAAGAGGGCAGCAGCGGCGCCGGCATTGAGATCAGGCCCATCGACCGCGCGGCATTCGACGAGGCCCTGCAGCGCTATTACCGTATCCGCGCCTGCGGGCCGGACGGCGCGCCGACCAAGCGGCGCCGGGAGGAGCTGGGCCTATGATGGACCAGGTACAGAAGTACCACGCCAAACTCATACGCCAGGGGCTCGTGGATACACAAGGCGCGGTTGAACTCTACGGCCTTGACGATGAAATCTATTCCAACCGCGACGGCGTGCCCGAGGCGGTCTCGGCGCTCTTCGGCCGGCTCAATATTAACAGCCTCATCATCGCCCGGCCCAATCCGGTTCAATGGGCGATCATCCAGGAGCTTTCACGCATAAACCAAACGCTGATCTGCCCGTGCGACTGCGAGAGCCTGACCTTTATCCACGATATACCGCTCGTTGCGCATCTGGAGCCTTCAGCGGTGGCGCAGGCGCTGAACCGGCGCAAAGGCTGCATCGTTAAGGATGTGGGCATCGTCACCACCGGATCGGTAAGCCTGGAACAGGCCTTCATCTCTTTGAGCTCGATCTGTTTCGCCACCTTCGTGAAGTTCTTTGTGGATTGTCTGAATGGCCTGACCGGTTTCGGAGCGCGCCCTGAGGCGCGCAGCCTGGATATGCTTTCTTCCGTGATGGATACATGCCGGCCTCTGGAAGGGGTGAACACTCTCTCCCGGGTAGTTCCCAAAAGCGAGGACGCGATCCTCGAGTCATTGGATCAAACCGGAAAGATCGTTGTGGACCGGCGCCTGGTGGATTCCTTCTTCGGCAACATCTCGTATCGGGACGCCGGCATCATATATATCTCACAGACCGGTTCGTCCCTGGATGAGCTGCCCGGCCATATCGACCGCGTACCCTTAGACGGCTCATCCACCTGCGAACTCACCGCGTCCTCCGAACTGCTGGCGCATGTGCGTGTGTACGAGCATACGGGCGATAAGGCCATCCTGCACGGACATCCACGCTTTTCGGTGATCATGTCCATGCACGGTAAGCCCTTAAGCTTTGACGAAAAACGCTTTGTTGCGGATGTGCCGGTGGTGGCCGGCGAGGTCGGGGCGGGCCGGCACGGTCTGGTACATACCTTGCCGGCGGCCATGGAACAGACGCACGCCGCCATCGTTCACGGCCATGGGACCTTCGCCAGCAGCCCCGGTACAGTATCCGAGGCCTTCGATGCCCTGTCCGCCATTGAACATCTCTGCTATGAGCGCTACCAGTCTCTTATGACAAAATACGCCTGAGCACGCTATCGTTTTAGCCAACCCGGTCAAGTATCGGTGATCTGTAATGGGAAATGGATGGTCTTTTTCATGAACAAAGGGGTAAATATTTTCCGTACGGAAAATATTTACCCCTTTGTTCAAGTATCTTCTGCTCAGCTCAGCTGTTTTTATTTTTCTTCCTGGCAAAGAAACCGGCCGAGAGCATGCCCATGCCCAGCAGCAAGAGCGAGGCCGGCTCTGGAACAGGGGCCACCGGGGTATAGATGGCGGATAAAACCGATTTATCGATCGAAAAGTCGCCGCATAGAGAGCCGACGGTCACATGCACCCCAAGATTATTACCGAGGCAGACGTTGAGGGTATGGGACTCCGTACCATTTATCGTCTCATCGATAACCGGCAGCCAGGACCCGTCGGTAAAGATATAGGCCCATTCCATCGGAAAGCATTTGTCGCTGGCGTCATCGGCGAGCATGATGTCCAAAGTGGCCTTGATAGTGCCGGGCTGCGCCGGCGGATCCAGGAAGAGCTGCTGGAACCAAGTGACATAGTCTCCCGCGCGTTCGATCTCGTTGACCGTATCTCCAGCATACCCGAGAAGCGTTGCCGATCCATTGCCGGATTGAGTGATGCCCGCAGCGCCGAAGGTGGCGATGTTTTCAACCATGAGGGGCGAAGCAATAAGATTGCTGGTAAATACAAACATAAATACGATGAAGAGCGCCAAAACCTTTTTCATGCTGTATCCTCCAAATCGTATACGCGCTTTATTCATGTTGCCTCTAATTTTGCAACTCGCGTGCCAAAGCATGCAACCAGATGCGCATGTCGCCGTCAGCTCGGTTTTGTTCAGACGGATGCTTGCAAACAGCGGTCTGCTTTTTTAAGATTAAGGCTTTGCGGCGTCCAGCGGCATAACATGGATCGGGTATGGGGAGAGTCCTGCATTCAACGATCGGCCGGGAAAAGCCAAGAACCGGGCCGGCGCAACGATCGCGCCAGCCGGTCTTGAGGGCTTACGCCTCAGGTTGTGCGCTTTCATTATTAAGGGTGTTGCCTTTTAGCAGATGCGCGGCACCAATTCGCCGGTCGGCATATCCACCTCGCGCGACCCGCCGATCATGGTGTGCATGATCAAACGGCCCTTGCCTTCTGCCGGCTTGACCGCTCCGATAACGGTGGCATCTTGGCCGTACGGATGACGGTGCATGGCTGAAAGGACCGCGTCCGCTTGGGTCTTAGGGCAGAAGACCACCATCTTGCCTTCATTGGCCAGGAAGAGCGGATCGAGGCCCAGGATCTCACACACGCCCTTGACTTCCTCGCGCACCGGGATGGCCTGCTCTTCGACCTCAATGGTCAAACCGGCCTGCTGGGCGATCTCGACCAGGATGGCTCCCAGCCCGCCGCGGGTGGCGTCGCGCATGCAATGGATATGCGCGCTTGCTTTAAGGATCTCATCTACCAGACCATTCAGCGGCGCTGAGTCGGAAATAAGGGTGGTGGAGAGCCCCAGGCCTTCGCGCCGGCTCATGATGGCCGCGCCGTGGTCGCCCAAGGTGCCGCTTAAAATCACGACGTCCCCGGTCTGGATGGACGCCACCCCGATGGGTCCTGCATACTCGATAATGCCGATGCCCGCGGTATTGATGAAGATGCCGTCGGCCGCGCCGCGATAGACCACCTTGGTATCGCCGGTGACGATGGTTACCCGGGCATCTTGCGCGGCTTGAGCCATGGAGGCGATGATCCGTTCAAGATCGGCCATGGGGAATCCCTCTTCGATGATGAACCCGGCGCTCAAAAATAACGGCCTGCCGCCGCACATGGCCAGGTCATTGACCGTGCCATGCACGGAGAGCGACCCGATATCCCCGCCCGGAAAGAAAACGGGATTGACCACATAGGAATCGGTCGAAATGCACAGCTTGGCGCCGCCGACCTCAAAAACCGCTCCATCCTCAAGCCGTTCCAACAAGGCGTTGCGAAACAGCGGCAGGAACTTCTCTATGACCAGATTATGCGATAAGAGCCCGCCGCCGCCATGTTCCAGCAGAACCGTATCATACTTCATGGTATGCCCCTTTATAACGATTTTATCTTATCCCTGGCCCGCCAGCACCCGCGCCCCGGCGCAAACCGCCTGCCCCAGAGAGATACCGCCGTCGTTGGTGGGCACCTCGTGGTGATGAAACACCTCGAAGGCATGTTTACTCAAGGCCTGGATGCAACCTTCCAGGAGGATGCGGTTCTGGAAACAGCCACCGCTTAAGGCCACGCGGTTCAAACCCGATCGTTCCCTCAGCTTGAGGGTCAAGCCGACCGCAGCCGTAATGAATGCGCGATGGAACGCCTGCGCAAGCTCTTCACGCGCCTCTCCACGGATACACGCCTGAACGAGATCACGGACCATGACCGTTGGATCGAGTATCATCACACCGCTTTCTTCCTGAATGGACATCTCAAGCATATGAGCATCGCCTGCCTGGGCTACGGCCTCCAGTTCCATGGCGGCCTGGCCCTCGAAGCTCACCGTGCGCCTGAGACCTAAGAGCGCGGCCACGCCGTCGAAAAGGCGGCCCAGGCTGGAGGTTAAGGGCGAGTTGATCCGCTGGGAAAGCACCTTCTCCAGGACATCCGCATCCATGCCTTCCGGGATGAGCCTTAACCTGCGGGCATAGTCCGGCCATTGTCCGGCATAAGTCTCCCTTAACAGGCTGATCCCGATGCGCCAGGGTTCGCGCACCGCCTTTTCTCCACCCGGCAAGAGAAACTCCCGAATATGTCCTTCCCTCCTGAAAGATCGCTCATCGGCAATGAGGAACTCGCCGCCCCAGACATGCCCGTCCGTGCCGTACCCGGTGCCGTCCATGGACAGCCCGATCACCTCTCCCTGAAGGCCATTCTCGGCCATGGCGCTCACGATATGGGCATGGTGGTGCTGGACCTTGATGCTGCGTATATCCGTCATGGCCTCGGCTACCCGCGTGCTGTAGTAGCCCGGATGCAGATCGCAGGCCACAATGACGGGCCGGCACTGGGTGATACGCTGCATGAGGGCCACATTCTCATGAAAGAAATCCCGCGCCTGCGGCGTCTCCATGTCGCCGATATGCGGGCTCAGGAAGGCCTGGCGGCCTTTGAGGATGCAGAGCGTACTTTTCAATTGCGGGCCCAGGGCCAGGACCTCAGGATACCCTTGCGTCAAGGCCAGCGGCCGCGGCGCAAAACCCCGACTGCGGCGCATCATGCGGGTCTGCCCGCCGACCACAAAAGCGATCGAGTCGTCGCAGCGCACCAGGATGTCGCGGTTATGCACCAGGAAGGCGTCCGCGATGCCGGCCAGGCGTTTGACCGCCTCGCGGTTGCCGATCGAGATCGGTTCGTCGGTCTGGTTGGCGCTGGTCATGACCAGGGCCGTAAAGCCCTTTCCCAGAAGCAGGTGCTGCAGAGGGGTATAGGGCAGCATAATGCCGAGTGTGAACATGCCGGGTGCCACGAGCGGCGACAACGGTGCATCCGAGCGTTTTCTCACCAGCACGATCGGACGCTGCGGGCTCATAAGCAGCTTTTCTTCCTCGGGCTTGAGCTCGGAGAGCGCCCGGGCGGCCGGGATGTCCTTGACCATGATGGCCAGAGGCTTCTCTTCGCGGTACTTCCTGGCGCGCAGACGCTGCACGGCCGCATCGTCGGCGGCATCCACGGCCAGATGGAATCCGCCGATGCCCTTAACGGCCAGGATCTTGCCTTCACCCAGCAGGCCTAAGGCAACCAGCAAGGGATCGTCCGCGGGGACCTGTTCACCCTGGGCGTCCAGCAGTGTTAAATGCGGGCCGCAGACCGGACAGGCATTGGGTTCGGCATGGAAGCGCCGGTCGAGCGGGTCCTCGTACTCCTTGCGGCAGGCCGGACATAAAGGGAAACAGGCCATGGAGGTATTGATTCGATCATAGGGGATATCGTTAATGATGGTCAGGCGCGGGCCGCAGTCCGTGCAGTTGATGAACGCATAGCGGTAACGCCGGTCGGCCGGATCGAAAAGCTCGGCCAAGCAGGGTTCGCACACGGCCATGTCCGGACTGATCAGGACATCCATGCTGCCGTGCGCCTGGCTTTCTCTGATCTCGAAGGAAGCATCATCCTGGGGCTCGATATCCGCTACCGCCATTGAGGTTATGTGCGCCAGGGGCGGCAGGAGATTTTGGATATCGGTCACAAAGCCTTCAAGGTCGGCCGGGGTTCCTTGCACCTCGGCCACCACCCCGTCCGTGCGGTTGAGGACATAGCCGCTCAGATGGTGAGCCTTGGCCGTTCGATAGATAAAGGGGCGGAAGCCCACCCCCTGGACAATGCCGCCGAACACATAGCGCCGGCGTTTATGGTCTTTAGCGTCTCTTATGGGTCTCAATCTGACCCCGCAGCCAGTCAAACCAGGTTTCGAGTCCGTCGCCCTTCTTACAGGAAACCTCGAAGATCTTAAGGTCTTTGTTGATCGCGCGCGCGTCGCGCAAGGCCTTGTCACGGTCGAAATCCACATACGGCATCAGGTCGATCTTGTTTATCAGCAGGACTTTCGACTCCTGGAACATGAGCGGGTACTTGGCGGGCTTGTCCGCGCCCTCGGGCGTGGAGAGGAGCATGACCTTGGCGTTTTCGCCCACCTTGAACTCGGCCGGGCACACCAGGTTGCCGACATTCTCCACAATGAGGAGGTCGATGGCATCCAGATCGAGGCCGGCCAAGGCCTCGCGGATCATGTTGCCGTCCAGATGGCAGCCGCCGCCGGTATTGATCTGCACGGCCGGGATGCCCAAAGCGGCCACGCGGTCGGCGTCATAAGTATCCTGGATATCGCCCTCGATCACGGCGATGCGATAGTCTTTTTTGAGCGCCAGAATGGTCTTTTCCACCAAGGTGGTCTTGCCCGCTCCGGGCGCGCTCATGAGGTTGATGACATAGATCCCTTTACCGTCGAACAAGGCCCGGTTCTCTTGGGCGATACGGTCATTGGCGTCCAGAACGTTCTTTACTACCTGTATTTTCACTCACAAGCCTCCTTAGCGATATTTGTAATATGCCGCGCAGGAACCCTCGCCCGAGACCATGCAGGGACCAATGGGGTTAACCGGTGTGCAGACCTGTCCGAAGAGCGGGCATTCGTCCGGTACGATAGCCCCACGCAGCACATCCCCGCAGGCGCAGCCCTTGACTTCGGCCGAGCGGATTTCAGGGACCTCGAAGCGCTTAAGCGTATCGAAGTCATGATAGACCTCCTTAAAGGCCAGGCCGCTGCCCGGAATAGTCCCAAGCCCACGCCACTCGGCATCCATGGCGGTAAATACCTCCTCAAGCACCGCTCTGGCCTTGGCATTACCCTCCGGGCTCACGCCCCGGCCGTACTGGATCGCCACCGCGGGCCGCTGCTCCACGAGTTGCTCCAGAATCATGCGGATGCCATCGAGGACATCGATGGGCTCGAAACCCGTGATCACGGCTGGCTTGCCCGCTTGGGCGATAAATGTATAGGCCGCCGCGCCAATAATGATGCTGACATGTCCCGGACACAGGAAGCCGTCGATCTTGATGGACGGGTCATTGATGAGCGCCTGCATGGCTGGCGGAATGACCTTATGCACCGAGAAGACGCTCACATTGGTAATGCCGAGTTTGCGGGCGCGCATGACCATGGCGCCGATGGTGGGCGAGGTGGTCTCGAATCCGATGCCCATAAAGATAACGTGCTTATCGGGGTATTCCTGGGCCAGGGTGATGCTGTCCAGGGGTGAGGCCACTACGCGGACATCGGCGCCTTGGGCCCTGAGCTTTTGCAGGCTGTTTCCGGCCGTGCCAGGCACGCGCAGCATGTCGCCGAAGGTGGCGAAGATGACGCCCATCCGTCCGGCCAAGTGGATGCCCACGTCAACGTCGTGGATGGAGGTGACGCACACCGGGCAGCCAGGACCTGAAATGAGGCGGATGTTCCCCGGCAGCATCTTCCTAATACCATAACGGCCGATGGCCTGGGTATGGCTGCCGCAAACCTCCATGATGGAGATGTTGCGATCAAGCGCCCGAGCCGCCTGCATGATGCGGCCCAGCAGGGCCTTGGCCAGCGCCGGATCGCGGTACTCGTCAATATATTTCATTCTCGATCAGCTCTTGCAGGAAGGCGAGGTCTTCCTTGGCCTGTTCTTCATCCACCTTGTGCAGGGCGTAGCCGGCGTGCGCGATCACGTAATCGCCTACCGTGACATCCTGATCGATAAGGTCAAGCGAAACCTCGCGCCTGGTACCGCCGATGTCGATCAGCGCGAAGTTATCGGCGTCAATGGAGATTATTTTACCGGGAAAAGCGATGCACATAGCTACCTCAGTCCACGTCCATTTCTATGAGCTTGAGTTCTTCGGTCCCGCCCTGCAGCATAACCTCGGCGCTCCCACACCGTGGGCAATGCGCGGCATAGCTGGCGAGTTCGGAAGTCTGCTCACAGTGCATGCAGTAGATGGAAACGGGCAGAATGTCAAATATCATCCTGGCACCCTGGGCACGCGTGCCTTCGGAGAGCACCTCAAAGGCGAATTTGAGGGCCTCGGGCTCGATGGAAGAGAGCTTGCCGAAGGAGAGCCGTACGCTGTTCACCTTGGTGAAGCCATGCCGTGTGGCATGCTCCTCGATGATAGAGAGCATGGACTGGGTCAGGGACATCTCATGCATGTTCTTCTCACTTAAGCCACTACACCCAGGATCTCGAGCTCGGCAAGCACGAGCCGCTCCATCTGAAGAAAAGCGGCCTTCAGTTCGGGGGTCAGCTCAAGATCCAAGTCCTGGTAGGCCAGCGGCACGATGCACAGGAAGACGATCTCGGGCAGTTCGCCGATCATCTCGGCCTTGCATAAGACGTCGGCTAAAGTGACCTCGTGGGCGCTCGTGGGCGGCGGCATATGGGTGATGAACTCAGCTTGCGTGAAGCGGTAGATCGAACCGGGCGTATCGGAAAGCTTGATCACGTCGATGATAATCATGCTGGAGCTGCGGTCCATGATGTCGAGCAGGAAATAGCCCAAGGTACCGCCGTCGACGATCTCGACCTTATCCGGTAAGCGGTGGCGTTCTTCGAACCATTTTACGAAGTGGACGCCGAACCCCTCATCACCTAAGAGGATGTTGCCCAGTCCGAGAATCGTGATGTGTTTGTCTTGTGTCATGCGGGTCTGAATAAAAAGGGGGGATAATCCCCCCTTGTCTTGTGCCCGGTGAAGGGCGCTCCTCTCCTTACCTTACTCTTCGATCTTCCTGAAAATTCTCCCACTGATCATGGATGATACCGTGCCTTCCTTGAAGACCACATCGTACCAGAACGCCATGTAGATATGCACGGCGATGAAGATGATGAAGAGCCAGGTCAGGATGTGGTGGACGTAGCGCACGATGCCTAAGCCGCCCAGGAGATTACCGAGCGGCTGTAAGAACCAGTTGACCGAGCCGATGATCCCGGCGTCGTAATTGGCGCCCATGAGAATCAAGCCGGTGGTGACGATCAAGAGCCACAGGATCATGAGCCCGCCGTAAGCAATCGACTGCAGAGGCCCGTAGAGATGGGTATGCTGGGGCTTTTCCTCGGAGATCAGGGCGTAGAACTTGATCTGGGTCCAAAAATTCTTGAAATTGGTCCAGGCGAAGAAATCCTTGAAGTCGGCGTGGAAGCGCGAGAAGAACATCATGTAGAGCCGCCAGATGAACACGAAGGTGAGGATCGTGCCGAACAGGATATGGATATAGCGCATATAACCCATCAGGAACTTGCCGCTGGTCTCGCCGGCGCTGACGGTGAACGGGCTGTAAATGTAGAAGCCGGTCGGGATCAGGATGAAGATGGACAAAGCCATCAACCAATGATTGGCCCTCATCGAAAGGGACCACTCTTTTATTGCCACGCGTTTATCCATACGCCCTCCTTAGGCGACCTTGAACACCTTGATCGCATTGGTTTGGGGATCGATGATGTGCACCGCGCAGGCCATGCAGGGATCAAAAGAATGTATGGTGCGGATGATCTCAAGGGGCTGATCAACCTTGGAAATCCTGGTACCGACAAGGGATTCCTCGTAAGGCCCGCGCAAGCCGGCCTTGTCACGCGGCGAGCAGTTCCAGGTCGAGGGCACGATGGCCTGATAGTTGGCGATTCTATGGTTCTCAATACGGATCCAGTGCCCGAGCGAGCCGCGCGGCGGTTCGGTCATGCCACGGCCTTCGCCTTCCTTGGGCACGTCGCAACGCGTCCAGGTGCGGGTGTCGCCGCTCTTGATGTTGGCGATCAGCTCATTTACCCAGCCTTCGATCTTGTCGCCCACATACTTGGTCTCAATGGCGCGGGCGGCCGTGCGGCCGAGCGTCGAGAAGAGCACCGTGGCCGGCAGGCCGGTAGCCTTGAGGGTGCCGTCCACGAGGTCCTTGATCTCCTGGTGACCCTGGGCGTAACCGACCACCAGACGCGCCAGCGGTCCGACCTCGTAGGGGGTGCCGTCGTAACGCGGGGCCTTGCACCAGGAATATTTTTCGTCGCCCTTGAGGTTGCCCTGGGCATCGTACCCGGTATAATCGGGTTCGGTCGTGCCCTTGTAGGGATGCTGCGGATCATTATCCTTGTACCAGGCATGAATCGCTTCTTCGGTGATCTTGGCCTCATCGATCTTAATGGGATGGGCCAGATCGGCGGCCTTGACCGCGCCGCGCGGGAAGAGCAGCGTGCCCCAGTCGTCGTCGAGAGGGAATCCGCCGTAGGCCAGGTAGTTCTTCACCCCGGCGCCCACGCCGGAGAGACCTTCGTCCTTATAGTAGGCGGCCGCCAGGACCACATCCGGGATATAGGCGGTATCGACGAAGTTCTTGAGATCCTTCAGGCGGAAGAGATATTCGCCCAGGCGCGAGGCATCGACCATATCCATGACCGAGGTTATGCCGCCCACGACCAAAGTCTGCGGGTGCGGGTTCTTGCCGCCGAAGATGGCCATCATCTGGGCGCCGAGCTTGGATACCTGCAGGGCATCCAGGTAATGCGAGACGATGATCAGGTTGGCCTCGGGCGGCAGCTTGTAGGACGGGTTGCCCCAGTAGGCATTGGCAAAGGGACCCAGGCGGCCCTGGTCCACGAACTTCTTGAGCCGTTGCTGCACCGCGATATAGTGCGTCTCGGAGCAGTTGTAGGGGTTCTCGCAATAGGCGCGTGCCATCTCGACGGCCTTCTTAGGATCGGCCGATAGGGCGCTGACGATATCCACCCAGTCGAGTCCGTGCAAGTGGTAGAAGTGCATGATATGGTCAATGATATACTGGGCGCCATGGATGAGGTTACGCACGATGCGCGCGTTCTTGGGCGGCTTGACCTTGAAGGCGTCCTCGCAGGCCAGGATACTGGCCTCGTAATGCACATAAGTGCATACCCCACAGAAACGCTGTACGATCAGGCCCGCATCGCGAGGGTCACGACCCTTCAAGATGGTCTCGAAGCCACGCCACAGGGTAATGCTGCTCCAGGCGTCCTTGATCACATTGTTCTCGACTTCGCATTCGATGCGCAGATGGCCTTCTATCCTGGTAATCGGATCTACAATGATTCTCTGTCCCATGGTTATCCTCCGGATTAATGCTCGTTATGCGACGGGGTTTCTTCGTCCGTCTTCTTGGGCTGGCCGTGGCTCTTCAAGGCCGTCAGTCCGGCATGCACGCCCACGCCTACTACCGTGGCGCCCAAGAGTGCCGCGCCGATGCCGTCCACCTCGGCTTCCACGCCGCCAACCCCGATGGGCTTGTCGGCGATAGGCTTTTCCAGAGGCGCCATGTGATCCCAGAAGTCCGGTTCAGTGCAGCCGATGCAACCGTGACCTCCCATGATCGGCCAGGAGACCCCGGTATTGAAGCGCACCTTGCTGCAGTTGGCATAGGTATAGGGGCCCTTGCAGCCGACCTTGTACAGGCACCAGCCCTTTTTGGCGCCCTCATCGCCCCACTCGTCGACATATTCGCCGGCATCGTAGTGCGGCCTACGCTCGCAGAAATCATGGATACGCTTGCCATAGGCCCAGAGCGGACGGCCATGGCCGTCCAAGGCGGGGGGGGCACCGAACATCAAGAGATGCAGGATCGTGCCCACGAAGTTGATCGGATTGGGCGGACATCCGGCGATATTGATGGTTGATACGCCGATGGCGTCCTTGATGCCTTTGGCGTCAGTGGGATTGGGACTGGCGGCCTGGACATTGCCAAAAGCCGAGCATGATCCGATACAGATGGTCACCATGGCCTTGGCGGTGACCTCCTTGGCGATTTCAATGGCGGTCTTGCCCTTGGATCCGAGCCTGAGGTACTGACCGTTCAGGCCGGTCGGGATGGCGCCCTCGATGACGCAAACATACTTGCCGGGAAAATCGGCCATGGCCTTCTCCAGGCAGGCTTCGGCCTGATCGCCGGCGGCGGCCATCAAGGTTTCGTGATATTCGAGCGAGATGGTGTCCAGGAGAATGTCTTCAACATTGGGGTAGTAGGTGCGCAGAAAGGCCTCGGAACAGCCCGTGCATTCGGCGAAGTGCAGCCAGATCACCGGTACGCGGCTGAAGTTCTCGGCCGCCTTGGCCACCATGGGCTTGAACATGGGCGGCAGCATCAAAGCCGCAGTCATGACCGAGGTCCATTTCATGAAATCCCGACGGCTTATCCCGCGCGCCTGAAGCAACTCGTGCAAATCCTCACGGGCCGCGGGCAGTTCCTGTTCCATAGCCTCCATGTGGACCTTACACTGCTCCATGAGCTTATGGTACTGCTCACTGACAGCTCTATTGCATCCCGAAGTTTGTTTCTTCGCCATACAGATCCCCCTCTTCACCTGCTATTGGTTTATTATCTGCGGGTCTGTTTTCCCAAAGCCCGCATCCCAATACTGAAATCATTTTAGTATGGGATTAACAACATAATACCATAACATCCATGATTAAACAAAGAAAATAATGAATCATGAATCATAATTTTTTAAGCCTGGATCGATATTGAGGAGAATTATACTATGAAGACCCTCTCTATCTATCCGGCCATACTTGATACCTTCTGGAGTTTCCGGCATGCCCTGTCATTCGTGGGCAGAAAGGCGGCCTTCCCCCCGCTGGGCCTTTTAACCATTGCCGTCATGTCACCCACGACCTGGGACAAACGCCTGGTCAAAATGAATACCACCACCCTGACGGATGAAGATATCCGCTGGGCGGACATGGTCTTCATCACCGTCATACACGTGTAGAGGGCCTCACTCAAAGAGGTGATCGAACGTGGCAAGCGCCGGCAGAAAACCATCGCGGAAGGGGGTCCCTACTTCACCACCGCGGAGGAAGATTTCAGCACCATCGACCACCGCTTTTTGGGAGAAGCGGAAGAAACCTTCCCGGCCTTTTTGGCGGACCTGGAATGCAGCCCCCCCACGCCTCTCCGCGGCCTCCTCAAGGCCGGACTTCGGCCTCTCTCCCATACCGGCTTTGGAACTTATCGATATGCGTAACTATGATTCCATGTTGGTACAATTCTCTCGTGATTACCCGTTTGACAGCGAATTCTGCAACATCACCCAGTGGGGAGGCCGTAAGTCGCTGACCAAAACACCGGCGCAATTCATCGCGGAGATCGATGTCCTCTATCGAGGCAGCTGGCATGGTTCGGTCTAAGTCGTGAATGATAATTTCATCGGGATCGAAACCCCAAACGAGGCCAGCCTCAAAGAGGCCGGAAAAACGAACAATCTGCGCAGCGACCTTCTTCAGGCGGTGCAGACCATCCATGCCGGCGGCCTGGAGGTCATGGGCGGTTTCATCGTTGAGTTCGACCATGGCCCAACCGTTATCTTTGAGCGCCGGATCGACTTTACCAGCACAGCGGCATCATCATGGCCGTGGTGGGATTGCTGGATGCCCTGCCCGGCACCAGAGGCTCAACCAGCGTCTGCAAGCCGAAGGCCGTCTGATGGAACAGAACTCGGGCGACAATACGGACGGTAAAATGAACTTCATATCGCACCCTGCAGGAAGGCTACCACCACGTGTCGGAAGGCATCTATACCCCCCCCAAGCCTACTATAAACGTTGCCTTACCTTCCTGTCCGCCTACAGGCCAAAAAACATCTCCAAGATGAATCGCTCTGGCATCATGGCCCTGTTTAAGAGTATGTGGCGCATCGGGATCAGGAACGAAAGCGGCCTCAGGCCCTTCTACTGGAGACTGCTGCCCCATAGCCTACTGATCAATCCGCGGACTTTGGGTGAAGTCGTGCGCCTGGCGATTGTTGGCCTGCACTTCCGCACCGCGCTCATCAAACCCGCGCCGAAGAACATCTCCGCAATCGATCAGGTTCCCGAGCGCCAGACCTTCCAGGGCCATTACTCCACGTAAACATTCTTGATCAAGGTTACCCGACGGGGCCGGCTGTCAACCTACGTCCTTTATTTTGAAGCCCTGTCCCGCCTATGGGGCAGGGTCCTTTTTAAATCCCCGCATGACGGCCGCGAACGAGCATGCTATACTGCTGACCATGCCGAGGCTGGTCAGTTTCTTATCCGATTTCGGTCTCAAGGATGGTTACGTGGCGCAGGTAAAAGCCCGCATCCTCTCCGAAATCCCGGACCTCACGATCGTGGACATCACGCACAGCCTGGAGGCCTACGACATCCTCTCCGGCGCCTGGCTGCTTTTTACGACCTACAAGACCTTCCCGGCAGGCAGCATCCACCTGGCCGTGGTCGACCCCGGCGTGGGCACCTCCCGCCGGGCGTTGATCGTGGAGAAGGCCGGGCATACCTTTGTAGGGCCGGATAACGGCATCTTTTCCTTTCTCTATCCGGCGGAGCAGGTGACTAATATCACCTGGCGGCCGCAGAGTCCAATCGCGCCCAGCTTTCACGGACGGGACCTTCTCGCGCCCGTGGTGCTCAGACTTCTCGCAGGGGCCATGTCCACGGAGCTCGGACACGCCGTAAGCGACCCCATCAGCCTTGATATCACCTCGCCTAAGGTGGTGCATATCGACCGCTTCGGCAACATCGTAACGAACATCCCCCCCGAACAGCTGCAAGGCCATAGCATGATTATCCAGGGGCGGGATTTAAAGGAGATCGCGGAGACCTTTGCGAAACTCCCCGAGGCCGGCTTGGGCCTGATCGTAGGCAGCGCCGGCACGATCGAGATCGTGGCCCGTCAAGACCATGCGGCCCGCAGGCTGGCCGCGCACGTCGGCATGCCTCTGGTCCTGACCATGGACTCTTGAACATCCAAGATAAGCAGTAATCGCGCCGGTTTACTCCGATCGCGGACCGAAGATCTGGGTGCCGATGCGGATTAGGGTAGCGCCTTCCTCGATGGCAATATGGTAGGAGTCGCTCATGCCCATGGAGAGGTAGCGCATTTCGACTTGCGGCAGGCCCAAGGCAGACACCTGGTCGAAGAGTTCCTTGGTCAAGTGGAAATAGGGGCGCAGCCCGGCCGGGTCGTCGAGAAAAGGCCCCATGGTCATCAGGCCCTGCACCCTGATGTTGGCTAACGCGCCCAGCCGTTCTATGAGTTCAGGCACACGCTCCGGGAAGACGCCGGCCTTCTGAGGCTCGCGGCCGCTGTTGACCTCGATCAGGACCGGCATGTCCTTGAGCTGGCGGCCGGCATGCTCATTGATCATGGCTGCCAGTTCGTACGAATCCACGGTCTCGATCATATCGAAGAGCGGCACCACATGCTTGACCTTGTTCTTCTGCACATGTCCGATAAAATGCCACTGGACTTGAGCGCCGATAGCGCCGATCACCTCGCGCGATTCCTGCAGGTAGTTCTCGCCCACCATGGTAATGCCCACTTCGATGGCCTCCAGAACCTCGGGCACCCGCATGGCCTTGGCCGCCGCCAGGACCTGGACCCCGGCCGGGACCTCTGAGAGCAGCTTGAGAACATTGTCGCGGATGCGGGACATACCTTCCCCTATGCACCCATGCCGCAGCTTGTCAATATACAATATGATTTTTGCCGTTGACGCCGGGATGCGACTGGGCTAGTTTATATTAAACATTTGTTCAATATTAGAAAGGGCTACAGGGCGAGCATATCATAAGGCAATAAAAGGTCTTGGCCGGGCGCTGATATTCGACTACAATACCCCCTAGCCGTAAAAGAGTTTAACCATTGCCTTGTCGTTTGATGACATGGGAAGCGAGGTAGGTATGATCGGCATGAAAATCGATGAAATCATGGTCGGTTCCCATTGCTTTGCCAATGGGGACGTTCGGCAGCATCCGCTGATCTTTGCCCTTACCTGGGGCCATAAGAATCTCTTGCACTTCCTAAACCCCCTGTCTCCGGAATTCCTCTCCAGCCAGGCCAAGGGCATGATCACGGTAGGAGGGCTGGTGAACAAGGCGGATTGCAGCGGCACGCTGAAGCTCATGTACTTCAAGGGACGCAAGATCCGATACGAGCTTGAGTTCCAGGACGACAACGGCCGCCGGTACCGTTACGTGGGCGAGAAGGTCAACATCTGGCCCTGGAACCTGCATAAGACGCATGTCACCTGTTACGGCACCATCAAGGAGATCGCCACCGACATGGAGATCTCCCGCTCGGTCGTGTATTTTCCGCTTCGTGAGCTTGTGCCGTTTACCCTTTCCACCCGCTTAACGAAGTCCTAAGCATTTGCATGCCAAAAGGAGGTCGTATGTCATACAAAGTTCTGAGTGAGACCGAGGCGCGCATCATCGCCGCCATGGCCGGCGGGGTCATCCCGCGCGCAGGAACGAGTTTTGCGCTGGGTGCCGCGGACCTCGAAGACAAGTGGCTGCCCCGCACCGATCACCTGCTTTCCCGCATGCCGCGGGCCACGCGCCTAGTCTTGCGAATGGCCGCGCTCGTACTCAACTACGCCTGGCCGCTCATCTATATGAAAAAGCTCACACCCTTGAGTGCCTTGGACGAGCAGGAGCGCACCGAGCTCTTCCATATCATCGAGAACTCGCCCGCCCCGGGACCACAGACCATCCTGCTGGTCAAGGTGCTTGTTTTCCCTGCCTTCTACGGCCTGCCTGAGGTCAAGGAGGCCATCGGCTATGCTGAGAAATTCCCCTTGAGCCCGGACTATGTCGGTCCGAAGGACTAGCAGGTGCATGCGCCATGATCAAAGAATATAACGATATCTCCAACCATGTGACGGAAGCGGCCGATATCTGCATCATCGGCAGCGGCGCCGGCGGAGCGGTGACAGCCAAGGAGCTTGCCGAGAAGGGCCTGAACGTCATCGTCCTTGAGGAAGGCAGCTCCTTTTCCACCAAAAACTTCAACCAGGACCCTCTCGACATGATGGCCATGATGTACCGGGATGCCGGGACCACCATGGCCTACGGCCTCCCCCCGGCCTCGATCACCCTGGGCAAATGCCTCGGCGGCACCACCACGGTCAATTCCGCCACCTGCTTTAAGACCCCGCCCGAGGTCGTTCAGGATTGGATCGCCAACCACGACTGCCGGGGTCTCGATTACGAGGCCTTGCTCCCGTATTTCGAGCGCGTGGAAAAAGAGATCAACGTCACCGCGCTTTCCGAAGATATCCTGGGCAATGTCTACAAAATCGTCAAGCGCGGGGCCAAGGCCCTGGGACTGAGCGCCAAGCCGCTCATGCACAACGTCAAAGGCTGCGATGGTGCCGGCGTCTGTCAATGGGGCTGCATCAAGGGCGCCAAACAGTCCATGGAAATATCCTACATCCCCAAGGCCGACGCCGCGGGCGCACGCATCTATGCCAATTGCCGGGCAATAAAAATTGCCACCGAAAACGGCAGGGTCAAGGGCGTGGAGGCGGTCTTCATCGATCCGGCCACGGGCAGGCGCCGCTGGCGCATGCATATCAAGGCCAAGGTGGTGTGCGCTGCCATGGGCGCGCTGATCACCCCGGCCTTCCTCTTGAGAAACCGACTGGTCAACACCTCCGGTCTGCTCGGCAAGGGCCTGACCATCCATCCCTGCGGCCGGGTGGTGGCCGAGATGGACGAGCTGGTCGATGGCCACCTCGGCGTATCGCAGGGCGGCCTTATCGACGCCTTCAAGGAAGAGGGCATCATGCTGGAAGGCATCTTCATC
>JBDKSM010000177.1:0-10352 GCA_039680665.1 Syntrophaceae bacterium | reverse complement strand
GGAGAAAAAAGCCGTCCAAACCCACTGCGATGGCCCGAGTTCTCCGAACAACATACAGGTCAGAAGGCCCGTGAATCCGGCCGCCCATATGATGATGAAATGATTGGCCGCCAGGATAGTGCCAAATGTGGCATAGGGAAGAGCGTGTCGCTGCTTGAGGTAAAGGGCGCGGACGATTACGCCCCCTGCAAAGGGGGTGAGCTGGTTGCCAAGGGTCGTAACAAACGGTAGGCCAAACCATTCCTTGGCGCCTAGGTGTACGCTAAACTTTTCCGTTGCTATCTTCAGGAAGAGGCCGTAGGTGCCTGTGTAAAAAACCCGTAGGGTAACGAGCACGGCCAACTGGGTGAGCGAAATGTCCCTGAGCAAGTGCAACACCTCGTGGTTCGAGGAGAGATAGACATAGATTGCCCAGCATGTCACCAGCAGGAGTGCGAGCGATGCGATCGACCTGAAGCGCACCTGTTTCATTCCGTGACCCGGCCAGGAACAGGCCGCTGGCCTGCGGTCTTCCGAAGATGGCCGCCATGGCGTGGGTTGATCTGCCGTCCCAACCTGCGTATGCACATCATTCGATTGACCCCGAAATTTACCATCAACGACCTATATCACACACAATCTTTATTCAATAATGTATTTTAACCATAATGCCGCACCGTACCGGGAAAACTCATAAGGGTGGCGATGCTCTCCCGATTGAGTACCCGGGCCGACACCCCGTCGCGGCGCAAGAAATGTGATGCACGGCGATAACGAATCATGTATCAATAGCCCTCAAACAGCACGAGCTCCGGATGCTTTGGAGGAACTTACTTCATGAAAAACAGATTCATCCTTAATTTTACCCCCACCGGCATGATCCCCACGAAAGACATGAGCCCCCATGTCCCCTTGAGTCCCGAGGAAATCATCAGAGAGGTGCTGCAGGTCTCCGAGCTGGGCATAACCATGGTGCACCTGCATGCGAGAGACCTGCTCACCGGTATGCCGACCTTTAAGAAAGAGGTCTATGGGGAGATCATTCAGGGTATCAGGGAGAAGAACAAAGATCTCATCTTAGGCGTATCCACCAGCGGAAGGGACTTCACCACCTTTGAAGAACGGTCGGACTGCCTGGACCTTGAAGGTATACGGAAGCCCGATTTTGCCAGCCTTACGCTGAGCTCGCTCAATTTCAACAAGCAGGCAAGCGTGAACAGCCCGGACATGATCCAGTCCCTGGCACGCAAGATGATGGGTAATGGCATCCGACCCGAGCTCGAGGCCTTTGATCTTGGCATGATAAACTACTCGAATTATCTGATCAGAAAGGGGTTGCTGCAACCACCGTATTACTTCAACCTGATCCTCGGGAACATCGCCTGCGCGCAGGCGGATATGCTCCACCTGGGTCTTATGGTGAAGGAATTGCCCGAGCACTCCCTGTGGTCGGTTGGCGGAATCGGCCACTCCCAACTGAAAATGAATGTGCTTTCCATCATTTCCGGGGGTGGTGTGAGGATCGGGCTGGAAGACAACATCTGGTTCGACGACGAGAGGACGACGCTTGCCACTAATCGTTCTCTGGTTGAGAGGATCGTTGACATCGCGCGGGTGCTTGGGTATGAGCCGCTGCCGCCTGGAGAAGCCAGGCAGCTGTTCGGGCTGTGATCCCTCTAGGGTTGCGAGGCCGCGCCGCCCATGGCTCGAGAGGGGTACTGTCTCGAAATCGGACTCTTTGTTGCCGCCTGGCCGGGATCGGCCTGCCAGGGTATGGCGGGATTGCCGTATATTTCAAAGACGCGGTTGTGCCACAAGGATACATAGCGCAGTCGTGAGATATACTCCTCCTTAAGGTATTTGAGCTTCTCGCAGTCCCGTCCGCGGCATACCTCGGAGATCTTCCTCCAATGCCGCGCGTACTTTCCCCTCGTTTCCACCCTGGAAAAAATAACCAATCTGGGTAGACGGTTCTCGCTGATCAGTTGCTGTTGCTTGCGTTTGATCATGTCCAGAGACAGGCGATACAGCCAGGATTGATCCATGGCCGACCTGGTCCCGGTCAGATAATAGAACAATGGGATATTGTTCACCATCAGAACCTCATCGTTCTTTTCTGAATACCTATGCATGGCCCTGAGAAAACCTTGAATTGACTTTACCCTCTGCGGCGATGAAAAGGTTCCCGCCAGGGCTGGGTGGGTAAACGGCTTTGTCAAGCACAGCCTGTTGTTGTTGTCCCGATAGATATTGGTGAAATGAAAGAAGAGCGCGAGCACCAGCAGCGAAGCCAGGATCGCATTGTTAAAGGAAGGGAGGGAGGCAAAACGATCATCGCCCGTCCACTCCTTCAGCCGGTCCATACAAAGGATACCCAGGGGCAGGATCAGCCACATTCCCTTGTAAACATTGAATAAACCGCTTGTGGATCCGATCGTTATAACCGCCGCAATCATGACCCCGGCGATCGACAGGAGCATCAACCGGCCCTCTTTGCCTTTCGTGAGGATCAGGAACAGGCCGATGTGAAGCATGACCATCCCTATCACCAAGGTAATAATTCCGTGAGCGATCTTATCGACATGCACACCGTTCAGCCTGCTCACGACGGTAATGGCTATCGGGAGGATAAACAGGGCGACCATGACGACCCTGTCGTTCACCGGGCGCTTTGATCTGTATAGGGCCAAGGCCAGAATCATCAGACAGGCAAGGATGACTGCCATGACGAGCAACTGCCGTACTGAGCGGGCAAAGAGAACCCCGATGTCATGGTGACCTCCGGGGGCGGTTATGGTGATGATCTCTTCGGTGAAGAATGCGAGGATGCCTGAATCGAACAAACCAAGCCGCCAGTAGAACAATCCGAAGAGAAAGACTGCGCAAACAAACCCAGAGAAGGACCATAGGAGAGTCCGCAGGGCTCTCTGAAGCCTTCTCCCGGTTATAACATAGAACAGGACCATGATGGCGGGGCTCAGGAGCATCAGGATCAGGGACAGCCTGCTCAATATAACGGGCACGGCCATGAATCCGATGAAGAAAGCCAGACTGTCGGCTCTCCGTTTTGGGAATGGCGTCAGCATGAGCTTGTGAAAGAGCAGCACCTGGAGGTTCATCAGCAAGAGCGGAAAAGAGTAATAGTTGATGATGTTGACACCCAATCGCATGGTGATGAAGAGGGAAGAGATCAAGACGATGATGAAGGTGCGCTTTCTTTTGAAGTACGCCGACAGAATCGAGAACACGATGACCGTGTTCAACGAGCACAGCAGCACCCCCCCGATCCTGGCCCAGAAAAGATTCGGCCACGGTAGGATATTGAGCCACATCCCGCCGAAGAAGTCCGACAGGAATGCCTTCGGAATGACGCGCTCGATATTGACATGGGTCCGGAAGGACTCCATCTGGTTAGTCAGATGCCACCCGGTATCTGTTAGGTCTATTCCCTGAAGAACGGCGAGGAGTTGGAATATGCCCATCAGCAGGAACAGGGCGCATGCCGAATATCTACCGCAGGTCTTCTCCATCTTCCTTCCCGAGCCGGTCTCCAACGTCCGACAATACCCGATATCCATCGAAAAGTAAAAGATTCGATCGGCTTCATCGAGGCCAAGACGAGATGCTTTTCTTCAGAGGCCTTTTCTGATATATCCAATCAATGGTGCATGACCTTCTCCATAATTTCATCACAGTCAACATGAACGGGAAAACGCCGGTTGCGGATGACGAAGCCTGATCTGCGAATTCAAAACCACTGTATCACCTGCCAGAGACCGCGGTCATGAATAAATTGTTCATTCTCGGGACCAAGGTTCTGGCGGAAGAGATTTTTGCCGTGGCTGAACATGCCGGTGTTGCGGTGGCAGGCTTTGTGGAAAATGAAGAACGGGAGAAGGCGGGGACATCTCTCTGCGGGCGGCCCATCATGTGGGTCGATGACGTGCCCGATGGCGCCAGGTGTGTGTGCGCCCTTTCCACCATGAAGAGGAGACGTTTCATCGACCAGTTGGAAGGCAAGGTGGAGTTTACCAACCTGGTACACCCCAGCAGTATTGTTTTGCCCCGGACCACCCTGGGGGAAGGAACCATTGTTTCCTGTGGCGTCATCATTGCATCCAATGCCACCATAGGCAGGCATGTGTTCCTGAACCGTGGCGCACGGGTCGGCCATCACACCCGGATAGGAGATCTCGTAGTTATCCAGCCCGGCGCGAACATTGCCGGTCTGATCGAAGTCGGCGATGAAACCTTTGTGGGAATGGGCGCCGTACTGATTGAACGCCTGAGGATAGGCAAGGGGTCCATCATTGCCGCCGGTGCAGTGGTGACAAAGGATGTGCCTGATCATGTGCTGGTGGCAGGAAATCCTGCCGTTATAAAGAAAGAAAACATTGAGCCTCGATAAGGAATCCCCGGCGCCACCTCTCAATGGGAAAGACGCCACCGGAAGAAAGCTTGCCAAGAACCAAGCAGGAGGCGCCGGCATGCCTGAGACGCCTCATGTCAGCGTCATTACCCCCGTATTCTGCACCGCCGAGACTCTCCATGAGCTCTACCGGCGACTCCGTCAGGTCCTTGAAAACCGTGGAGTCACCTATGAAATAATCTTTGTCGATGATGCGTCCCTCGATGATTCCTACCGTATACTGGACACCATTTCACGGGCTGATCCCCATGTCGTGTTGAAGGCGCTGAAGCAGAATGTCGGTCAACACCGGGCGATCTTTGCCGGGCTTTCCTGCTGCCGGGGTGAGTGGGCCATCGTGATGGACGCGGACCTCCAGGATCCTCCGGAAGTCATTCCCGCGCTGTTGTCCAAGGCGCAGGAAGGCTACAATGCCGTATTTGCAGCGCGGCAGGGAATTCACGAATCATACTTCAGGCTGTTGACCTCCCGTATATTCAAAGGATTTCTGCATGCGCTCTGCGGCCTGCATCCCAACACGGGAACCCTCGTGGCACTGAACCGATCCATGATCGACCATCTTCTCTCCATGCATGGCCCTTCACCATATCTGCCGGGCATGGTTCACTGCACGGGCCTCAGCATAACATCAATCCCCGCCGCGCGGGACAAGAGGCAGACGGGTAGATCTTCCTACAGCTTTCTGGGCAGGATCAGGCTGGCATGGCGTGCCCTGTCATGGGTGGCGGCATGGAAGTGGCAAAAACTCTCGCTGCGGGTGCCATCCCATAAGAAGACCGATATCTGATTGGTAGAGCGCCAGGGCACTAGGATGCCCTCTTCGGGTATCCTTATCGTTTTTTCATTTGCGAGCTGGCGCCACACGCACGTATCATAAATCCGCCTTGCTGATACGGATCTCGTCCTGTCCGCACGGCAAGTCGCACACACCGCAGCATGGTTTTTAAAAACCGGTGGCCTGCCCGGATAAGAACTGAAATGGTTTGCCGTCAGAACCCCACCCTAAGAGCCGCAGCACCTCCAGCCCCGCCAGATAGGCTTGCATGTATTTTAGGTCCATGAACCTGGAGCAGAGGTACATTTTTCCGGTAAAGGTTGTAACGCGCCCATGAATGGCCGCAAGCCCGCTTAGGGTCAAGCGCTCCTCCTGCCCGAAGCGACTGATTCCGAGCAGGTGATATGACGGTTGTAAGATCGGAGCCGAGGGTGCTTGCCCCTGGCCCGAGCTCTCCTCGTGCGACGCCGGTATAGGTTCATCGCTGCTTACGAAGGGCAAGAGCAAGAGTTATGACACTAGAACATATTGGCCGAGGCCTCGACCAATTTCTTGGTTTCCTGAGCTATCTCGGTTAATACTTCAGGGGCTAATCCGAGCAGCCGGGCGGATTCGATAGCGGCCGGATTCAGACCTTCATCGGTATAATTACTCATGCCGATAGTGCGGGTAAGGATATTGGCCAGGTGAACAACCAGGATCGATTTTTCGGTCTTTTCGTTCATGGCCGGTTCCTCATGCATCTGGGCCACGCGCACGAATTGATCGGCGAACTCCCATTTTTTGAGCAGTCCGGCCCCCAAGGCTTCATGGGCGTCCTTAAGGATTCCGGAGATGGTCGTCATGTCCAGAGCCTTCATGGAATCATCACCTTTGGCCCTCAGCGTCGAAATGCCCTGCAACAAGGGCACCTTGCCCAGGTCGTGGATGAGACCCAAGGTGAAATAGCTTTCCTGTTCTCCCAGCCTGAGTCTCTCGGCAATAAGCCTGGCGCAGAAGGCGGTGGCCAGAGAATGATTCCAGAGGTTTTCCATCAGTCCCTGCAGTTCCTTTTCATCGGTCTGGTACAGGTTGCGGTTGACGATGGCCATGACGATGTTGTCGGTTTCCTTGGTGCCTAAGCGCGGTACGGCCTGGCGCACGGTCTGTACCTTTTCACGGCCACGGTAGACGACGGAATTGGCCACCGTGATGAGCCTCACGGAGATCACGGCATCCAACTCGAGCAATTTGGCTAGGGCATCGATAGAGTAATTCGGCGCGGCGATGGTCTCACGAATTTTCTCGACAATGGTAGGCAGCACCGGCAATCCGATTACGCCGCTCTCGAACTTGGAAATGATCTTTTTGACGGCCTTTTTCACGTCGTCTTCATTTTCGACCTTGTCCTGCTTGGCCGTGTAGGTATCATTGATCATCCCGATAAACTCCGGAACCAATGCCGGATCAAAAAACGATCCTTGATCGTCTTGAATGATTATCAAGGCCTCATCGACGCTCATGGCAGGCTTGCCGGGTAGATTCGCGGTCATGCGATCAAAATGATCGGCCATACACATGATGCGTGACCCCAGGGGGATACTGTCGGCCTTCAGACTATCCGGATAACCGCTGCCGTCGTAATGCTCATGATGGTGGCGGATGGTAGGCAGGATGGCCCTGAAAATACTGATACGCGACAGGATCTTTTCGGCCTGTACCGGATGCCTGCGCATTATAAGCTGTTCGCTTTCCGAAAGGTTGTCGGACTTTTGGATGAGCTCGTCAGGTATGTATACCATGCCGACATCATGGAGCATGCCCGCCAGATGGATCGTTTCGCAATCGCGTTTTCCGAGCTTGAGCCGGCGTGCCAGGTTGAGGCAAAGCATGGCCACGCGCTCGGAATGTCCCCTTATATTGACATCCTTTTCCTCAACAAGCGTCATGAGGGCATTGACCACGTCGGAGACGATCTGGATAAAAGGACTGCCGTTATGCTCTGCCATTTATGGTATTATCGGGTCTTTCAGCCCTTGTCTTTACTCCTTACTTGACGATGGTCTGCGATTCACTATTATTGATCCCATGGTTACGGATAAAATCCGCTTAGGCATCAGCAGCTGTCTCCTTGGCCAAGCGGTCCGCTATGACGGGGGCCACAAACTGGACACCTTTTTACGTGACACGCTCAGCCGTTATGTCGAATATGTCCCGGTCTGCCCCGAGGTTGAATGCGGGCTGGGCGTACCACGCGAGGCCATGCACCTGGTAGCGGATCCACTCGGGCCACGCCTGGTAACCATCCGCAGCGGCATCGATCATACGGAAAAGATGCTGGCCTGGGCGCACTTAAGAGCGGCTGAGCTGGAAAAAGAGGAACTGTGCGGTTTTATCTTCAAGAGCGGCTCGCCATCCAGCGGCATGGAACGCGTCAAGGTTTACGGGCCCAAAGGCGTACCGGTGAAGAACGGGGTGGGCTTGTTCGCCGACATCTTCATGCTGCACTTTCCTCTTCTGCCGGCGGAGGATGACGGCCGGTTAAACGATCCTTCCTTAAGGGAAAACTTCATCGAGCGTATCTTTGCGCTGAAGGCCTGGCGGGAATCGGTTCGCGGCAGCAGAATCGCCGGGGCCGTGGTGGACTACCATACCCGCAACAAGCTCCTGATCCTCTCGCACAGCCCCAAACACTATCAGGCCATGGGCAAAGTCGTTGCCCTAAGCGGCCTGATGGAGGCCGGGCAGCTCATGGCCGACTACGAGGCGCTGTTGATGGAGGCCTTGCGCGTCAAGGCAACACCTGCCAAGCATGCCAATGTGCTCCAGCACATGCTGGGTTATTTCAAGACCCAATTGAGTCCGGATGAAAAACAGGAACTCATGGAAATCATTGATCAGCACCGCAACGGCATCCTGCCTTTGATCGTGCCCATCACCTTGATTCGGCATTATGTGCGCCGATTTCATCAACCGTACCTCAAGCAGCAGACCTATGTGAATCCGCATCCGCTTGAGCTCAAGCTGCGCAATCATGTCTGAGGGTTAATCAGATACTGGAAGAGCATATCTTCCAGTTCGATTATCAACTCCTTGCCGTCCGACTCCGAACCCCAAAACAAGATGCGGTGGATGATTTCGTCGCTGACCCTCAGTGCGATTTCAGCGGCGGCCTCCATGTTGGCAACGCGCAACAAGTTCCGGTGCTTCTTGAAGTACGTTGCAATGGTATGAATGACAACCTGTTCTTCATTGCGGCTTATCTCCAGTCCATCCTTGTCCATGAGGATCAGCGGGAACAATACGCGATGGAGATCTTTCTGGGTGGCATGGATGGTATACATGGTTTGTATGAGTGCGTGTATGATCATGCGACCGTCGCCGGAGATCAGCATGTCCTCGTCTAATACTGATAGCGCTTTGGCAAGCGCCTGCCGGTAGAATTCGCGGATCAGTTCCATCAGGACTTCTTTCTTATCATTGAAATAACTATAGAACGTTCCGGTGGCAACCCCGGCACGGGCGGCGATTTCGAGGGCATGGGTCTTGTAGTAACCCTTCTCGATAAAAAGCGCCTTGGCGGCCTCGACCACCTTGGCCTTGGTCTCAATGCCGCGTTGCTGCACCGGGGTACGCGCCTTAATTGTCTTCGCCAAAATCTTCCTCCCTAAGCTACAACCATGTAACATGCAAAAAATGTGTTTGACAACATGAAACATGTTTCATATAAATGAACGGAAGAAATCCTTTGTACAGCCCATGAAAGATCACGCTGTGCGTGTAATTCAACTCTCAAGAGGAGGTCTTATGTTCAGATTATGTTTGACACTCTTTCTTTTTCTCTCACCTGCCCTCGCGTATGCTGAGGGTGTCTCAGACAACAACAGCCAACGCCTAAACAATCCTCCCCGTTTCGCCCGATTAGATCACACCTTCATAAGTCATGGCGCGAAATTAGGGGCTTGGCTGTATCTACCTGAAGGTGTGGACAAGCCGCCGGTCGTGGTTATGGCCCATGGGTTCGGTGGACAGCGCTGGATGAGGCTGCCCGCGTATGCCGAACGCTTTGCCGGGCGGGGCATGGCGGTCTTTGTCTTCGATTATCGCGGATTCAATGACAGCGAAGGTGTACCGCGCAATTACATCAACCCCTCCCGACACCTGGAGGATTGGCTATCGGCCATTGGCTATGTGCGGACTTTGGATCTTGTTGACTCCAGGCGCATGGCCTTGTGGGGCACATCGTTCAGCGCCGGGCATGTGATCGTCATCGCCGCCCGCGATGCCGGCATATCCGCGATTGTAGCCCAAGTGCCTTTTACCGACGGGATTACCACGGCCTGGAGCTATGATCTGCCATTTCAGATCAGGGCGATATACCATGCCCTCTGGGATGTTTTCGATGCTGTCTTTACGAATCACCGCCACAATGTCCGCATCACGAGTACGCCGGGTGGCGATTTCGGCATGATGAGCACGCCGGATGCCTTGACCGGTATGATGAATCTATTAGGCATTGACGGAGCAAAGACCTACGAGAAGGAAAACTTCTGCCCGGCCAACATCTCCATTACGCTGACCTTTTATCGGCCGATCAGTTACGCCGCCAAAGTCACCTGTCCCGCCCTGGTGATCGGCGCCGAGAAGGATTCGCTCTTTCCACCCGGCGGCCCCAAAAAGGCGGCCGATCGCATGCAAAAGGCCACCTACATCAGCATGCCCATGGGTCATTTCGAGCCGTATGTCGGAGAGCCTTTTGAAAGACTGGTTGTGCAGATGGGAGACTTCCTGCAGGCCAACCTGAATATGCCATAAGGAGATTTTTGCCCATAAATATCACGGTGCCCATCATGCTGATCCATGCCGGCAAGGACAACATCTTTCCGCTGGGCTATGTGGAGGACATCTCCAACCGCCTGACCTGCCGTAAAAATTACCTGCAGCTCAAGGACCGCGAGCACCTAGCATATGCCGGTGAATATTTTTTAGCCTGAGGAGAACGCTATGAAGATCCATTACATGGACTGCGCTACCATGCACCCGAGGGGTGCCGACCTGTTCATTCCCCAGACCAGCCGGACACCATCATTGTGCCTGCTGATCGAGGAAAAGGAACATTTGATTCTGGTGGATTCCGGTTTCGGCACTCAAGATATGGAGGACCCCAAACGCCTCGGCCGCACCAACTAT
>JBDKSM010000176.1:0-7332 GCA_039680665.1 Syntrophaceae bacterium | reverse complement strand
ATTCTTCCCGCGCGCAAGGCGATATGCGTTCGACTTCATCTTGCAGAAGGTTAAATCTCCTGTATACAAAGGCCCAGGCCTTCAACTCGTATTCATCCAAAATCATCTCGTCCAGGTCGGCGTACTGACGGATCGGTATGCGGTGCCGGCTGGCCAGTGATTGGATCGTACCCACCGGAAGCGAGAGCATGTTTGCGGCCTGGTCGAGGGAAATCCGCTTCTGTTCGGTAAGCCCCATTTTTTTGAAGACAAAGGTCTGGTGGATGGCCGTCTGGGTAGCCTCCCGGTCAAGGGCATAGGCCCTGTCGATGATATCGATATATTCCAGATCCATTTGATACCGGACATTGGCATGCTCCACCATGGCCCGGATATCGTCGGGATAACGCGTGAGCATATCAGTCAGGATCTTCAGAGCCGCGGGCATATCATCCAGGAAAAAATAGACTTCGGCCAGATACAGATAGGTATCGCGGTCCTGATCGCCCAGGGCGCGGGAATGCTCGAACATTTCAAGCGCCAGATCGAGATGCCCGAGTTCGCGGTGACAGATACCGATAAGCTTGTAGATGAGCGGACTTACCGAACACAGAAAGCGGGCTTTCTCAAGATCATCGGCCGCGATCGTGTAGTAGCCATGGTCCATCTTATCGCGCGCCCGGCCCATGAAGACCTTGAAGCGCGTCTCAAAATCCTTGTTGGAAAGACTTGCCGCGGGGTCCTTGAAGTGATAGCCCGAGGTGCACAGATCGATGTAGGCCCGTGACTCCTCCAGATCTCCTTCGCGCGCCAGAACCTCTATCACCCGTTGGCAGAGGTTCTTAATAGGCAGGATGGTATCGGCCTTGTTGATGACGTACAGGGTGACCCCGCCGCTTTCATCGCTCTCCATCTCGGAAAGGTGTCTGGCCTCGTCAAGCAGCTCCCGGAAAAAGAGATTGGCCATATCTCTGGAATTATTGATGGAAAGCGCCATGGCGGATTTATACTCGCCCCCGGGACAGGTGAACTCGTAGCTGACCCACAGCTCGCGATATTCTTTATCAATACGTTCGACCTCGATCGAGATGAGCTCGATCTGGGCCCGTGATTGTTCAAGCTTGCCGCGCATGCGTTAGATGTATTCTCTGTAGGCCCAAATGTCAACAGTCATGGGAATCATTGGCGCCAAGCTCTGGACAAAAGCAGATGATAGTGGTATCCGGAAATTCGTCAAGGATTTCTCATATGCTTATGAGAAGAAAGGAGTGTGAATGCGCGCATTTTTAAAGGCCCTTTTCACGAGTCTCCTCGTGGTCATCCCCGTGGCGACCTCTCTGGCGGACGGCCTGCCCAAGGCGATCGTTGACGAGTATGTTTATCAAGTGGGAAATATCCAGCAGGGCAAGCCGATCGTGCACGATTTCATCATCAAAAACGTCGGGGATGCCCCCCTTACCGTCAAGGCCCAACCCTGTTGAGGGGCAAAAGTAACGGTCCCGGAGGGACCGATCACACCGAAGGCCTTAGGTAAGATCACCGTGAGTATTGTGACAAAGAATCTGCGGGGGAACTACCGGAAGAATATCCAAGTGCTTACCAACGATCCGGCCGCCAAAGAAATCACTTTCAGCATCCATGCCAATATCCTAGAGACTCTGGCCATCATGCCCGCCTATGTGAACTTCGGCCAAGTGCCTGTAGGCGCTCAGAAGGTGGTGGAGATCAGCCTAAGCAACAACGGCGAGGAGCCGATCACCATCAAAGAGGTGAGCGCCAATCCGGCTGAACGTCTGCGTATAAACCCACAACCGAAACTACCCCTGAAACCAGGGGAGAAAAAACAACTGTCGCTGACCCTCATGGCCGGGAAATCGCCTGGGATCTTTGATGGTTCGGTTCATATCAAGACCGATTCAGCACTCATTCCGGAGAAGATTATCTATGTTCGGGCGGAAATAGCAGATCTCCAATAACGCGTCATTATATGTAATAGAATAGGAGGGGATGAAACGGATGTATGGCCGGAAGAGTCTGTGCACAGTCTTGGTGATATGCAGACCGCTTGGCGGCGTCCTCCATGGAATACCAAGGCAAGCGTATGATTAGGATGTTTGTTGCGGATCTGTCGCCATACGCTGAGCATCCCCATGAAAAACAGCTTTAGAAGACATGTTGTCACGGTAGGAGCACTTACCGGCATCAGCCGCATATTAGGCTTTGTACGCGACATGGTGACCGCCTGGCTCCTGGGGGCCGGTCCCCTGGCCGACGCCTTTTTCGTGGCCTTCCGCATCCCCAATCTCTTACGGCGTTTCATGGCCGAAGGTGCGGTCAGCGTGGCCTTCGTACCGGTCTTCAACGAAGCGAAGGAAACGGACGGGCTGGAAAAGGCTTTATCCATGTTCCGTGATGTCATGACGCTGATGTTTTACAGCCTGATCGCCGTTGTTATCCTGGGGGAAGTCGTTGCACCGGCATTGGTGGCTGCAATTGCTCCCGGTTTCTACCATGACCCGATCTTTGCCACCACCGTGCATCTCACCCGCATCATGTTTCCCTTCATCCTGCTGATCGGCATCGTGGCCTTGTTCATGGGCGTGCTCAACTCCCTGGGTCACTTCGCTGCCCCGGCGGCCGCTCCAATTATCCTCAATATCTTCATGATCGGCGTGCCGGTCGTAGGCTATGTCCTTGTGCCTATATTCAAATCACCGGCGGATGCCCTGGCCTGGGGAGTTATGATCGGCGGCGTGGCCCAGATCGTTCTGCAGATTCCGGCCCTGAGGAGATACAAGGTCCCGCTGTCTCTGTCGCGCGACTTTCATAATCCCCGTATCAGACAAGTCACCCGACTGATGGGAGTGGCCGCCATCGGCGCCTCAC
Organism: Syntrophaceae bacterium; assembly: GCA_039680665.1. Lineage (GTDB taxonomy): Bacteria > Desulfobacterota > Desulfomonilia > UBA1062 > UBA1062 > JAKQBR01. The sequence continues at coordinate 4,467 of JBDKSM010000176.1, read as the reverse complement.
AGTATCAGCTCGGGGTCTTCATTGGTACGCTTCTGGCTTCATTGCTCGCCACCGGCAGCGTATCATATCTGTGGTACGCCAATCGCCTTGTAGAACTTCCGCTGGGGATCTTTGCCTTTGCCGTGGGGAATGTGGTTCTGCCGGCCATGAGCACGGCCTCGGCCCGTATGGACTATAAGCGGCTCGCCGCTCTTATGCGCGGCTCGCTGACCACCGTGCTGTTATTCACCATCCCGGCCACCATCGGCCTGATCGTGTTGGCGGAGCCTATCATCTCGATCCTCTTCATGCGTGGAAAGTTTACTATGGGCGATGTTCTCAACACCGCCCTGGCACTCCAAATGTATGCCCTGGCCTTATGGGCCATCGGTTATACGCGCATACAGAATCAGGCCCTGTATGCCATGCAGCAGGCCAAGCTCGTGGTCAATATCGGTTGGCTGTCCCAAGGGTTGAACATTCTCTTGAGCATCGTGCTCATGCAGTTTCTCCGTCACGCGGGCATCGCCCTGGCCAGTACGATCGCCGTGTTTTTTCAACTCGTCTGCTTTCATGTCGTCTTGGCCCGTAAGGACATCCGTCTCGACAAACCTTTTTTCCAAACCTGCGGTAAAATGCTGCTGGCGGCGGGTGCCATGGGTGTTTGCCTCTACCCCTTCGTTCTGAATCGTTTCTGGATGAAAGGCCTGAATGCACACAGCCTCGGTATGCTTACACTCTGTGTCGTCCTGGCGATTGGAGTCTATTTCGCTTCCCTGTGGCTAATGGGGATACGGAGCATACACCGAAAAACATAATATAGTAACGCTATAATATAAGAAGTGGATACTTCTTTTCCGCACGACGAGAGAAATTTCTTACCATGCACAGGAGATAAAAAGTGCTCAAGTGAGCCTTTAATACCCATTGAATGATAACGGGGAGGTTTAGGCCTTCATTATACATTAATAATATTATTAGGTTACTAATCGGTCAAGACATGGCATCATGTTTGCTTAGATAATGCCAGAAAATATTTTGAGGATTTCATGATGAGGCTGACACGTAGAGAGATACTTGAAGAGCTAGGGCGATTAGGGATCAAAGGGTTGAACGATCTCAAGGCGGCCTGCAGAGAGTTCGAAGTGTATTGGAACTCTTTGCACACAGGGATAGTACGACAATCACGCTGGTATTGATCGACACCGACCCCAAAGGCATAAGGAATGAAAAAAGATAAAACACTTCATAGTTTTGTAGTTGACAAGGTAGAGGACTTCTCCCCGTCCTTCATTTGCGCCAACGCTGACGCCATTCCCCACCTTTTCCAGGTCTCGCTCCTGGGAGATCTTGATGTCCGGGCCGAGAAATTGCCGGAGTTGTTTCTGTATCTCATGGAGCAGATTACGGCCTTTGACACCGGTCTCATCTATATATGGGAACCGACCGACATGTGGTTCTGCCGTGGTGTTCAAGGACAGATACCTGAATCGCTGGAACAGGGCAACCTCTTTACTTATACGATCCGCAAGACCGCCAAGCCGCTTCTGATACCGGATACTAAGAGTATCGGTTCGACGTTTTTCGACATGCCCTTCACCTTCTCGTCCATGATCGGACTGCCTATCTTTATCGATACACACAGCATCGGATGCGTGGAGCTCTATCGTAAAGGCGGCGAACCTTTCACCATCAAGGATGTGACGCTCATCAAGCATCTGCTGATGTATTCGGAAAAAGCCCTGCGCGATTGCCTGGGACATGAGGGTAGCCGGGACCACCTGCTTGACCTGAGGATGGATATCCCCCAACGACACGTGGTGCTGGATATCCTGCACCAGTACGAAGAGCAGGCCAAACGCCTGGCCTATCCCTTAAGCATAGCCATCGTCGCGATCGAAAATGCCGAACGGTTTGGTCAACAACAGGGTGTACTCGATGGAACCAAAACTTTGAAAACTTTGGCCAGACGCATCAAGGAAGGCCTACGATGCTATGATCGCGTGCTGCGCTATGAAGAATACAGCTTCTTCGTCATACTGCCGGGCAGCTCGGCCCTGGAAGCCACAACCGCCTTGCGCAAGGCCTTGGCTCAGTTGGAAGATGACCTAGGAGACAATCTGACCGTTGGTCTTGTCACCCTGCCGGATGAGGCCCAGGATGCCAAAGGCTTAATCAATGCCGCCCACCAGGCCCTCTCCTTTGCCAGGAAAAAAGGCTTGCACATGGCCACCTATACCCAAACCGGTGCGATCAAACCGACCAATCTCTCTCTGGAGCTCACGCTGTTCAAGATCCTGCATGCCGGGCCATCCTTCGAAGCCTTGGACAATCTGCTCGAACTCTGGAAAATCCAGTGTCAGGCGGATGATATCACCCGACAGGATGATCCGCCCGGTACGCCCGTCTTCTGGGATGGTCATTGTCTGGGTTATCTGAGACATCAAGGGCTTTCGCAAGAAATCTGCCAGTGGATCATCTCCTATCTTGCACCGGCTTGGGCGGTCGCGACCGGACGGAATGCCGATATGACCGACTGGCATACATCCCTGCTCCTGAACATCTCGGTGCTGGCGGATATCCGCGCCGGCTGCCCCATGGGATACTCACTCAAGGTGGCCGACCAACTGTATTCCATGGCGCGCTCCTTAGGCCGTGACGAGATGGAATGTCTGCGATGGGCCACCTCGGCTCTGGCGGCCAATATCGGCTACCTCGGCATCCCGACTTCCATACTTACCAAGGACGAGGTAAACACGCTCGACAAGAAACGCATAAAGGCGCATCCGCTAATTGCGTTACGCATGATACGGAATGCCAATTCCCTCAACCTCGATAAGGACATCCTGGCCTATCATCACGAACACATGGACGGCAGCGGCTATCCGCGCGGCTTGAACGGGATCGACATACCGGAGGGAGCACGCGCCCTGCGGGTGGTGGACACCTTCAACGCCATGATCTCGCCACGCCTTTATCGGTCGCAGAAAAAATATGACGAGGCCTACAGCGAGATGACCTCGAATGCCGGGATTACCCTGGATCCTGATATGACCAGGCTCTATATGGGCCTTATCGGTTCTTCAACCAGCGGTGGTGGGTGATACCGTACTTCTGGACCTTGTAGTGCATAACACGCTTACTGATGCCCAGCGCCTGGGCGGCGTCCTTCTGAACCCAATCATGCTTTTTCAGGGCATCCAGGATGAGCTCTTTTTCGGTATTCGCCAAAGATGACAGGCGCTGGCCCTGATCCGTGGTCTCATCGTTCTTCGAACCGGCGGCAATGGAGATATCATCCGGCCTGATAAACTCGCCTTCGGCCAAGAGCACCGCCCGCTCCATGCAGTTTCTGATCTCTCGGACATTACCAGGCCACGGATAATCGATCAGCATCTTCAAGGCCGCCGGATCAAGATCGGCTGCCGGTTTATTGAACTCCTTGGCATAGCGGCGTATGAAATACCGCACCAGCGGCTCGATGTCTTCCTTGCGTTCGCGTACGGGCGCAAGATGGATATTAACCACATTGATCCGGTAATAGAGATCTTCCCTGAACTTACCCTCTCGCACCAGACTGAGAAGGTCACGATTCGTGGCGGCGATGACGCGTACGTCAACCTTGATGGTGCGTTGCCCGCCCACCCTCTCAAACTCACGTTCCTCTAGGACCCTGAGGATCTTACCCTGCAGGGATATCTCCATATCGCCGATCTCGTCTAAAAAGATTGTGCCCATGTTGGCCTGTTCCACACGCCCGATGCGCAGCTTGATAGCGCCGGTGAAGGCGCCTTTCTCATGGCCGAAGAGCTCGCTTTCCAGGAGATGGTGCGGTAGTGCGGCGCAGTTGACCTGCACAAAATTATTGCGCGAACGGACCGAATTATGATGGACCGCTCCGGCGATCAACCCTTTGCCGACCCCGGTCTCCCCGGTGATAAGCAACGTGGTGTCGGCCTTGGCCACCTTCTCCGCCATATGCAGGGTTTTTTTCAAGGACTTGCTCGTACCAATGATGTCGGTGGTGCGATAGATGACGTCTTCCTGGGTATGCCGCAGGTAATCGATCTCATTGCGCATGCGTTTCAAGGAAAGCGCGTCCTCGATCTTTTGCGCTATCTCGGCCAGGCCGAAGGGCTTCTGGATGAAATCCTGGGCACCGTTCTTCATGGCCACCACGGCCGTATCGACCGAGGCATAACCAGTCATGACGATTACGATCGTGGTGGGACTGATGGTCTTGACCTGCTTCAAGAGCTCGATGCCGTCCATGCCCGGCAACTTGATATCGGTCAGCATCAAATCGTATACATACTTGTTGACGCGCGCCAGGGCGGCTTCGCCATCACCTGCCAGTTCGACATCGTGGTTCTGTCCTTTGAACTCCTGAAACAGAACCTGTCCGAGATTCATATCGTCTTCGACTATAAGAATATGCGCCATATACAATTTTGTAATCGGGCTTTTATGACGAAAACTTAAGCCCTT
>JBDKSM010000175.1:0-3060 GCA_039680665.1 Syntrophaceae bacterium | reverse complement strand
TGAAACAAAAGTAATGAAAAATAATTATTTCAAGATCGATCCTGAATGCCATCTGATCGGGGACCTCGAACCCGTCAATCATTTTCCCGGAGTGCAGATGTGGTGGCGGGCCATTGATCATATCATGCGGCCGCTGGTTACCGGTGCGCCGATGCCGCTTATGCTTAAAGCCCTGGAAGGTTTGGAAGAATGGGAAGCTCAGAAGAGCAGCGATCCCCAGACCATCATCAACACCATGGATAAGTACGGGGTTGATATCGCCTGCCTGCTTCCGGAATCCATGATGGATACCACTGGTTTTTCCAGCCGGTGGGTTTCCAATGGCGCAATGGCCAAGGTAGTGGAGACCAATCCCGAACGTTTCATGTACCAGCCGAATATTTCGCCGATCAAGCAGCGCGGTGTTAAGAATGCCATATGGGAAATGGAGTATTGGGTCAAGGAAAAGAAGGCGAAGATATTCAAGTATTATCCGCCGGAAGATACCTATATCAATGATCCCGAGCTGTGGCCCTTCTATGAGAAGGCCCAGGAGCATGGCATCGTACTGGATATGCACACCGGATTCTGCTGGGTGCCGCCGGGTAAGAGCAAGTATTGCCATCCCGAGCAGATTGACGATGTGGCACGCGACTTTCCGGGGCTCGTCATCAACGCCTTCCACATGGGATATCCGTATTCCGATGTCCTCAACATGGTGGCCTTGGGTCACCCCAATGTCTATATCTGTATGAGTCTGCTCGTTCCCTGGGCTATTACCGCCCCGCGCAAATTCGCCCATCTTTTGGGCGAGGCCATGCGCTTCGTAGGTCCGGACCGCATCACCTGGGGCACGGATTACGCAGGGTACGGTATTCAGATCGCCAACGCTGTGAAGGGACTTGCCGAATTCCAGATTCCGGAAGACATGCAGGCGGCCTATGGTTACCCGGCCATCACGGACGAAGACAAGGCCAAGATGTTCGGGGGTAACCTGGGAAGACTATTGGGAGTCGACACGACCAAGCGGAGAATTAAAAAGTAACCGCATTCGTGCATTCCGCCAAGGAGGCCTAAAAAAGAAGTACTTTTCTTAGGCCTCCTCCTTCCTTAAGATTATATAAATAAGGTTTCTGTTGCTGGCATTGAAATGAGTTATGTAGTCGGAAATATATATGTACAATTCTTCATCGACATTTTTGTGGTGCAAAATCCAGGATATCGTCGAAAGAGAAAAACATGGCAAACAAAAATGATGCAAGCGAATACGCAATGGCTGCCGAGAAATGTGTTTTTGTCAGGAGTACGGTATCGCGTTTCGGAATGGCTGCAGCGCTATTGCTTGCCTATAGGAGTACAGATATGGCTGTTAAGGGATGTGTTCTTGTCACCGGTGCGGCATCAGGTATCGGGAAGGCCACGGTGCTCACGCTCGCTAAAAGGGGCTTTGGCGTTTACGCCACATATGCCACGGATAAATCGCAGGCGGAACTTGAAAAACTCCGCGGGGCAGATGGCATTGAAACTTTCAAACTTGATATTACTAATGATGGCGACGTAGCGAATGCTGTTGCCTTTATTGAGAAAAAGGAAATTAATCTTCTTGCGCTGGTCAACAACGCGGGCATCTTCAGCCCCGGTCCGCTCATGGAGTATCCTGTCGAACGGTTGATCGAGCAATACAATGTCAACGTATTCGGAACGCATCGCTTGACCAAGGCTCTTTTCCCCCTGCTCTTAAAATCCAGGGGCCGGATCGTGAATGTGTCGAGCGTGGCCGGGTTTGTGGCCACGCCTTTTTCCGGTCCTTATGCCTCCAGCAAGCATGCCATCGAAGGGTGGTCGGACTCTCTGCGACGTGAGCTCATGCCATGGGGCGTCAAAGTTATTGTGGTCCAACCTGCTCTGATCGACACTCCGCTTTGGGACAGGGATATCGAAGGAAGAATAGAGCGGTATCGCGGCAGCATTTTTTATGAAGCCAATCGTAAAAAGCTCGAGCATGAGGTTGCCGAAGCCAAAACACATGGAGTTCAGCCGGAGGTCGTGGCCGAAGCCATTTATCAGGCCGTGACGGCACCGAATCCCAAGCCCCGCTATCTTGTAACTAACCATCCTGTGCAGCACCGGCTGGTCAAGATCTTGCCTGACACGCTACTGGATCGGCTGGTAATCAAGGAATTCTAGATCATGAAAATATATTTTTTAGCAACTGGGTTCGGACATATAGCAAAGGGTCTTTTTGTTCAAAACGCGGGCATGAAGAGTGTGCAGTTTCCCATTCTCAGCGTTCTGATTGAGCGCGACAATGATTTGGTTCTTTTTGATACGGGCATTGGCACGCACATAGAAGAAGAAATGCGGCTTCCCGTCTATTGGGGCAACTTTTTCTTCCACCGCTGCGTCATGCGCACGCGATTCAATCCACAATACGACGCTCTTGTACATCAACTAAATCGGCTCGGATTCAAACCTGCTGATGTCAAGAACGTTATCATTTCACATCTGCACTGGGACCATGCCGGCGGTATGCGCGACTTTCCCCATGCCCACTTTTTTGTCGGCCGCAGGGAATGGGATTTTGTCTCCAGTCTCGCGAAGGGGGCATTGTTCAAGAATGCCTTCATCAAGGAGCAGTTCTGCGGGGCAGGTCTGGATATCGAGTTGATCGAAACCGATCCCCGTAAACCCTTCAAGAACTTTCCGGCATCGTATGATGTTTTCGGCGACGGTTCCATGGTTGTGGTTGACCTGCCCGGCCACAGCCCCGGCCTCATGGGGATGTTTTTGACCATGCCCTCCGGCAGACGCTTTCTCTTCAGTGCCGATACTTTCTACTTTCCGGAGGGCCTAGAACAAAGGAGGCCTAAATCCAAGCTCATGCAATCACTGGTGAGTGAAGGGATGGAAGCTGGTTCAAGCATTGACAAAGTCTATTATCTCATGAATTCCGACCCTGAACTGGAGATTGTGGGCAGCCACGATTATCGTATTCCCGGTCGCTATGACCTTGTGCCAAAATACTACACCTAGAGTTGGAAATACCTTTATTTCATTGTTATATGAACAATCTGCTTTGGT
>JBDKSM010000174.1:0-22734 GCA_039680665.1 Syntrophaceae bacterium | reverse complement strand
TTTGTCGGGTCCGTGGCCGTTATGGTAGTGGCGCCGACCGCAACGGACGTGGCCAACCCGTTTGAGCCCGAGGCATTGCTTATTGTTGCCGTGCCGGTTGCCGACGAACTCCAGGTCACAAAGGCCGTTAGATCTTGAGTCGTACGGTCGGTATAGATTCCTGTTGCGGTAAATTGTTCAGTCAACCCATTGGCGATGCTTGGATTCGTTGGCGTTATGTCGATCGAGGCGAGCGTCGCCGCTGTTACGTTCAGAACCGTTGTCCCGTAGATACCGCTTGTCGGGTCCGTGGCCGTTATGCTAGTGGCGCCGACCGCGACGGACGTGGCCAACCCGTTTGAGCCCGAGGCATTGCTTATTGTTGCCGTGCCGGTTGCCGACGAACTCCAGGTCACAAAGGCGGTCAAATTTTGCGTAGTAGTGTCCGAAAATGTGCCAGTCGCAGCGAGTTGTTTCGTTGTCCCCAAGGCGATGTTCGAATTTGTCGGTATGATGCTTATCGATTCCAGTACTGCCGGTGTTACAGTCAGTGTCGTTGTTCCTGTAATATTTTCAAAGGTCGCTGTGATTATGGTTGAACCGGTGTTTCTGGCGGTAGCAATCCCGTTCGTGCCGGCAGCGTTGCTTATCGTAGCAATATCGCTTTGTGATGAACTCCAGTACACCGACGTTGTTATATCTTGTTTTGTATTATCCAAATATATCCCTGTCGCAATAAACTTTTGGTCATAGCCCAGCGCTATACTCGGATTTGTCTGGGTAACCTCTATGGAAGTCAATGTTGGGGTGGTTGTTGACTCCTGGGCCACTGTTGAGCTTGTTCCGCCTCCGCCCCCACCTCCGCCGCAACCGGCAAGGAACAATATCATTGACAAGCAAGTGCAGATGCAATTCCACTTAGTTTTCATTCGTCATGCCTCGCTGTTTGAATTTAGATTACTGTGACCGCCAGCGGTCGTGCAAGTGACTTTTTGCTCCATTGTTTTTCACGAATGACTCCTGTAGCCTATGCAGTGCAATATTATAACCAATATAAACAATATAGATAACAGATAGTTGCAATTATTTGATCACGTAAATGGTAATTATTTGCCCACTTTTGCTGGCAATTCATTTATCCACTTTTTCGGTTTATCCGGTTCAAGCGTACGTGAAAGACCCTGTCAGGTCTTGGCCTGACACGTCGTTTGGTTCTTTGACACCATTGGTTCCAACCGTGCTAGGCAACTCCGCAGCACTTCTTAAACTTCTTGCCGCTGCCGCAGGGGCAGGGCTCGTTGCGGCCGGTTTTGGGAGTTTCGCGTTTAAAGGTTTGGGGTTTGATATAGGTCCCGTCCTTGAAATACCAGCGGCCATCGTATTTCTCAAAGAGGGCGCGTTCATGGTGGGTGCATTTGCGGCCCTTGGCGTCGGCGTAATGGGCAATGAACTCAACTTCGCCTTTGTCGTCATCCTGTCCGCCAGCAAGGGTTTCGAGGATATCGATATGGTCCCAGACCGAGTGCTCAGCCCAGGTCCGCGTGTTGTCGGCGTCATAATCCGCGCGGCGCTCCGGGTGGGTGGTCTCAAAGAGGTAATCAAGCTCCATCTTCGCATAGGCCGAATAGCGCGCCCGGATCAGCTGCTCGGCTCTCAGCGCCCGGGCGCCTTTGTGAAGTGGCTCGCAGCACTCGGAATAGGGCTTGTTCGATCCGCAGGGACATTCGCTCATGGTGTGCTCCTTGTCTTCAACAATTGGTTCAGATGTTCTTAGCCTGTTTTGATGAGTTGTCTCAAGAGTTTTCTACCCGGCATTGAAGCTTTTTGCCGGGCGTCCCCTTCAGCCCTGACCCTTATGGTTCCCGTCGAGGCGGGCATGCTAGCGGACATTCGAAATGTCCGCTAGCATGCTTTACGAGATCTGATTGAGTTTATCAGGCATTCAGAAGATTCAATATGAAGCTGGTCCATTCGGAGGTTATGGTGATGGGTAATGCGCCATTGATGATGATTGTCCCATAGGGGGCCGGATTATAGAGGAATGCCAAATTCCATAAATCGTAACCCACGTAAAAATCGGTAATACCGATGGTGGTCTTGGTGGAAAGCAATCCCAAGGCTTTGCCGCTGATCACCAGAGGTGAACCATTTTGCGTGAAAACATGTGCGCCCAATGTCAACTCATAGATGTTTTCGAAACGCACCTGTATATACAAGGTGCCGGATACCGTGGCCTGCGTCAGCAACTGCGTATCCTGCACGGAAAAGCCATTGAGCGTACAATTTAATTGTACGACATACAGACCTTGCGAATTCTTGGCAAAGGTCAGATAGATGCTCATGCCATCGGCGCTGGTTATGAGGATAGGCTGGATGGCGACGGCCTGGGTCAGGCTGATCGCATCGGCTTCCGAAGCTTGCTCGACATAGCTGCTCCAATCGATGTCCTGCCAAGGGACGGCGGAAAGTATACTGGAAACGGCCGATAATCCATTGGCAATTTCTTCATCCGACAAAGCGCTGGCTGTACTTGTTTCCGTAGATCCTGAATCGTCGGCAACCGTGCTTTCCGTTGATGATGGTGATAAGGAAGTATCCGAGGTTGATACACCGCATCCCATGAAAAGCAGATTAAACGCCAGGACGAAAACCAAAAAACAGTTGTTTTGTTTGCGCATATACGCCTCCCAAAAACATGCTCTCTACCCTTAAGTTAGAACGAGCCGCGCCTTATTTTATATCTGCACGAAATGTACCAGGTTGTAACACTATGTAATAGTTTGATTATATTAACAGATGGGGCTGTCATGACATGCAACATGGGTAAATCATTTCTTTTTTTAGAATATTTTTTCACACGGACAGTATACATATCCGTTACCAGGGCCTTGGGGGCGGGTCATGTATTGTCGCATTGGGAATAGATTGCACCACGCTTGTCAGGATGGATGGACGGGAACATAAAAGGCCCGCCCCCTTGAATGTCATGCAACAATAACCTCCTTAGCCCAATAGGGGCGTGCCGGTTTATACGGCTGTATAAAAATCTTAAGGCAATGCTCTTGAACCTGGTGTCGTAGTTGCGTATGTGTATAAGCCGCCCGTTGAAACTTGATATTACGCCATCCTATCAAGGCTAATGTATCAAGATTCAAGACGTCTTTGGGTTTCCGGCGGAGCGATTGGCTGGATCGCTGATCACATCCGTTTCATATCCGGGTTATCGGTGGGATCGTGGGTTTTCATGTATTCGTGTTCGCTCCCGAGATGTCCGATGTATTCCTCGAACGTCCAGGTCCTGGCCGTATCGGTTATCATGGCGAATATCATATCCTGAGGATTGGGCAGAACCGCCTTGAAGCCCCGCATCACCTGCAGGACCTGCTCGCGCTTGGGCGCGTGCACAATCACCACCCGATGCGTGAAGCGCTCCGGGGATAGCGCATGCTCTTCGGCCTTTGGCGCCCCGGCGCTGTTCAGCCCCGAACCAGCCAACACACGGTCCAATGTCACTCCTACGTTCGCGGCCAGCAGGGTAGGTGTTACCGTAATCACCTCCAAGGTGTGCATTCCCTGGTTCAGTGCGCCAATCGACGATATACCTTTTTCGGTGTCCTCTTCAGACAACCCCAAAGCGAAACAGATGATCTTCTCTTTCATGCGGAACTAATCTCCTGTGTGTGATTCGGCGTCCTGAACGCTGAGCCATTCAAGGGCTTTTTCCTTATCGTTGAAAAATTCTATCTGGGCGCCGCGGTTATGGACGACATCAGAGAAAAATTGAGATGTTCTGTCAGGAACGTATTCGTAAATGCAGATCGCTATCTTAACCCCTGGTACAGCGTTCAATGCCTGGAAACCCGATTCAATCGCATCCGTGGTATCCATTCGCCGTTTTGGTTGAGTACTCTCAGTGAGGACTTTCCGGCAGTTGTACTTCTGACAGGCCTGGGCCAATTCTTTCCATAGCCGCTCCAGGCTCTTCAGGGTTATTTCATAGTCCGGCGGGTGGATAACATGAATGTACGCGCCATTGAATTCAAGAGTAAAGTCAGTGCCCATGCCGGTCTTTCTAGCAGAAATGGAATGAAAGTTCAAAGGTAACCATGGGGGCAGATCGTGCATGCACGCATGGTGAATAGATTGGTCCGATGATACGCTATTGGAGCAGGTATGCGCTATCAGACACCCGGCGATGGGCCTTACCCGTTTTGTATGCCACGGCCGGGTGTCAATCAATTCTACCTGTTGCCTAGGCTCATGCCCTGCTTCACGTATTCGTCCTCGGTAATGAAACCGTCCTTGTTGACGTCCCAGAAGGTGCAGTTTTTGGTGGCCATATTCTTGTCCTTGTAGATGCCCATGCATTCATTCACGGTAAGCTTGCCGTCCTTGTTCGCATCCGCCCCTGACAGAATCATCTTGAAGGCGTTTCTGGCGTTGGCCTCCGGCGGGCCCGCCGCATACACCGGGGCAATCAGACCTATGACCATCAACACCGTCACCGCTGCCGCAACCGCGTGCTTCATATGTATTCTCCTTCCTTTATTTTATTTTCCTGCCGGATCAATCACACGATCACACATACCGGGCAAACTCCAGCCCGGATGGAAGCGCCAGGTATGCAAACCGGGCATTCCATTTCCCGCGCAGCCGCGTTTGTTGCCTACGGCGTGCTGAAGACGGCCAGCATGCCGTCCTTCTTGTCCTCGGTGCTGTAAGCGAAGTTTATGCCCAGGTTGCCCTTTGTGGCATTCAGCATCCCGGCCTTGTCTATGTGCATGTGGTCCACACCCCAGCCCTTGGACTTGAGGGCCTCCGCATACTGCTTGATCGCCTCGGCGCTGAGCCCGTTGAAGTAGATGTTGAACTTCTTCATGCCGCCCTCGTTGGACGTGACGACGCGCTCGATGGCGCCGCCGGTAAACTGCGGCACATCCGCGAACATGTCTGGGGGGCAGGTGGATGTCGATACTATGTCGGTCTGCATATCCTTGCTTTCGATGCGGACATTGCCTTTCTGGAGATCGACCTTGGTCTCCTTGCCGGTGGCCCCGCTCAGGGCCTTTTCCATCATCTTCTCCGCGGTCTTCTCCTCGGCCTTCTTGCCGCACCCGGGCGCCAGAAAGGCGCATATGACAAGAACGGCCACCGCTCCATTGAACCGGTTTCCTGCAGGCATCATACATCCTCCTCTCAATGATTCTTTCAAATGCTTTCTTGCTTGCGCATGGTATATCAAAAAGCCGCCTGCTTTTGACGAAGGTGCGGTCAGCGCAAATCGGGGCAAAGAATATCAATAGGGCTTCATGGATGCCGGCGTGTCCTTGGGGGGGGGGATTGCCGTGCATGCCGCACACACTGTAATCTAATCAATTTTATTATCGAACAAGGATAAGGATCTGTCAACATACATCTCGCTCCACGCCCCTGTCGACCACTACTCAAGATGAGTGGAATGAAGCGAGTAAAACACGGTTTTATTCTCCGATACAGGCCGGAAAAGCAAAATGGCAGATATCTCTTCACGACGAACCGGCTCTTGTCTGCTGCTATGCCGGATCCCTTGTAGATTGCACCTTATTCATTCCGCCCGTCTTTGCTTTAAAAAATCCTGATCCTGGTAAAAATGAAGCATTCATGGTATAATTCTCCCGGTGAGAAAAGTTGAGCCGTAAGCTCGCCGGCATCATGAGAGGAGGGTAGATATGGAAAGGTTCATGTATTATTCCGAGTCGACAATTCCCGGGATATTTCGCAACCGGGCTTTTGTCTACAGCAAAGAGACTTTTTTAAAACGACGAGGGCCGGATTCCTGGATAGACATCTCGTGGGAGGAGACCGCCAAAAATGTCAACGCGATCTCCTCATACCTGATCAGCTGCGGCGTCAAACCCGGAGATAAGATCGGCATTTATTCGGAAAACAGGCCGGAATGGATATTCGCCGACCTCGCTATTCTTTCATCCGGGGCGGCCGACGTGACGATATACCCCACCAACTCGGCCCCCGAAGCCGCCTTTATCATCAGCGACTCCGACACGAAGCTGTGTTTCTGCTCCGGCAAGCAGCAGGTTGAAAAGCTGCTTTCGGTGAAAAATGAGCTCCCAGGGTTGGAAAAGATCATTGCCTTCAATCCCGGCGAATACAGGAGCGATCTGGTGGTGACCCTCGATACGGTGATTCAGGAGGGGCTTAAAAATGACAAGGCCGAGGAGATCGACCGCCGCATCCGATCGATCAATCCAGGGGACGTCATGACGATCATGTATACCTCGGGCACCACCGGCAACCCGAAAGGGGTCATGCTTTCCACGAACAACATGGTGGCCGAGGTGTTGAGCTTCATCATCCACCAGCCGCACCCGAAACGCGAGACTGCCCTGTCGATCCTGCCGCTGTCCCACGCGCTCGAGCGGAGTATCGGCTATCACGTCCTCATGTACAACGGAGGGATGATTGCGTATGCGCGGGGTACGGATAAGCTGGTCGAAGACCTGGTCGAGATACGGCCCACCTGCATGATCAGCGTGCCCCGTTTGGCCGAGAAGCTCTACGAAGGCATCAATGCCAAGGCCGCCAAAGCCCCGGCGATGAAGAAGCGCCTGTTCGACTGGGCGATCAAGACGGCCAACCAGGCCGCCCCCTTCTTCCATGCCGACCGGGAGCTTACCGGCGCACTGAAAATTCAATATGCACTCGCATCCCGGTTCGTACTTGCGCCCATCAGGAAGGCCATCGGCATGGACAGGTTGAACGACTTCGGTGTCGGCGGAGCCCCCTTGTCCGAAGAGATCCAGAACTTCTTCAGCGGCATCGGCGTATTCATGCTGCCCGGTTACGGCCTGACCGAAACGGCGCCGGTCACCCACGTCCAGCACCACCGGACCATCTATCCCATCAAGCCCGGCAGCGTCGGCAAAACCATTGCGCTGACCGAATGCAAGATCGCCGAGGACGGAGAGATCCTGCTCAGGGGCCCGCAGATCATGATGGGCTATTATAAAAACGAGCAGGCCACCAGGGAGGCGTTTACCGATGACGGGTTCTTCAAGACCGGCGACATCGGCCGCATCGACGAAGACGGCTATCTGTACATCACGGACAGAAAGAAGGACATCATCATTACCTCGGGCGGCAAGAACATCTCTCCCCAGGTGATCGAAGGCCGGATGCTGCTGCATCCCATGATCGAGCAGGCGACCTTGATCGGCGATAAGCGCAAATATATAACCGCCCTCATTGTCCCGGAATTTAAAACCCTTGGCCAATGGGCAAAGGAGAACGGCATTGCCGACACGACCCCCAAGGCGCTGGTGAGCAATGAAAAGGTGCTGAAGCTCTATGATGGTATCATGAACGAGATCAATGCCGAACTGGGCCAGGTTGAGAAGATAAAGCGGTTCACCCTGTTGGACAAGCCCTTCAGCATGGAAAACGATGAGATTACCCCCACGCTCAAGATAAAGAGGAAAAAGGTGCAGGAAAATTATCGTGCCGTAATCGAGAATATGTATGTTGAGTAAAACAACAGGGCTACGCGGTACCCCTCTCGGTGAGGAGGCAATAGCAAAGCAGCAATAAAGGGTGCCGGGCCTCGATTCTTAATATTGCTCCATCCTACCTCAGACCGCGCTGTGTCAAGATTCAAGGGGCTGCTGCTCAGAGAAGAATCGGAGAAAGATCCTTGGCTGACGCTGAAGGATGATATCCTTCAGCGGACTTTGGGGGGATGTCATACTGTACATAGTGAAGAATCTTGGTTTCCATTCTTCGGGTTAATTGTTCTGGGCAATTGCCGACAAGAGCTCCTAGGTGAGGCAATCAAGTAGATTTAAGCCCCGGATAGGGGGAAAATTCAGGCCTTTTAAAATTTTTGAAACCTTCAGAAAGATCATATCATGGCGAAATAAAAAGGGAGTCTCTATCCCAGGCTCTCTTTTTTTGGCATGAGCGGTTCTATGGTGGGGATAGCACCGTTTCCGGTTCATGCCTATAATATAAGTAATGCTTGCAATGGAAAAGTCAAGCCTCCGGCCCCAGAAAATACCGAGAGGTCAATATTGACAGTCATTCCTCGCTCGGATAAATGACATATGCTTGCGAAGAGGGGATGGAGTCCCCCCTATAACCGCCGCGTGAGGCTGATGACTCCTATCAATATGATTGGTAGGAGTGGATATGACAAGGCCGACCCAAGATCCATCGCACAGTCCAAAGAGAGAAATCCTGCAAAAAATCCACGCCGCGGCACAGGCCTTTCAGATAACAGCCCTGGACCGCCAGATCGAGGTATGCGAAGGCATGCTGCACAAAGACCCTTGGATCGACGTCGCGGTGCTGGGACAATTCAAATCCGGCAAAAGCTCTTTCATCAACCACCTGATCGGAAGGGAAATTCTGCCGGTTGGTGTCATTCCGGTCACCTCCGTCATCACCCGGATTTGCCATGGCGAGCAAGAACGCGCGCGGGTCTGTTTCTTCGATGAAACCTCAATCGAGATAGATCTCAGCGAGTTGAAGTACTATACCTCGGAGGCCGAGAATCCGGGGAACGTCAAAAACGTCGCCATCGTGGATATCGATCTGCCGGCCTTGAGCGAGTTCAGCGGGATCAGGCTAGTGGATACACCGGGGCTCGGCAGCGTGTTCAAGGTTCACAAGGAGGTGTCCGGCAACTGGCTGCCGGAAGTCGGGGCGGCTATTGTGGCGGTCAGCGTGGAGCGTCCGCTTTCCGAACACGACATCAATCTTATTGAAAATCTCTTGCACGTGACTCCACGCATCGCCTTGCTCCTGACCAAGGTCGATATTCTGAAACCACAAGAGCAAAACGAGGTCATGCAATTCTTCAGGCAGACCCTGAAAAAGGAGTTGGACCATGATTTTCCGCTCTTTCTTTATTCCACCCGCGAGCATACGCAACGCTACAATGACAGTCTGGCGGCGGCCCTTTTCTATCCCCTGTCCCTGAACCGCGAGCAGGAGTTTACCTCGATCCTGGGGCATAAGATGCGCTTCCTGATCAAAGGCTGCCTGGGATATCTTGATATCGCCTTGAAGTCCTCGATGGCTCTCGATCAGGACCGGGACCGGTTGAGAAACCGGATCATTGATGAAAAGGTCGGTTATGAAACCGTCAAGGATGAACTCGGCGTGATCGCCCGTGAAAACCAGCGACGGACACGCCCGCTGCTGATGAAACATCTGGATCGTTTTCAGCAGCCCTTGACGGAAAAACTGATCCAGACCCTTGAAGTAGAACTGCCGACCTGGCAGGGCAATTTGTGGACATTGACCAGGCGTTTCGAAGGTTGGCTCACCGAGCATATGACCGATGAAATGCAGCGCTTGTCCGAAACCGAGCACCACCATTTTTTCGGGACCCTGCAGAAAGCTCATATGAGTCTGTCCCGGTCGCTGGAAACCTTTCGCATGCTCCTGAGCGACAATGTCGAAAAAGTCCTGGGTCTCACCTTGCCGGACGCAGACTGGCGAATCGACGTGGATACCCCCCTGAAGCCGGATATCAAGGTCCTGTATGCCTTCGACTTTCACTTTGACCTGCTGTGGTTCTTGATCCCCATGGTGATTTTCCGCCGTCTTTTCGAGCGGCATTTCATCGGCGAAATTCCCAAGACCGTGGTCATCAATCTATCACGCCTGGCAGCCCAGTGGGAGGATACCATCAATAAGGCTATCGATGCGATGCGCAGGCAGGCCGCCTCTTATATCCGGGAAGAGACTCTCACCATCGAGGCCGTGCTGTCGAGGCCCCAGGGACAAACCGGGGAGATTGCCAAGCTGATTTCAGAGCTGCAAGGACACTTGATCGAGACATAATCACAAAGCGGCAATGGGGAAACCAAAGGGGATGTCTCAAGCGATCTCAAACAAATGGATGTTTGCAGAAGGTGTGGTAACATCAAATGAAATGAATCTTCAGCTAAAAACATGGAATGGTCTGTTTAATCGGATGGTATCCCTCCTGAAGGGATGTCAGGGAACACAGGCTCCTGCTTGGAGAGGAAGGCCGTGATGCCGTGCATGCATTCACCCGAGCAGATGAGTTCCACGGCCTCGCTGCATTCCAGGTCCAGGGCCTGCTGCATGGGCAGCTCGCGTACCCGGCGGATGACCGCCAAGGCATGCCGCACCGCGCGCGGACCGTTCTTCGCAATCGTTCCAGCCAGGTCAAGGGCATCTTCCAGTGCCTGTCCCGAACCGCTCACCCGGTTTATAAGCCCCAAGCTTAAGGCCTCCTCGGCTCCGATCCGGCGGCCGGTCAATATCAGGTCCGCGGCCGCGGATGCGCCAATGAGCTTGGTCAAGCCCGGTCCGCCACCCCAGTCGGGCATAAGGCCCAGACGCGCCTCGGAAAAGCAGATGCGCGCGCCCGGGTCCATGATGCGCAGATCGCAGCGCGAAGCCAGCTCGGCCCCGCCGCCGAAGGCATCGCCGTTAATGGCCGCGATGACGGGCACGGGCAGACTAACCAAGCCCTCTACGGCCGCCTGCAGCCGGCGGATCAGGGCCTCGATTGGGCCGCGTTCTTTTTTCTCCACCGCACCGATCAGGCTGCTCACCTGCGGGTTGTCGGGATTGACATCGAATCCGGCACAGAAGGCCTTGCCGTTTCCGCTGACCACGACGGCGCGCGGCAGGCTTTGAGTAAGCTGGGCGGTTACACGCTCAAGATCGCGCCACATGGTCTCGTCAAAGGCATTGCGGCGCTCGGGACGGTCGAAAATGACCACCGCAACCTTGTCGTGATGCTCCAAACGAAAACCGTACACGCTCATGGTGTGTCCTCCCATGATCAGTATAGCGCTTTTACCCGGAAATAACAAAGCAGGAAAAGGGCATGATTCGTTCCAGTCGAAGGGTATTGATATGCATTTCAGCATCCGCTTCGCTTGAGACACGGAGGGCACAAAGTAAGGAGAACCTAGTTTACCCACCGCGTCTCTCGTGAGCTTAAGCGAGCGGGGGGTGAACAATAGTTCCTGCATATGGTGGATTTTTATCGGGCAACGAAGTAGAATATATCCCTGCAATACAGTCAAAAAGGGAGGTGTGGATTGGAGGACAACATATTCGCCCGGTTGGCTCGTCACCTGGACACGTTGCCTGTCGGGTTTCCGGCCACGGAGTCCGGGGTGGAGATCAGGATCCTTGAGCGATGGTTCACCGTGCGCGAGGCCGGTATCGCGCTGGCCATGAGCGGCGTACCTACCGCCCCCGAGGACCTGGCCGAGCACTTGGATGCCACGCCCGCGCGGCTTGAGCAGGAGCTCGATTGCATGGTAGACAAGGGGTTGATCTTTCGCCTGGCCCTGCCTGACAAGCGCCTATACAGTCTGGTGCCTCTGGCCGAGGGCATGTGGGAATTTCACATCAACAACAGTACGCCCGAAGATGTCAAGCTGCTGCGCGAATATCTGGACACCTTCATGGAAAAAGGCTGGTTCGGCACCCTCACAACCCAGCACCGCATCGTCCCCATTAGCACGAGCGTCAGTTCCGAGATGGAGATCATGCCCTATGACAGGGCCGAGGAGATCATCCGCGGCCAGTCCAAGATCGCGCTGGTGACCTGCATCTGCCGCAAGGAGAGCCGGGAACTGGGCAAGGGCTGCGGCCACCTGAAGGAGGCCTGCATGGCCTTCGGCAGCGGCGCCTACTTTTACCTCCAGACCGGCCGCGGCCGCGAGATTACCCGGGAAGAGGCCCTGGCGGTTTTGAAGGCCGCGATGGACGAAGGCCTGGTCATCCAGCCCGGCAACGGGCAGAAGGTATGGAACCTCTGCCTGTGTTGCCCCTGCTGCTGCGCGCTCTTAGGGGCGCTCAGGCGGATGGATAAACCCGGTGAGGTGGCGCATTCGAGCTTTTATGCCGAGACCATCCCCGCGGTTTGCACGGCTTGCGGGGTGTGCGTGGAGAAATGCCCCATGGGTGCCATCACCGTTGGAGAGACCATTCAGGTCAACCGCGAACGCTGCATCGGTTGCGGAGTGTGCGTGGGCGCCTGCGCCTGCGAGGCCATCAGGCTTAGGCAGAAGGACGATCGCTATGTCCCGCCGCGCGACATGGTTGCCATGCAACTTATGATCGCCAACGAGCGCGGACTCATCTGAAAATCCGGGGTTTAAAACAAGGCCTGGTGACGGGCAGGGCGGATGAAAGCATGGGTGAGGTTTCGTCACGCCTTTTGACGAAAAAGGGAGGAATGCATGCCCAGGAGATCGACCAAATCCGATATTGAGCACTTTATTACCCGGGCCCGCAAACTGGGTGCGGACGATGCATGTCTGATCGATGCCGCCGGCATTGTCACCGCCGCTTGGGTGCGCCTGAAATGTCAGTTCGGCTGCGACGGCTATGACGCGGGCTACTGCTGCCCGCCCAATACGCCCACATACCGGGAGACGCAGGCGGTGATCGATTGTTACCGGCAAGGGCTTCTGATCCATTGCACAAAGCTGGGCCAACCGACCCCCATCGTGGTAACGCTCGAGCGCGAGATTTTCCTGGCAGGTTTTTACAAGGCCTTCGGCTTCGGCGCCGGGCCGTGCAGCTTATGCAGGGAGTGCCCTCCCGAGGGATGCCGTCACCGCGACCGGGCGCGGCCTTCCATGGAGGCCTGCGGTATTGATGTCTATACCACGGCGCGCGCCCACGGCCTGCCCATCGAGGTGGTTAAGGACCGCACCTGCTCTCAGAATTACTACGGCCTCATCCTGATCGACTGAAGCGGGAGAGGCTGCCATGGCTGAAGAGCGGCAAGACCATCTCGAAAGATTCAAGAAACTCTACCCGGAGAAATTTATCTCCGAGGAGGCGCTGTTCGGGCACATACGCCGCGGCAACTCCATCTTCATCGGCACCGCCTGCGGCGAGCCGCAGCACCTGATGGCCGCGCTCATCCGCTATGTGGAAAACGCGTCGCACGCGATCTACGGGGCACGGATACTGCACGTCTGGACCCTGGGCGTGGCCCCCTACGCCGACAAGAAGTTCAAGATGAACTTCCGCCACAACTCGTTCTTCATCAGCGACAGCTCCCGCAGCTCGGTCAACGAAGGTCTGGCCGATTACACGCCGACCTTCCTTTCCGAGATCCCCTCCCTTTTCCGCCGCGGGATCATTACCATCGACGTGGCCCTGGTGCAGCTTTCCCCGCCCGACGCCGACGGGCTTATGAGCTTAGGCGTAAGCGTGGACATCGTGAAGTCAGCCGTGGAGCAGGCCAGGCTTGTGGTCGCGCAGGTGAACACGCTTATGCCCCGCGTCCGCGGAGAAACGCTTATCGATATCCGCGATGTCGACTTCATCCTGCCGTACGACGAACCGCTCCTCGAATACACGCCCGAGCCCGCCGACGAGATCACGGAGAAGATCGGCAGGTATGTGGCGCGCATCGTCCAGGACGGCGACACCATCCAGGTAGGGTACGGCACCATGCCCAATGCCATCCTCACCCATCTGGCGGGCAAACGCGATCTCGGCGTGCACACGGAACTCCTCTCCGACGGCATCATCGATCTCATGCAAAAGGGCGTGGTGACCAACGCCAAGAAAACCCTGGACCGCAAAAAAACCGTGGCCTCCTTCTGCATGGGCAGTCGTGCGACTTATGAATTTCTGAACGACAACCCGGCCTTCGACTTCAGGCCGATCGACTATACCAACAGCCTCTTCGTCATCGGGCGGCAGGCAAACATGACCGCCATCAACTCCGCGCTGGAGATCGACCTCACCGGACAGGCCACGGCCGAGTCGATCGGAGATCTTTTCTACAGCGGCGTGGGAGGTCAGGCTGATTTCATGCGCGGCTCGGCGCTCGCGCCGGGCGGCAAGTCCATCCTGGCCCTGCGATCCACCTCCACCGGCCAGTCCCGTTCGCGGATCGTACCGTCGCTGTCATCCGGGGCCTCGGCCACGCTCATCCGCGGGGATGTGCATTACGTCGTGACCGAGTACGGGACGGCCTATCTGCACGGGAAGAACATCCGCGAACGGGCCATGTCGCTGATCGCCATCGCGCACCCCCGCTTCCGCCCCTGGCTGATCGAGAAGGCGCGCGATCGGGGCCTGATCTATCACGACCAGGCGTTCATCCCCGGCGCGGCGGGCGACTATCCCGAGCGGCTGGAAAGCTACCGTTCGACCAGGACCGGGCTCCCGCTCTTCCTTCGTCCGGTGAAGATCAGCGACGAGGAACTCATCAAAAGCTTCCTCTACTCGCTTTCCGACAAGAGCATCTACACGCGCTACTTCGCCAACATGATGCTCATGCCGCACAACATCCATGACATACTTCAGAAATACGTGGTCATCGATTACTCGAAGGAGATGCTGATGCTCGCCATCATTGAGCGCCAGGGCGTGGAGGAGATCGCGGGTTTCGGCCAGTACATCATCGAAGCCGACACGCACACGGCCAAGGCCGCCTTCCTGGTGGGAGATGCCTGGCAGAACCGCGGTGTCGGCTCCGTACTCCTCGAACACCTCACTGAAATTGCGAAGAAGGAGGGGCTCCTGGGCTTTTCGGCCATGGTGCTCGCTGAGAACACGCCCATGCTCCGTCTCTTCGAGCGCATGAATTTTCAAATGGAAAAACGGCTTGTAGAGGGCGTGTACGAGCTTGTCATGGGCTTCTATGAAAGGGAGCCATGAGTGCCGTACGACCTGTTGACCGTCACGTGCGCCCTAGCTTATATTACAGGATAAAATCCGTGGAGAGAAACGTGGACGACCTCTCCCTGATGATGGATTTTATAATGCGCTTGTTGGCTTCGCTCTCCTTGGTTGCCACGAGCGATCGGATGGAAAAGACCCTCAAGGCGTCCGTTACCGACAAGGTGCCCTCGGCCGAGTCCTTGCGGCCGGTGAAGGGAAACGTGTCGGGACCGCGTTGGCACTGGCTGTTGATATTGACCCGGCAGACCTGATTCACCAGGGGATCGATGAGGGATGCGATGGTGTCCGCGTCATTCCCGAAGATGCTCACCTGCTGCCCATAGTTTGACTGCCTCACATAGCTAAGCGGTTCTTCAATATCCTTGAAGACGGCCACCGGGATCACCGGGCCGAATTGCTCCTCGGTATACAGCCGCATGCCCGGCCCGACCGGAGAGACGATCGCCGGATACATGAAGGTCTGATTCACCGTTCCGCCGCCGGGGTTGACCACCGTGGCCCCTTTTGACTGCGCATCGGCGATGAGTTCCTTGAGGTAGTCCGTCTTCCCGGCTTCAGGCAGGGGGGTGATCTGCACCCCGGAATCCCAGGGTATTCCAAAGTTGAGGGCCTGAACCGCGGCGCTGAATTTTTCAAGGAAGGCATCCTTGATATCTTCATGGACAAAAAACATCTTGAGCGCCGTGCAGCGTTGACCGTTGAAGGACAAGGCGCCCAGCACGCTTTCCTTGACGGTCTGATCCAGGTCCGCGTCCTTCAGGACGATGGCCGGATTCTTGGCGTCCAACCCGAGTACACACCGTAAGCGGTGAGGTTTGGGGTGCTGCGTTCTCAGGATATCCGCCGCCTTGCTGGTGCCGATGAAGGCCAGCACGTCGATTTTTCCGGTTTGCATCATGGGGCCGATGATCTCATGGCCGTTGCCATAGACCGTGTTGATGACCCCCTTGGGAAAAGAATCCCGGAAGGCGTCAAGCAAGGGTTCGTGCAGGAGCACCCCCAGCTTGGGAGGTTTGAAGATGACCGTGTTTCCCATGAGAAGGGCGGGGATCAGCGTCGTGAAGGTTTCGTTCAGGGGGTAGTTGAACGGACCCATGCACAGCACCACGCCGAGTGGAGAGCGCCGGATCTGGCCGATTACGCCCTGCTCAATGACGAAGCGTGAAGACGTTCTATCCAGGTCCTTGAGCGCGGAGAGCGTATCCCGGATGTATTCAACCGTCCGGTCGAACTCTTTTTCGGCATCGGGGAGGGGCTTGCCGATCTCCCACATCAGCAGCTTGACGATCTTTTCACGCCGTTCCTGCATATGGTAGACGAAGTCCGTCATATGCTGGATGCGTCTTTCCACCGACATGGTCGGCCAAAGGCCGCGCCCCTGGTCATAGGCCCTGCAGGCCGCATCGAGGGATTGCATGGCCGACTCCGGCGTCATGAGAGGGTAGCTGCCGATATGGATGCGCCGCGAGTCCTGGCCCATGGGTTCACAGACCGGAGAGAGCACCTCCCGCATGGGGCCGTTCCATGCGCGGATCTCGCCATCGCACAGGTATCGGCGTTGTTCTATCACTTGATCGAGGCGAAACCTCTCCGGTATGGTGCCGCAGGATGAGAAAACGTAGTCGATCCGTTCTTTGTCCATGGACGGGTACCCTCCCATCATGTGTCGGCTGGTACCATAGTATACCAGGTCAAACGTATCTCCGCTATAACGAGCTAAAACCCCGCGTTCCTCTTGAGCAGCTTTCGCATCAGAGAATAAGGCACCAGGATGTTCGCAAGCCCATAAAAAAGTTTATAGAGGGGACGATCAATGAGCCAGTGAATGCGTTTGCTCCCCAACGCCTTGAACACCGCCAAGGCCACATCCTCGGGGGTGAAGGCGACCCCGCTCATCTCGATGAGTTTGCCCGGATTCTGTTCCACCATCGTGGTCTTCACAAAGTTCGGCATGATGTCGCACACGTGGATGCCGTAGCGTTCCCACTCCATGTTCAAGGCCTCGGTGAAGCCTTTTACCCAGAACTTCGAGGCGGCGTAGGTGACTTCACTGGGAGCGGCAAAGAGCGAGGCCACGGATGCCATATTGATCACGTAGGCTGAACCTGCGGCCTTGAGATAGGGGAAGGCGTGGTAGGTGCAGTTGAGGACCCCTTTGGCGTTGATATCCAAAATCGCCTGGTGGTCGCTCAAGGGGATGTTCTCAAAGGCATTGATGCGCAGAATTCCGGCGTTGTTGAACAAGACATCGATTTTTCCGCCGGCCGCCTGAGAGAAGGCGGATAAAACCGCGGCGACCTGGTCGGCATCCCTTACATCCAGACATTCGGCAAAGCTGATTTTTCCCGGCAGGCGGTCCTTGAGATCATAAAGTCCGGCGACATTGATATCCGTAATCCCGACAAACCAGCCTTGCTCGGCAAATAGGATGGCGGTCGCCCTTCCGATCCCGGCCGAGGCGCCGGTGATGAATATGCTCTTCGGCATGCATGTTCCCCCTTGACGTCATCATCAGCGATATCCGCGTCTCCTCTGTATCGTCGCTTGATGCAAAATGCTTGACGCTGCATCTCACTTAGCCGGGGAGGGTGAGACGTCATGTGTCTCCCTGGTTGTGACGGCCGGATTTCCCATTGCCTCATGTGCCCGCTATGATTATATATGTGCACAAGGGGGTGACCATGGCACTTACCACGGCTGAAAAGGAGCTGCTCCTCGATCTGGCGCGCACCACCATCCGCACCGTCCTGGACGGCGGCAGCCACGAACACGTCACGGCGGACCAGACCAAGCTTACACCCGCTTTGCAGGAACAGAGGGGTGTGTTCGTGACCCTGCACAAGGACCATGACTTAAGGGGCTGCATCGGCTATATCCTGCCCATGCTGCCGTTGTGGCGGGCGGTGGTCGAGAACGCCCGCAACGCGGCCTTTTGCGACCCGCGTTTTGCGCCGCTCAAACCCGACGAGTTCGGCCGCATCGAAATCGAAATCTCGGTGCTGACCGTCCCGGACAAGATCACGGATATCTCCGAGTTCCGCGTGGGCATCGACGGGATCATTCTCAAGAAGGGGTTTCACCAGGCCGTTTTCCTGCCGCAGGTAGCGCCCGAGCAGGGGTGGGACGCCCAGACCACGCTTCAGTATCTGAGCATGAAGGCCGGCCTGCCGCCGGGTGGCTGGACCAGCGGGGCGGTTTTCGAAACCTTTCAGGCCGAGGTGTTCGGTGAGGCTGATCCGGAAGGAATATCAGCCTGAAGCTCCGGCCGGATCGACCGCAAGCTGTTATCTGATCTGATCGAGCGATTCGATGACCACGTCCGTGTGGGCGGCCAGCTCCGAGCTTGAAAGCGTGCCGATTAAGCCCACATTGACCATGACGTGAGCGTTGCGGCCCATCTGGGCGTCCATCAGGGTATCGCCGATCATGGCCGCCTGCCGGGGAGACAGGCCGAAGCGTTCGCAGATCAGGAGGATCATGTCCGGGGCCGGCTTGGATTTACTGACCGAGTCGGCGCCCACGACCAGGTCGAGTAGCGCTAGCGCGCCGATGGCCTGCATGTCGCCCTGGGCATCGGCCTGGTTGTCGTTGGTGGCCAGCGCCGTGCGGATACCGCGCGCCTTGAGGCGTTCGAGCAGCTCGATGCCGCCCTGGGCCGGGCAGAGGTTGCGCGCCCGGATGGGGCCTTTGAGGACCTCGTGCTCGGCGGCTCTGATAATGGCCTGGGCCTTGTCCCAGCGCAGACCTGCATGGTAGAGGCACTCGGCCAGAACGGTGTTTACCTCCTCGGCCGTGCCCATGGCAAAAGGTCCGCCGCCGTCGATCTCCCGCTCCTCGATGAATACCCCCAGGGCTTTCTGAAGGCCTTGCGCGAGTTTTTCGGACGGGTTTGTGCGCCGCATGATGGCCGCGATGAACTCGCGGATGATGCCCAACCAGGTGGCCTTGAAATCGAGCAGGGTCCCATCCTTATCGAAGATCACCACCCCGGGGTCATAGTGTTTGCCGAAGATTTCAATGTGCGCCAAAGCTACGCCTCCTCCCGTCAAGGAGCCCTTGCATACCATAAAAAAGCGCGGCCTTCCAGTAGCGAGGTTTTAAAAAGCTGCGTTATCCGGCACGTGCGACGCGCATGCAAAAAAAACTTGGAAAAAGAACAATTATCCATTAGAGAAAGGTGCCATGTCACGCATATTTTCTGGAGATAGACGCACATTGGTCCTCTTGATTTTCTTGATCGCCATGAGCCTGTCCGGCGCGCTTTGGGCCGAAACGCCGCCTGATTCCCCCGCGGCGTCCACGGCCTCCATCGGGGTGTTTCTACCACTGACGGGCAAGGATAGCGCGGGCCGGGTGCAGCGCCAAGCCCTCCTGATCGCCCAGCGCATCAGACCCCTGGCGGGTGACAAACCCGTGGAATTGATCATCAAGGATACCCTGGCGACCTCTGAGGGCGCCAACAATGCCGTGCGAGCTCTCCTGGAAGGTCATGACATCGCGGCGCTCATCGGTGGCACGATCCCGGATAAGGCCGCGGCGATGCTCGATGTTGTGAGTAAGGACCGGCGGCTCAAGGCGTATCCCGTACCCATGGTGTTGACCGCCACCAGTGCGCCGCTGTCCGACGTAACGCCCAAGCCCTGGAGCATCAGTGCACCGCTCATGGAGAAGGCCCATGCCGCGGCTGGTTTTGCCGTAGGAAAGCTCAAAGCCAAGCGCGTCGGCATTCTGGTCGATCCGGCGGATGCCGCGGGCATCAGACTGGCCAGTTTATTTTCTTCCGCCTTGATCGCGCAGGGCGGCGTGGTGGCCGAAATCGCCTATCTCGGGAAATCCGAAGCTTCCTACCGCACCGCCCTGGCGGCCTTGGATGGTAAGAAGGCGGAAGTCATCTTCCTGCCGGATGCTCTCAGCGCCCCGCAGGTGATCGTATATAGCCGCGACCACGGGATCAAGACCCCGTTCCTGCTGGCCGATGTCAGGCAGGAGGGGGCTCTCCTCAAGGCTGTGGGCGCTTCCAAAGATATCTACCTGGTGACGGATTTTTATCCCGCGTTCGCCGTCGGTGATCATGCCAGGCGTTTTCTGGAGCTTTATCGCCGGGAATACGGCGAACCCGATTCAATTGCCGCGCTGACGGCCGATGCCTACTTCCTGCTGTGCGATGTCTTGCCGTACTGGCGCGTCGGCAAAGGCCGGCATCCGCAAGCGCTCAGCCCCATACTAAAGGATAAGGGATATCTTTCCGGAAGGATAGACATAACTACGTCCGGTATGATCGTACGGAATGTCTATATCTGTGATATCCACGCCTCCAGGCTGAGATGCCTTGAGACAATCAGGCCCTGATGGTTAGAACCTGGCGCTGATATCGGGGCTCAAGAGTTTGTCGGCGATGGTCCCGTAATCGGCTTGATAGGTGCCGTTGTTGATTTTCTGTTCCAACTCGGCGATTTTATCGGCACGGACATCCGGGGCGGCCTGGACCACCTGATCAATCTCCTGCATCTGCTGCACCTTGCTTGATATGTTGACCTTGTCCTGAAGCCCGGTTGCGGCGTTCTGGGGCCTGCGCGTAGCATCGCTCCGCGTGGTTGCTTGTTCCGGTGCGTTGGCATTATAGGCCTTGAAAATCTCGGTGCTGTTGAGATGATTAACCTTCATTAATCTCCTCGTCGGTCAATGACTTCTTGATCGTGTTGGCCATAACCTCATCGAACAGACGCTTGCTGGCTTGGGGCGATATTGAGAGCTTGTCGCCTATCTGTTCTTTCGGGTTCTTGATCTGCGCTGTCAGTTTCTCGTACGTCTTCATGATGTTGGCAACGTAGATGCTTTTGACTTCCATCCCTGGCTCCTTTATCCATTCCTGATAGTGTCTCTATCGGATAATTCAGCGAAAGCTTTAACCAAAGCGGATCTCTTGATCAGGATGTGATAAATTTAACGATCTGCCTCCGTGATGATGTTTGTCCATGATCCCAACTGCTTCTGTAATGAACAGTATTGACAGCCTCGAAAAAGAAATATATGCGAATGATTGTTAATTAGTGAACTCTTCTGGTGAAAAAATGGCGAATATTCCGATTCCGGTGGCATTGAGGCTGCCTTTGTATCATGAATATGTTACGCGCATGGAAGCTCAGGGCTGCCGCTGGATATCCTCGAATATGATCGCCGGCTACCTCGATCTGACACCATCCACCATCCGTCAGGACATCAAATACTTAGGCCGCATCAACAGCTCTTCCTTCGGTTACAGTGCCGGGAGCTTCCGCTTGGTCCTGGAGAAAACCCTGGGCATCTCCAGTGGCGCCAACCTGGCCCTGGTAGGAATCGGCAGCCTCGGATCGGCCCTGATCCACTATAAAGGTTTCCGCGAGAAAAATTTCAGCATCAAGGCTCTGTTCGATAAGCGCGAGGATCTGATCGACAACCAGATGGAAGGCATCACGATTTTTCCCGTGGGCCGGATGGCCGAGGTGATCAAGCGCGAGCGCATCACCATCGGCGTCATCGCCACCCCGGCGGAATCCGCCCAAGGAGTGGCCGATCTTTTAGTGGCGGCCAATATCAAGGGTATCTGGAACTTCGCTCCCATTAACCTGCGGGTCCCGGCCCAGGTTATTATCGAAAACGTCAACCTGCTGCCTTCGCTCTTTACCCTGGCTTTCAAGATCAAAAATACCTGAGAACCCCTGGCATAAGTGACCCTTGGATTGGAAAAAATTGCCGGGGTCTTGCCTGGGGGGGTGGCTTCCATAGCTGCTTCAGCGCCATGGCACCGTAATTGCTCTCCACCACTTAACAAGGAGGGCAAGGTATGGATCAAGGCGTTTACACAGCAGCAGCAGGGGCCATGGCCATGGAACTCAGGCTGGCGGTCATTGCCAATAATCTGGCCAATGTCGACACCGTGGGGTTCAAAAAGGACCATGTCAACTTCGAGGAATACGTCAAGCAGCTGGAAACTATCCCCCTTGCCGAAGGCGAATATCAGCGGATCGCTGAAGATGTCGTCACCAAGGAATACTACATCGACACTACCCAGGGATCTTCAAGGCTGACGGGCAACCCGCTCGATGTGGCGCTGATCGGCGACGGTTATTTCGCGGTAAGCACCGAGGGCGGAGACCGCTACACCCGCGCCGGATCTTTTCAGCGTACGATTGACGGGCTTCTGGCCGATCAGCAGGGCAATCCCATACAAGGCGAGGGCGGCGATATACAGCTCGGCAAGGGCGAAGTGCTCATTGGCCGGGATGGAACCGTGAATGTAGACGGCCAGGCCGTGGACAAACTCAAGGTGGTCGATATCCCGGAGGATCAGCTGGTAAAATCCGGCCGCAACCTCTTCGAGGTCAAGGAAGGATATGAGCCGGTTGCGGTCGAGAATCCGGAGATCGAGCAAGGGACTCTTGAGATGTCCAATGTCGATGCCATACAGGAGATGCTGGGTTTGGTCGAGACCCAGCGGGCCTACGATATGTTCCAGAAAATGATGCGTACTGAGAATGACGCCTATGGGCAGTCAATCCGCAATGTCGGGACAGTAGGATAAAGGAGGCATAAGATGATACGCGCAATGTGGTCGGCGGCATCGGGCATGAACGCCCAGCAGATGCTCATCGATGTCATGGCCAATAACCTGGCCAACGTCAATTCAACGGGATTCAAGAAGAGTCGCACCGAGTTCGAAGACCTGTTCTATCAGGTCTATAAGGAAAAGGGTTCCCCCACGGAGGCCGGCAGCACTTCACCGGTCGGTATCGAGGTCGGTATGGGCACGCGGCCGGTGGCCGTACAGAAGATTTTCACCGAAGGCGATATCGTTCAGACCAACAACGATATGGATATCGCCATCGAAGGCGATGGTTTTTTCCAGATCATGCAGGGTGACGTCGAGGCCTACACCCGTGACGGGGCTTTCAAGATCGATGCCGACGGATACATCGTCAATGACCGCGGCGACCGGCTGCAGCCGGATGTTGCCGTACCCCGCACGACCACGGACGTGGTTATTGTTAAAGGCGGCACGATTACCAGCCTGGA
>JBDKSM010000173.1:0-23835 GCA_039680665.1 Syntrophaceae bacterium | reverse complement strand
TCATGAGGGATGAGGCGACGATGGCGCCTAAGGGCAGGTTTTCCCTGCCGTAGGTCCCCACCAGGTCCATGTAATGCACGGTATGGATGCCGAAGTAGGCGTTGTAGCGGAACATGGGCTTGGAGTTGAACATGACATAATCCGCGCCTTCATTGACGGCATGGGTCCAGACGGCCTTGCCGCGCCAGAGCCTGCGGTCCATGGTCAGGATCAGGAAACCGGTCTTGGGGTTGGAGCGCACGTGCGCCTT
The DNA here is from genome assembly GCA_039680665.1 of Syntrophaceae bacterium. Lineage (GTDB taxonomy): Bacteria > Desulfobacterota > Desulfomonilia > UBA1062 > UBA1062 > JAKQBR01. Next base: position 23,585 of record JBDKSM010000173.1, on the reverse strand, counting down.
GGAGCGCCCTTCGGTGAACTGCCCCCACATCATCTGCTCCGGGGATTTGGCCTGCAGGGCCGTGATGAGCGTGATATGCGGCAGGCCCGCCGGGTTCACCGTGGCCAACAGGCCGACCTTGGCCTCGGGCTCGAAGGCCTGGGTGGCTTCGGCATCAAATGTTGTGTAGATCTTCATCTCTCACCTCGTTCTTTACAGTCGTGTGGCCCCGCTCCAGTGCACGATTCCTTGATCGACACCGGAGTTTTTCGCCACGGCGGCCAGCTCTTCCATGCGGGCCTTGGGTATCAGCTCGCAGTCCTTGAAGGCCCAGTCCTTGTCGAGCCGCCGGTACTTGTCGCGGCACAGGTTGTTGAAGGCGCACAGCTCCCAGCGCTGCGCGGCGCCGTCCAGGTTGTGGGCGATAAAGGCGCCGATGGCGTGGATGTTTTCCGGCGTATCCGTGGCCTGTGGGATGATGGGTGTGCGGATCCACAGCGCTCCGTCCTTTTCCTTGAGGCGTGCCGCTACGTGTTTGAGATTGGCCAGGATGAGTTCATTGCTCTGTCCGGTAAAGGTTTGATGCCCGTGCGGGTCGACCAGCTTGATATCGAAGAGCACCATATCGGCAAACGGCAGCAGGGTTTCCAGACTCTTTTGCGGACACTGGCCGCAGGTATCCAGCGCGGTGTGGATGCCTCTGTGTTTCAGCCTTTCGAGAAAGGCGGCCGCGAACGCGGTCTGCATGGTGGGCTCGCCGCCCGAGATGGTGATGCCGCCTTGGGAGGCCTCGAAATAGGCCTTATCCTTGATGACCTCGGCGATCAATACCTCCAGCTCCCAGGCATGGCCCAGCAGTTCCATGGCGGTCGAGGGGCAGGCCTCGGCGCATTCGCCGCAGCCCGAACAGAGAGCGCGATCGATGCGCATGCCTTTTTCATCAAGCGACAAGGCGCCTTGCGTACAGGTCTTCAGGCAGGAGCGGCAGCCGATGCAGCGCGAGCCGATCCAGTGGATCTCCGGCTTGATGGAGATGCTCTCCGGATTATGGCACCAGGCGCACTTCAGGCTGCAGCCCTTGAAGAAGACCGTGGTCCTGATGCCCGGTCCGTCCTCGGTGGACATGCGCTGGATCTCCAGGATGATACCGCTATCTTCTGCCACGTTGTTTACCCGCATCCATCATCTTTCAGAAGCGGCTATGGCTCAAGCGGGCGATGACCTCGTCCTGGAGCTCTTTGCCGATGCTGGTGAAATACGCGTTATAGCCGGTGACGCGCACCAGCAAATGCCGGTAGTCCTGGGGATGATCCTGCGCGTCGCGCAGCATCTGTGCGTCCAACATGTTGATCTGCAGGGCGCTGCCGCCGTTTGCGATATAGCCTTTCAGGAAGGCCTTGAACTTGGCCTTGTGCTCCGGGTCCTTGAGTATCCCGGGGTTGAAGGTGATGGTGTGGCTGGCCCCGTTGGGCAGGCAGCTCAGGTACTCGCCCCAGTCGCCTTTTTTGGCCTTGCCGCCCAGGACCTTGCCCACCGAGTTGGCATTCGAGGTCGGCCCCTTGATGTCCGCGCCGTTGGAGGGGCAGATGGCGTTCGAGAGGAACTGGCCCTTGGGCCGGCCGTCCGGGCTGGCGGCCATGACATAGCCGTCACCCACCCAGTAGTTCCAGGAGAGCATCCCGGGCCTAAACTGACGGTTTGTACCCGCGGTGCGGTGCTTCCAGGCCTCGTCGCACCAGAGATCCATGACCTCTCTGGCCAGTGCATCGGCCGCTTCGTCGTCGCGGCCGTACTTGGGGGCCTTGAACTTGGCTTTGGCCTGCAGGATGTCGTGGCCCTGCCAGTTGTTCTTGAGCGCCTGGATCAGCTCGGCCATGCTGCAGGCCATGGTGTCGAAGACCAGGTACTTGACGGCCAGGAGCGAGTCCACGGTGGTGGCGAAGGTGACGGCCTCCAGGGTGGTGAAGTTGATCTCGGCCCCGGCCCGGGTGACGTCGCGGCCCTTGTCCGCGCAGCCTTTGACCAGGCAGGAGAGGTAGGGTGTAGGGTGAAAGCGCGCCCGGATGGTTTCCGAGGCGTTCTGGACCTCCACGCATTTGGCTATGATGTAGCGCGTTTGTGCAGAGTAGGCCTGCCAGAACTGCTCCCAGGTGGTGAAACGCGTGGCGTCGCCGGTGGCCGGACCGTCCTGGCGGATCTTGGAGCGTTTGCCGGTCAGCGGGTCCACGAATTCTAGCAGGTCCTTGCCGCCGGTCAAGGCCAGCTCGACGGCCTTGAGCAGGTTGAGGTTGTTGTCCACCGTGCCCGAGCGGTCGTTGCCGACCATGGTGTTCTCCAGGCAGCCCACCGGCGCGTAGTCATGGACATTCTCCGGACGGATGAGATCGGGAATCCCGCCGCGCTCGGCCTCGCGCATCATGCCCGCCATGGAGCGCTCGTCGAAGTTGAGCAGGAAGGGCGCGCCCTGGCTGGTCTCGATCATGTCCACTACGCGATCGAGCAGTTCCGGCGGGCTGCCGCGGTGCAGGCGCACATTGGGCTTGGGCTCCAGGATAGGCGTCATCTCATCGATGACCTCCAGGAACACATAGGTCAGCTCATTGGTTAGATCCTTGCCGTCCGGTCCCAGGCCGGAAAGGGTCAAAAGCTGGCCGAACCCGGCCGTGATGCCCTGGTTGCCGCCGGTGCGGATCATGGCGTCATAGGCGGTGTTGGCGTGCACCCAGAAGCATTTGAGGATCTCCTTGCCGAATTCGCGCTCCATGCCGTCGGCGATTGAACGCTGCCAGTAGGGCAGCAGGTACTGGTCGATGCGGCCGAAGGATACGCCCGGGCCGGGATAGTTCTCGTCGCTCATGATGAGCATGTGCGTGAGCCACAGAGACTGCACTGCCTCCCAGAAGGTTGCAGCCGGCTCCCAGGGTACGCGCGCCAGGTTGGCCGTCATGTGGGTCAGCTCCATTGCGCGGGCCTGGTTCGGTTCTTTTGCCGCCAGACTGGTGCAGAGCTGCGCATACTTGCCGGCCAGTTCGCGCGGCAAGGTGGCACAGATGAGCATGGCACGCAGCTGATCGCCGCGCTCCGAGGCCTGCTCCTGAGGATCAAGCGCCTGGTAGGCGGCCTTGATCTCGGCGTAAATGCCCTTGAACCCCACGGTAAGGGCATGCTCGTACCAGGGGATGAGGTGCCCGCTCGTGGCCCCGGCATTGCCGTAGCCGTGGTCGTGGAACCACTTCATGAGCGGCCGGGCCTTCTTGATCAATCGCTCGCGCTCTTTGGCCTCAGGGCGTGAAAGGCACTGCGAGGTCTGGACATTGAAGCGCGCCCCGGCGATCAGATCGCCGGGCAGGATCTCCTGCGGCACATACTTGACCATGACCTCTTTGAGGAACCAGGCCCGCCGTTCGGGCAGGCTCCACGACCAGAAGTCGGCCGCCAGGTCAACGGCCCGTGCCCCCTGCCGGAAGGAGGCCACGAAGGTCGGCAGAAAGGCATAGGTTTCGGGCACGATATAGTAGGTCAGCTCATTGTACTGGGTGTCCCAGGGCGTGCCCGTGGTCCAGGCCGTGTACTCGTTGTTCCAGGCCCGCTGAACCCCTTGAAAGAAATAGTCCCGCAGGAATTGGATACGGGCGGAAAGCCCCTTGGGCTCCTTGATTTGGTAACGTTTCTCGGTTGGCGATGCGTTCTTCATGGTTTGCCTCCTTGCCTGGCGACCACGGCTTTGAGGTGCCTTTCGCCGTGCGTCAGGATCTTGGCCATGATCATACTGGCCGCTTCGGCATCTTTGTCCGCGATGGCCTGCGCGATTCTTTTATGTGAATCCTTCACCGCCGGCGCCACCCTGGGGTCGGAAAAGAACTGGCCGGAGAGATTGGTGTACACTTCCTTGAACGAGTTCAGGAACAGGGGATAGACCATGTTGGCCGAGGCCATGGCGATCTGGTGGTGGAAGGCATAGTCCAGCCTGGTCAGGGTGTCGATGTCATCATGGTCTATCCTCTGTTCCTGCTTGATGATGGCATCAAGGGCGGCGAGGTGTTCTCTGGTGCGGTTTTTGGCCGCCAGGCGCGCGGTCTCGATCTCGATCAAGCGCCGCATGGCCAAGAGGCTTTCCAGGAGCTTGGGCTCAAAGCGCCCCTGGTGGTAATCTATGAGGCTGGAGAGGATGGCCAGCGAGCCCTCGGATCGGTAGTCGTTTACCACCGTGCCGACGCGCGGCCTCATGGAGACCAGCCCCTTGGTCTGCAGGTCGACGAGCCCCTCATGCACCACCGGCCTGCTCACCCCCAACTGCTGCGCCAGCTCACGCTCCGAGGGCAGCTTCTGGCCGATGGCAAACTTGCCGGACAGGATCAATTCCTCGAAGCGGGCGATGAACACCTCCTTGAGGCTGTCGGTCTTGATTGGCTTGAGCATGTCCTTCATTGCTTCTCCTAATGGCAGGTGGTATTACCAGCTGCCAGACTAGTCCTCCCGGCGTTCGTTGTCAAGCGAAATCTTGGCCGCCGCGAATCTCAATCAAGGCTTCCTGGTGATAGTTTGGATTGGTGAGGCTCAAATGGTGTTTTTCAGGCTGAAAAAGGATGGAAAGAAAGTGATATGATGAGATGTCAATGTAAGTGCGCTAGTTTGTCCTGATCTTAGAATCATCATGAATGCATGGCGGCAATGTTTGCATAATGATCTGACGCCTGAGGGTGTTCCCGGTCGATGACAACCTTCGCCGGTCCCGGACTTTTCTTGCAGTCGTAGCGCGTTTTTAAGAAATGACGGCCGCAGGAACAGCTTGTCGGTTGGCGTGTGGTCCATATTTTCTTCGCGGGCTTGCTTCTTGTTGAATACGTGATCGAAGCATCTGAGATCATAAACAGCCTGGCGTGCTTGGTATGAGAGGGATCGGATACCTTACGGGAATAATTGCATGACCAGGCTTTGCCGCATCAGAAGGGTTTGTAAAGACGAAGGATATAAACGCTGAGATAATTTTCAGGTCCAGATCAAAATCCGATTGACAGGATCTTGATGGTTAATTATAATTAACTAACAACATGTTATGTGATCCGGTTTCTAATTTTCTCAGTTCTTAAGGGGGGGGCAATGTCTCAGAACAACATTTGGCATTTTTCGCGCATGGCCTATCAGCAAGGGGCATTTGACGGTATGCTGGAGGGCATGGGAGGCATGCTCAAGCCCGGCATCAGCCTGCTGGATATTCTCATCGCCATGGAAGATTGGGCCGCTGGAGTCGATATCGATGCGATCGATGCCTTTTATGAACGCATCGAGCCGCTGCTGGGCGTCATGGCGAACGAACAGGTCATGAATGCCATCAAGACCCTCCAGGATACATGGATGCCGCTTGCCAAAAAAATGGGAGGGCTGTCTGCCGTCATGACTCTGGTCAAAGGCATGCTGCCACTGATGAAGTCAAATATCGAGGCCATGAAAATTATTCTACACGCGGTCATGCCCATGCTCCCCGCCTTGCTGGAGGACAATGGCAAACTCGGGAAAAAAGCCGCTAAGTTTTTAGGAGAAAAGATCTCAAATTCGAGCCGCATCCTCAACCAAGCCTATGCACAAGATCAGCGGGGCGTTCAGGATTTTTTCTCCGCCCTCTTTGGGGCTATCGACCCACAGGCATTCGGCCGCTCGGCCGAAATCGTCACGGGCTGCATGCTTGACCAGAAGCCGCCCCTCATCCGCTGGAGCGTGAAGACCGCCGCTGTTAGACTGCGGAAGAGAATCCTGGGCTAGGGGGATTGGTCATATGGCTAAGTATCCTGAACTGGAGAATATATTTGGTTCTGAGCGCGTTGAAACGGGCAAGCGGGCCTTATCCGAATTCGCTCACGATCAAAGCTTCGTGGCCGGCAAGACTCCATGCTGTGTTGTGAAACCGAAGGATACGGAAGAGATCCTTGCCCTTGTACGGCTCGCCAATGAGCAGAGGCTCTCCCTCATCCCCTGCTCATCCAAGCCCCCCCGCTTCCGGGCTGATACGGTGCCGTCCGTGGCTAATGCCGTCATGGTCGATTTATCGGGCATGGACCGTATCGTTCGGATCGACGCGCGCGCCAAGGTGGCCATGATAGAACCAGGCGTGACTTTCGACCAGTTGCAGAATGCGGCGCATGCCCAAGGTTTGCGGGTGGTGATGCCGCTTCTGCCACGCAAGACCAAGTCGGTCCTGGGCGCCTATCTGGAACGCGAACCGAACACCATTCCCAAATACCATTGGGATATGTCCGACCCCCTATGCTGTATCGAGATTGTCTTTGGGGCCGGTGAGATATTCCGGACAGGGTCCGCGGCCGGACCAGGGACCCTGGAACAGCAATGGGCCTCCAAGCAGGCCCAGAAAAGCCCTATGGGACCCAACCAAACCGATTTTCTCAAGCTCGTGCATGGTTCCCAGGGCACCATGGGCATCGTGAGCTGGTCCACGGTCAAGCTGGAGCTCAATCCCACGGTCCAGGAATCGTATCTCGTCGGCATGGCGTCATTGGACGAACTGCTGGGATTTACGTATGCAATCGTGAAATCTCGCTACACCGATGAGGTCCTCATCCTCAATAAACTCGACCTAGCCTGTCTGTATGCGCAGAGTCCTTCCGAGATCACCAAGCTAGCAGGAAAACTGCCGGAATGGATACTCATGTATTCTATTGCCGGATACCGGGACCTGCCGGAGAAACGTGTACAGTATCTCAAGCTCGATATCCAGGACCAAGCCGCGAAAATGGGAATCGTCCCGGTGCAGAATCTTGCTTCGGTTTCGGCCGTACGCGTAGCCGAACTCCTCACCCATGCCAGCCAAGATCCATACTGGAAGCTTAGGCTGAAGGGGGCCTGCGAGGATATCTTCTTCATCACCACTCTGGACAGGTCGCCGGAATTCGTTGCCGCCGTGAATGAAGAGGCTCGGCGCGCAGGTCCGGACGCCTTTCAAATCGGTGTCTATATCCAGCCGATCCAGCAGGGCCGCAATGTCCACATGGAGTTCAATCTGATGTACCCCTCCGATGATGCCGCCACGGTCAAGAAGGTCAAGGCCCTCCACAAGGCCTTAAGCAAACGCTGTATGGATATGGGCGGTTTCTTCAACCGTCCTTATGGACCCTGGGCCGATATGGTCTATAAACGTTGTCCAGACACAGTCTCGGCCCTGAATAAGGTAAAGTCCATATTCGATCCAAACCGGGTCATGAACCCCGGCAAGCTCTGCTATGAGTGAGGTTGTTATGAGCCATACACAACTGGAATCCATGCGAAGTGATTATGAGGGATGCTCGCGCTGTTCCTGCTGTAAATGGATACCGCATGCCCAGATTATGAGCTGGCGGTATGCCAAGAGCTGCCCTTCGGTCGACCGGTACAACTTCCACGCCTACTCGGCCTCGGGCAAGCTTAATATGGCGCTCTCAATCATCGATAAACGAAGCCAGCTCAATGATGCCGTGGCCAGCGTAATCTATCGCTGCCAACTCTGCGGTGCCTGCCAGGTTTCCTGCCAGAACTATCGCGATGATATCGACCATTGCGATTCTTTCCATGTCATGCGTTCCACCTGCGTTCAGGAAGGCTTTGTCCTGCCTGAGCATCTCGAAATCATCGAAAGCATGAAGCGCGAGGACAACACCATGGGCATGCCCAAGGCCCAGAGGAGCGATTGGGCGGCAGGGCTCGACATCCCTGACATCAACACCCAGAAGGTCGACGTCCTGTTCCATGCCGGCTGCCGGTATTCCTATGACGAGGGGCTGCTGGACACGGTCAGGAAATGGGCCACCTTTCTGAAAAAGGCTGGCATCAACATCGGCATAGCCGGCCGGGATGAAGCCTGCTGCGGAGGCCGGGCCTACGAGATCGGTTATCAGGGCGAGATGAAAAAGTATGCCGATGATATGGCCAGCCGCGTCAAGGCCTCCGGGGCCCATACGTTGGTCACGCCATGCTCGGATTGTTATTATACCTTCAAGTATCTCTATCCTAAAAATAGCCTGGGGCTCACTGTCAAGGTGCTGCATACCACCGAGTTAACGGATGGGCTCCTACGGCAGGGAATAATCCGCCTCAAGAGTTCAGAACCGATGACGGTCACCTACCATGATCCCTGCCATCTGGGACGCCGCGGTGAATCATATAAGAGCGGATGGAGCGGTGACGTCAAGCTCATGCGCCCGGTGCAGTTCAAACAGACCGGCCGTGAGGGTATCTTCGATGAACCTCGCAATCTCATCAAGGCCGTTGGCGGAGTCGAGCTCAGGGAGATGGAACGCATCCGCGAATACAGCTGGTGCTGCGGTGCTGGCGGGGGCGTGCTTGAAGCCGAGCCTGACTTCGCCGTCTGGACAGCCCGGGATCGGATCGACGAGGCCATGGCCACCGGGGCCGAGGCCATCGTTACCGCCTGCCCGTGGTGCGAGCATCTCTTCGCGGAAGCGATCAAGGAGATGGGCGTTACCATGAAGGTGCTTGATGTCGTGGATCTGCTTGACATGGGATTGGGAGGGGAATGAAATGCTGCCGGAAAACGTATACAAGGAACTTGAAGATATTCTCGGCGCGGAAAATGTCACCCAGGAACCTGCTATTCTGGATTCCTATGCCTGGCAGCCGGCCTTGAATCTCCTCAAGGACGCCTGGGTACCCCGGCCTGAGGCCGTTGTCCTGCCCCAGACCACCGCGGAGGTGCAGGCCATCGTCCAGCTGTGCAACCGCGCTGGCATCAAATGCAAGGCCTTCAGCACCGGGTGGGCCTCGTATTCGGCCTGTGGGTCGGAAGGCGTCATCCAGATCGACCTGCGGCGCATGAATCGTATCATTGAAATCGACGAGAAAAATATGATCGCCGTGATTGAGCCCTATGTCTGTGGCAGCCAGTTACAGGCCGAGTGCATGAAACGCGGACTCAATTGCCACATCATCGGCGCCGGTCCGAATTGCTCGCCGCTGGCAAGTCTTACTTCCGGGTGGGGCTATGGCTGGACCGGCCTCTATACGAGCTATAGCAACCGCAATCCGTTGGCCGTGGAATGGGTCCTGCCGAATGGAGAGCTCCTGCAGATGGGGTCGCTCGGCTCGGGTTGCGGGTGGATCAACGGCGATGGGCCCGGTCCGAGCTTACGCGGTGTCATGCGTGGATGGGGCGGGGCTCAGGGCGGCCTGGGGGTGTTCACGAAGTGCGCCGTGAAGCTTTACCCCTGGCCGGGTGAGGAGGGCGCGCCTAAAGGCATGCGGGGCATGATGCTTGACCTGGACATGGAAACCCCCAAGCTCCATAAACTCTACTACATCTATTCTCCGAGTTATGCGATGTACGCCGAGTTCGCCCACCGCATCGCCAACTCCGAGATCGGTTATATTCACTGCAAGCTCACTACGGGCGGGTTCATGAGTGTGCTCATGCCCCGCGCCATCAAGAAGATCATGAAATCCAAGGCCATCCGGGCTGCCGCCAAAGCCCTCCAGCACTGTACGTCAATTGCCCTGGCCTGCCATAGCGAGCGTGAATTCGTCTACCAGGAGGAGGTGTTGCGCAAGATCGTGGAAGAGACCGACTCCTTCATCTTTGATTGGAGCAAGTTAGCCCCCCGTTTGCACGACACCCTGCTGTGGCTGTTTCACCGCTCCATCCCGCCGGCCATGATCTTCCGGGTGGGCGGCAACTTCCTCACCAGTTTCGGCGCCAACGAAATGTACGATATGTGCGTGCTCGGCTGTGAAGCCGGCGAGCAGCTCAAGCGTCCCTACATCGACAAGGGGATCTTCATCGAGGATACCGGCGACAATACCTGGGGCGGCATTTACGAGGGCAGCTCCGGTTGGGGCCATATCGAGGAGTGCGCCATGTACGATCTGCGGACCTCGCGCAATCCGGAGGCCCGCTTTGATTATCTCGATGAAACGGTAAAGGTCGTGCAGGAAAAGACCCTCGGTTTCAGCCTGGCTTCGGTCGGCGGTGATTCCTACAAGTATCTTGGCCCGCTCATGTACAATTATCACCTGTGGCAGTCCAAGATCAAATCGGCCTTTGACCCGAATTATGCCTCTGACGCCTCATTCTATATCCCGCCCTACGAAGAGGTGGTGAAGATCATGGAGCAGGAAGACAAAGGTCGCATGTTCGGCGCGACTAGGTCGGAATCGTAGATCGCAGCGAATGATGCGCAGCATGATTTTCTGATGGCTGCGCATTGAGATGCCGGCCTGATCCTTTGATGCATGGTGCAGGGGAGCGGTTATAGCACGAAAAGGAGGTAATTGTTGTGCGTACAAGTTACATCGTAGCGGTATTTTTGGCAACGGTCCTCGCTACAGACGCCTTGGCTCAGGAGGAAAGGGATTGGGAAAAGATTGGGGATAGAGACGGAATAGTGGCCTACATGCGACTGAAAGAAGGCAGCAGCATCTACGAGGCCAAGGCCGTCGGCATGGTCAACGCTCCTATGGCGGCCATTGAAGCCGTCTTGAGAGATGTCCCGGCGATGAAGGAATATGCCTTCAATTGTAAGGAAGCCTGCATAGTAGACGACCTCCCGGGGACTGAAAAATCCAAGGATATCATTTATGCATATGTCAAGATGGACATGCCTTGGCCGGTTAATGACCGGGATTGTGTCGCCCAGATAAAATTTTCGGTAGATCCCCAGACCGGAACGTTGTACGCCCGCGGTGAAGGTTTACATACCCCGTATCGGCAGAGTCCGGACGTCGTCCGCACTCCCGTCAATATTCTCAAATATACCGTTGTCCCCAAGGGAAACGACAAATCGGAAATGACGGTAGAAACCTTCATTGACCCAGGCGGTAGGCTTCCCATTTCCGTCGTCAATCTCTTTGCGCGTTTTGGTACGATTATGTCCTTCAAAAGCATCAGGAAAACAGCCACCAGCAAAAAGTATAGGGATGCTCCTACGGTCATAACCACGACCGTTGCCTCCCGTTAGCGCAAACCGTATATTAGCGGCCAGAGAGATACGTGCGGATGTGCATGGCGATATCAGGAGGAAGCGGGCTCATGGGATGTGAGTGGGCCTTACATTTGGTGGGCCCTGGCCACCACGGCTCCATTCTCTCCCGGGATCTCTCCCGGACGATGTTTGACGGATCGGCTATCCGCGTCGCACGGTGGAATCCCAATGACAATAAGAGGATGTCACAGGCTTTGGAAGGGTGCGCTATCGGCGGTGATTCAACCATCCTAGGGCTCTTGAATATATGCTTCACCTGCCTTGATCTGGAAGAGGCCCGGCTTTAATCAGCGAAGTAGAATGTAAGCTATCTTGGCTTATTGAAGGAGGAGAAACGCTATGCAGAAAAAGGAGGTAACGCTATTCGGTGCCGGCATGTCAGGAATGATTGCGGCTATAGACCTGGCACGGCATGGCTACAAGGTGGTCATCCATGACCGGGAGAAAGAATTTGGCGGCGATCCGCGCTATAACCCCTCGGTCCACACCACCCCAATGGACTTAGAGCTGACATCGGATTATATCGGTATCGACATAGCCCCTGCCTTCAATCCCGTTTTGCGCTGCCCGATCTACTTTCATGACACCAGCATCCATCTGCCCGTGGATAAGGTTTATGCCGTGGAGCGCGGCAATCGCAAGACCAGTCTGGACACCTTGCTCCTGAACATCGCCCTCCAGGAGGGTATCGAGTTCGAATTCAATTCCGAACTGAGTATCGAAAAGATCAAGCAGCTCCCCAAGGACTCAATCATCGCTTGCGGTCTGCGGGAAGATGCCTACCAGTTGCTCGATATTCCCTATATCCCCTGTTATGGGTGGTGTTCCTTGGGAGAGATCGGGTTCAGTAACTTTGCCTGGATATGGTTCGATGAATGTATAACCGAGTACGGTTACATGACCGCCACCAATAATTACTATTTCAACCTGCTCTTTTCCCTGACCCCGGTAAGCCCTCAAGCCCTGGAGCGGTATAAGTCCTTTATCCGCCGCAATGAGGGCGTGGAACACGAAAGTTGGCGTTACCTGGTTGGAGGAGTGGTTCCCATGGCAACCGGCGACAATCCCCGACTGCACCACAAAGGATTGATTCTCTGCGGTACGATCAGTGGATTCATGGATCCCTTTGCCTGGTTCGGGATTCTGGGGGGTATGTTATCGGGCAAGATCGCGGCCATGGCCGTATATGATCCGCAGACCGCCCAGCAGGAGTTCGACCGATTCAACAAGCATTTCAAGGTGTATCATTTTATCAAGAGCCGCATCTGGACCAAGATCAGACCCCAGGTGAATATGTTCGAAAAATCGGTTAACTTAATCGGCCCCAGCCGGTTTGACAGCATCATGATGAAGATCGTGACCAAATTCAATGGTGATGGCACAAAACCCATCCCCTATCCGTATGTGGTGCCCAAAACTAATTGTGCAATTCCCAAGGGGAGTTAATTGTAATGTCGCGATATTCTTTATTGATCGTTGTAATCCTGGCGGCCCTTGTTTCAACCGCGAGAGCGCAGGGTGAGGATAATGACGGCTGGAAACAGGTGGTCAAGACGGACGACCTTATCGTCGAGATGAGAAAGGCTGAAGGAACCAACGTCCATAGCGTTCGATGCTCGGGCTATGTTAAAGCCTCGGTAGCGGCTATTGAGAACTGTTTACGGGATCTTGATACCATGAAGAAAATCGTTTTTCGCTTCGATACCGTCGAGTATATCAATGAACCGGCATTGGGCATGGTGTGTTCCGATGATATTCATTATGTCTACGGTATGCTGGACGCTCCCTGGCCGGTTATGGACCGTGACTGCGTGGCGGTCTTCAAATTCTGGATCGATGCCAAAACCGGGGATGTACTCTGTGAGTGCACTTCACAGAAAACGGATTACCGCCTCGATAAGGAAGCCAAAAAACGCATTCGCGTCAATATCTGTTATGGAAAATTTACCTTGATTCACAAGGGCAAGGATCTGACGTATGCCATGGCCGAAGGCCTGGGCGACCCGGAGGGGGCCATACCGGCCTCGGTGATAAACCTGTTTTCCCGTTATGGAGTCATCTACACCTTCAAACAGTTCCAGAAGGCAGCAACAAGTGAAAAGTACAACAACCCTTCGGCCAAACTCATAACAACGACTGTTCTATCCGAGGATGAACCATCATTAAAATGATAAAATTATCATAGGATAATACGTGATGACCCGGAAAGATTTGAAAAAATCAGCAAACACACAGTATGATTATGATGTTATTGTAATCGGCACCGGCATGGGAGGTAGCGCCGCCGGAGCGGTAAGCGCGCTCAACGGCATGCGGACGCTGATCCTTGAAAAGAACCCGCGTCCGGGTGGGGCGTGTTCATATTATGAGAAGCAAGGCTTTCAGGTCGACACCGGCACGCATCTGTTCATACGCGGCAATAAGGGGCCGTTCGGCGTTCTGACAAAACGTCTGGGTATGGGTACGCCGCTTAAGTTTATCCATACCCGCTATACGGTTCACTTCAAGGGCCTGAATGTTGATGTAAACGTGCCCAGATCACCCTTGGCGGTCCTGTATGAATTCGTCATTCCAAGGCTCCTGTGGCAGACCAAGATCAGTCCGGTACATTATCCGGCCATCGCCAAGCTTTTTTTGGATATCGTCATCATGCGCCCCCATCAAATGGAGGCCATCAATACCATCTCGGTGCATGATTTCATGTGCCGCTATACCAAGAACCCTGAAATTCGTTCCATGATCGCGAGCCTTTTGGGTCTCTTCTTCATCGTGCCGCCCTGGGATGCCTCGGCCGGTGAATCCGTCTGGAATCTTCAGAAGCTGGCCCTGGAATATAATCTGGGATACCCGAAGGGCGGCTGCATTGCTATTCCGCAAACCTTCTTGAAGGGTGCCGAACGGCATGGCGCCACAATGCGTTTGAAGGCCGGTGTAAAGAAAATCAATGTAAAGGACGGCAGGGCCGCCGGTGTGACCCTCGAGCACGGCGAAGAGATAACGGCGCGCGCGGTTATCTGCACCAGCAACTTGAGCGATACGGTTGAAAAATTAACCAACCCGAGCCTCTACCCCCCGGAGTATGTCAAGAGAATCAGAGATGTACAGCCTTCGTGGACTGCCGTCCAGGCCAAGATCGGACTGAACAAGAAGCTCTTGAAGGCCGGTGCCTTGGTCGGAGGCGTTCCACTCAAGATTCCCGGCGGTCTCACCGACGAAGCTATCCGCAATTTCATCGCGCAGCTCAATACGGGCGAATATCCTGATATGCTTCCGATCTATGCCCCGATTCCGTCCAATTATGATCCTGCATTGGCGCCCGAGGGCTGCCAGCTGATTACGGTGGTGGCCTGCGCCCCGACACTCAATGTTCCATTAAAGCAGGATCCGCAGGTATGGATCGATGGCATGATGAACGCTATGTATGAGATGGTTCCGGGCCTCAAAGACCACATCATCTTTTGCGATACCTGGTCCGTGCAGACGCTCGCCAGCTGGATCGGCAAGAGCAACGGTTCGGCGATCACATCGGCCCAGAGCCCGCTTCAGGTTGCATACAAACGGCCTCCCCATGAGACTCCGATAAAGGGGCTGTATATGGCGGGCGACTGTGCCGGTCCCGCGCATGGCGTCGGCACGGAGCTCGCTTGCCAGAGCGGCATGGATTGCGCTGACCTTGTGGCGAGTCATGTGTACAATCACCTATTGTAAAGGACAGGTCTGTTATTTTTTTGAAAAGGAGGGGCTTGTCATGACAAAAGGTACTCTGTTAAGCGTTGCGCTCCTGGCGGTGCTTGTTTCAAGCGCTTGGGCACAGGAACCGGAGTGGAAAAAGGTCAGGGAAGCTGATGGAATCAAAGTTTATTTGAGAACTTTTGAAGGCAGCAGCATCTATGAAGCCAAGTCCGTGGGTATGGTGGGTGCTTCGCTGGCTTCCATCGAAGCCCTCCTACGCGACCTGCATGCCATGGAAGACTATGCATTCAACTGCCACGAGGCCACCATCATTGACCTGCCGGGCCAGGACAAATCCAAGGACACCATCTATGGGTATATCAGAATCGATTTCCCCTGGCCGGTTATGGACCGCGACTGTGTGGCGGAAATCAAGTTTACGGTCGATCCCAAGACAGGCACTTTATATGCCCGGGGTGAAGCCATCAAGAGCGATTACAAACTCAGCCCGGACGTGATCAGGACGCCTATAAACATCATCAAGTATACGTTGGTACCCAAAGACGCCAAGAATACCGAAATGACCGTGGAAGCCTTTGTCGATCCGGGGGGAAGCAT
Source organism: Syntrophaceae bacterium (assembly GCA_039680665.1). Classification (GTDB taxonomy): domain Bacteria; phylum Desulfobacterota; class Desulfomonilia; order UBA1062; family UBA1062; genus JAKQBR01. Next base: position 8,337 of record JBDKSM010000173.1, on the reverse strand, counting down.
CCCGCCCGCGGTCATTAATTTCTTCTCGAAATTCGGCGCGATCTGGACATTCAACAGTATTCGTAAAATGGCTGGCAAGGAAAAGTATCATCGGGATACCACGATCTTGACCACGACCCTTGCGGATACCAGCAAGGATAATAAGAAGCCTCTCTAGCGGATGAGAGCAAAAAGCGGACGTGTCTTGGCAGTGAGCATGTCCGCTGAGGCACCCTCAAGATTCTCAATCCAGGGGCGCAGAAGGCCTGCACCCCTGGATTGGACTAGAAGATGGAAAACTTCTTGGCCGTGCCGGTATCGTAATCCCAGCGGCGGTTGCAGATGTCGTTGGGATCCACGGTCTGTTTCAAGGCTGCGGCAAGGCCCATGAGGTTCGCGAACTCCGGTTGAGCCATGGGCAGAGCTATGTCCAGACCCGGCAGGCCTTTGAGTAGGCTGGCCGTGCCAGCGGCGGCGACGCTGCCCATGGCCTGGGCCGTGAAGAAGGCGCGGAAGAAACCCATATAGGCCCTGAGGAAATCGTCCTTGTCATCCTGATGGGTATAGAGGTCGAATTCCAGGTAGGCCATGCGTCCCATATGGTAAGGCTGGAAATAAGCGCTGGCGTCATCCGGCCGGAAGATGCCGTCCGTGGTGCCGACCTGGTTGGTGACGGCGCGGCGCATGGTCTTCTCGACTTCATAGAAGTTTTCCAGGCTGTTGACCAAGGCGCCGATGATGAAGCTGCCGCGCACGCGTTGGACCCGCACGGTCTCGCGGAAGAATTTGTTCCAGCGATCCAGATGGATCTTGCCGCCCACCATCTCCACCATCATCTCCGGCTCGATGAAGAAGTATTTTTCACTGACCTCCTGGACCTGGGTGCGGGCGTAATCCACCTTGATGCGGGCCTCTTCCTCGGTGGCCCCGCCGAAATGCGCCATGATGTTGTTGCGGGGCACGGCATCCACGAAGGCCTCGGTCTCCTTGTTGTTTTCACCCATGAAGATGCCATAGAAGGTGTTCTGGAGGTGGGCGATCTCGAGACACTGGTTGTCGCGTGCCAGACGGTACAGGGCCTCGATCAGGTCCGTAAGATCGTCATCCGGATAGGCCGGATAGAACTCCAGGTCAAAGGCCGGTGCGCTGTACAGGCGGATGGTCATCTCGGTCACATAGCCCAGGGTGCCCATCGCGAAACGGAGCATGGTGGCCATATCCGGCCCGAATCCCGCCACCTGCGCCGGATCCATGCCATAAGCGCGCGGGCCCACCTCAAGGACCTCACCTGTGGGCAGCACGACTTGGGCCTCGATAATATTGTCCATGCCGAAACCGAATTTTGAGGCCATGGTGTTGATGTTGCAGAACAGATGGTTGGATACGACCGAAACCGTGGCCGGGGCCGAAGGGTTGGCCACGCGCATGCCCAGCTTCTGGGCCTCGGCCTGCAGCATGCAGTAGTTCACGCCCGGCTGGATCCTGGCATACAGATTGTCCTTGTCGATGGCCAGGATCTGGTCCATGCGCCGGGCATCCAGGATGATGCCGCCGAAGAGCGGAATGGTTAGTCCCACGGTATTGCAGCCCGTGCCATAGGGCATGACATCCACCAGACACTCATTGGCAATCTGGAAGATTTTGGCCACATCATCGGTGCTGCCGGGCAGGGCAATAATATCCGGGTACATGCAATGCTTGAAGCCCTGGTCCCGGGCATAGCCGGCCGTTACGGCGTCGTCGGCCGTGGCCCATTCTTCGCCCAGGGCTCCTTTAAGCAGCTTCAGGGCTTTTTCAATGTTCTCGGGCAGGTTGTGCGTCGGGTCGGCCTCCATCTTCTTGGGGCGTTTGAGAACGCGCCGGTTGTCCATATCTTTCAAATAGATGCTCTTCGCTAATGCTTGGGGTCTCTTCATCTTACTTACCTCCCATACTCTCATCCAGCAGCGTCAGGATGTTCTCCACCTGGACCTTGGACTTGCGGCCAACGATACCGTCCTGCAGCATCTCCTCGCACCACGGACAGGCCGTCACGATCTTATCGACCCCCGCGAATTCCGCCTCGAAGACCCGTTCCTTAGCGACATCCAGGCCGAATTCCGGATAGGCCTGGGCCGCCATGCCGCCGTTACCGCAGCATAGCGTGTTGCCCTTGCTGCGTTCCAGCTCGACCCGCTTGAGACCGGGAATGGCATCCAGGATGGCACGCGGCTCATCGTAGACCTTGAGCCGGCGTCCCAGACGGCAGGGATCATGCCAGGCCACCGTAGACTTGGCCGACTTGCCGGCCTTGAGCTTACCGGCGGCCAGGGCCTCGCTGATATACTGCGTGATATGCACCGGCTGCGCATTCATGAAGGGCGCGTATTCCTCGGCGAAAACCGACGCGCAGTGGGCGCAGAGCGTGATCACGGTCTCGGCCCCGGTGGCCTCGATGCGTTTGATGTTCTCCGCGGCAAAGGACTCGAAGAAGTCGCGGTCGCCCAGCTCCAAAAGCGGCGCACCGCAGCAGAGCTCCTGGGAGCCCAGGATGCCGACCTCGGCCTTGGCTTTCTTTAACAGGCGCGCGGCGCTGGTCAGGGCCTTCTTCAGCTCTGGTTTGTAGCTGTACTGGCAGCCGATAAAGAGCAGCACCTTGCATTTTTCCTTGGCGGCATCCTTGACCCCCAGTTCGGCGATCAGCTTGTCGCGCTCGGCCTGTGGCTTGCCCAGGAAATTGTCAGTCTCCTCCAGGTTCTTGAGGATGGGTGCGTGCTCGGGCAAAAGCCCCCAGCCCTCGGCCACGGCCTTCTCCCGCAAAAGCTCGATCACCCGCAGCGGGAATATTTGCTTGACCGGGTAGCACTGCTCCTGGCAGCTGCCGCACTCCATGCAGGTATACAGGGCATGCTTGTACTGCGGCGTAACCGTGATCTCCTTGAGGTTGAGCGCCCGGGCCAGTTCCATTCTGCCCGAGGCATAATAGGCCTCATAACGGAACCGCGATCCGGAGGGACAATTGCGGAAGAACCGGGCATGGTTCACTTCCTGGACATGGTTGCCATGACAGATTTTACACTTGCTGCACAGGGCATAATCTTCTCGATACTGCGAAAGCAATTCGCGGGTCTTGGTCAGATTTTCCTTCATTTACATACCCTCCATAAGCTGCCCGGGATTGAGCAAGTTGTCCGGATCCAACATAAGTTTGAAATTCTTCACCATGGTAACGGTCACCGGATTGGATTTCTCGTAAACCAGCTTGGCCAGTTTGCCGTTGCCCCTGTCGATCAAGGCGCGTTGTTCCAGCACCTTGGCATAGGCCTTGAGCCTAAGCTCCTGAGCCTTGGCCATATCTTGCTGGGCATGGTGGATGTCGCATTCGCAGAAGAAGGACGAACCGAAATAGACCGGGATGAAGCCTTTGCCCAATGGCATGCCCTTCAAGGCGCCAGCGGCGGCATCGAAGAGCGCGGGCACCTTGTTCGCGAAGGTGTAGTACTTCACAGCCTCGATGCGGCCCTTGATGTTGGCGCGGTCCAGGAGATACCAAGGACGGCGCAAGGTCTGGGCCAGCGTATCCGCAGCCACTTTGGACCCGCTCAGCTTCTTGGCCAGCGCCTCGACCTGCGCGGCCTGGTTGGTCACCAGGGTAGGATGCTGCTCGATGGACATAAGCACGGTCCAATTCGCCAGATCAAGGGTTTTCCCGGCGATGGACGACCACCACATGGCATCACCTCCGGCGATCTCGAAGCAGTGTTCATGGCGGCTGACCGTATACGTGAAGCTGACGGCATCTTCGAGTTTCTTGAAGCTGTAGGCCAACACCTGGCGCTCTTTTTTGCGGGGATAGGCATAGACCACGCCGAACACCGGGATGCCGTAGATATCCTCGGAGCCGCCGAACAGAGGCGAAAGCTGCGGACCCTGATCCTCGCGGAAGTTCGCGCCATCCATGACAAGCTGCTGGGTGCCGCTGACCCATTTCTGGCCGTTAGCCAGGATGGCGTGAAAGATGGAGAGGTTGGGCTGCCGGAAGGTGACCGAGCCGACCAGACAGTCGCGCTCCAGATACGACCGCACGACATAGGGGCTCTCGGCGCTGCCGGGCATGAGCAAGGTGAGGTCCTGCTTGGCCAGTTCCTCTTCGAGCTGTTCGAAGGTGACGCCGGCGCCGATGTGGGCCATCAGGTTGCGGTTGTTGATTATCTTAATCTCGTTCAAGTTGACAGGATCGATCAAAATGCCGGTTTGTCCTTCGAGCGTATCCGGGAAGATTTTGCTCCGGACGGAGAAGACCTTCTGGCTGTGTTCGCGGGCCGTGATGACAATGGCGGCTACATCTTCAACCGTCCTGGGCATAACCCGTATCAGATCGGCGGTCCTTCCTTCGGTCTGGCCATACACGCTTAATGCCATTGGTCCGGAAACGACATCTTTCGAACCCACAATATCGATCAGATCTTGCATGAGTGAATTCCTGATTACCTCGACTGACATAGACACCTTCCTTTCATTGGTTTAATGCGCGGGAACAAAGTTCCCGGCACCAGATTTCCCTTCTGCTCAAGCGTTATGGATGTGCGGCTGATCTTATCCGGGCAATCCGCCGCAGTGCTCCCCATCAATTCTTCAGGGTGGAATTTGATTGCCACCTCGAACCCCCAAGGTCGCTCGTACAGAAACGGCATCCATACGATCACCTCCTTGCATTGCATTTTATGCTTCCGCCATTAGTTAGTTATAATATATTAACATAAGATTCGGATTGCAAGTTTAAACTACGCGAGACTCAATTTTATTGCCCGCGCGGGGGGGTAAAAAACGGAGCGCGATCGAAAGCGCACAGGGCGTGCCGTCGTGCTATAAAGCGCATGACAGACTCATTTCACTATGCTAATAATAATTCCAATGTCAGAATTTTTTGATGTCATAATTTCGGGGATGGGGCCGGGGGGGGCTACGTGCGCCTGTAACCTTGCGCGCGCAGGGCTTAAGGTGCTGGCCTTGGAAAAACGCATCATGCCTCGCGCGAAGCTGTGCGCTGGGGGTCTCTCCCCCAAGGCCATCGCCATGCTGGATTTCGATATCGCCAGCGCCGTTGAATGCCAAGTGCGGGGCGGCACGGTCTACACAAAGTCCGGGCATGATCTGGAGATGTCATCCCAAAATGAAATTGGCCTGATCGTGGATCGGGCACGTTTTGACCACCTGCTCCTGAAGCGGGCGGCATCCGCAGGGGCGCTCATCCACGAGGGCGAGCCCGTAGTGAAGATCATCCCCGGCGAAATCATCCAGGTGCAAACGGATCGCGGAACCTATCAGACGCGTTATTTGGTAGGCGCCGACGGCGCCAACAGTGTGGTAGCCCGCGATCTGAATTATGCGCGACGCCACTGCGGTTATACCCTGGAATGCGTCATCCCGGACACGTTTGAGGTCATCCGCAAGCACGCCGCCAGTCCCACATTTTTCTATGAATATCTACCTTCGGGATATGGATGGATATTTCCGAAGCGCGGCGGCGCCTCGGTGGGTATCGGCGTATTGACTAAGCATACCCGCGCAATCCGTCACCACTTTCAACAATTCCTGACCGATATCGGCTTGCCCGCGGACTATGCCACACGGTGCAAGGGCTTTCCCCTCCCGGCATATACGCTCAGGACCAGGAACCGACACGGCCGAGACAATATTCTGTTGGTAGGTGACGCCGCCTGTTTGGTGGATCCTATAACCGGCGAAGGGATCTACCATGCCATGAAAAGCGGCGAACTCGCGGCGCAGGCCATCATAGGCGCAATGCCGCTGAATCGCTCGGCTTCCATACCCTACGGCCAGTCTCTGAAAAAGATCAAGCAGGACCTGCTCGTGGCATATCTGCTGGCTTTCCCGCTCAACAAATTCCCTTCCTTAAGCATCCTGACATTGCGAGAAAACCGTGAAATCGTGCATATCCTCAAGGACATCACGTTAGGGCAGGGACGGTATCGTGATCTGATCACGGTCGGTCTCATGGCGATCCCCAAGACAATTATTGCCTATCTCAAAGGCCATCGATAATAACACCGCCTTCCTTCCATCGGGCCTATTGTGGTCGAAAGCGCCAGAGGCGTGATCCGTATATCCAGATTGCTAACTCGATAACTTATTCCAATCATTTACCAGGATGCTCGACATGATAATCCCACTCATCATTACCAGGGGGACTCCGCCGCCCGGATTGGTGCACTGCCCTGTCAAATAGAGGTTATTAACCAGTCTGGAACGATAAAACGGTCGGAAGGGGCCCATATTCGTGCCATTCATCTCCAGACCGAAGAAGGCGCCCTCCGGCACGTTCAAGGTCCGTTCCAGGCGCGTGGGAGGGACTGATTCAATCGCTTCGATCTTGGAGGTCAGCCCCGGGAAGGCTCTGCGCTCTAGGGAATGCGCCATCTCCCATGCCCAATCCGTGGCGATTTCGTCCCAGTTGTAATACTTGAGCTTGTAGGGCGCGATATAGATGGCGGACAGGGCATCCTTGCCCTTGGGTGCCAGATTCTCATCGTCAAAGCTAGGCACCGAGACCATCATGGGGCCGTCATCGGCACGATAAAGCAGACCGCGGTCATAGAACTCCCACCAGAGATCGTCAAACTTGCGGCGTTGATTGAGGAGTATGGTGAAATGCGCCCGGGCACCGAGCTTTTCCTTCAGGTTGAGGTAGAAGGTCGGGGCCGGAAGAGAACAGGGCTGGCGCCGAACGGTCTTGACCGCCCAGGAAGGTAGATTGTTTGCACCGACGAGGTTGAGATAGGTCACCCGTGAATGGGCATTGGATATTACGACCTTTGATTCGAGTACCTCGCCGCTATTCATCTCCACCCCGGCAGCCTTGCCGTTTTTCAAAACAATGCGCTTAACCGGTGCATTAAGCCGCAGTTCGACACCGAACTCTTCGCAAACACGGGCCATGGCCTTCGGGATTGCGATCATGCCACCCTTGGGATAATAATAACCTTCATGCCCCAGATAGGTAAACATGGAGAACATACCGTTGGCGCGGTGCACCGGCAAGGCGGCATAGAGATTTTCCCACCCGAAGATAAGCTGTAGCCGGTCATCCTTGAAATAGCTCTTGATGACCGTATCCATATTCCGCGAAGCCATACGGGTGATGATCGGCATGGCGGGCAGCGTCTTCTTGTTGAGAATCATGCGCATAAGGGTTTTGAAACGATAGACATCTTTGAGCGGCGGCATGGGGAGCGAAATCGCTGCTTTCTGCTGATCCCAGATCGTCTTCATGTCCTTGCAATAGCGACGATAGCCATCGAGATCCGCAGGATTTATCTGGCGTACGACATCGGCCATGGCGTCAAAATCTTTAGGCAGAAGATAGCGTTCGCCGCCTTCGAGCATGATATCATAGACGGGGTCGAGAAGTCTGAAATCGATATAGTCCTCTATCCGTCTATCGATGAGTTCAAAGTAATTATTATACAGATCTTTCATGATGACGAACACCGCGCCCACCTCGGGCCTGAAGCCGCCGAAATCGTAGTTGGAGCAGCAGCCCCCGACCCTGCCCAGGGCCTCGAGCACCAGCACCTTGAGGCCCTGTTTAGCAAGAAGGCTCGCACTGGTAAGGCCGCCGATACCGGCACCGATAATAATAGCATCATAGCGAGAGTTCATATTTTTTAAGACCTCCTTTCAAAGCGCAGGGTTGGCTATCTTAAATACATACCCGGCGTGGGAGTTCGTTGAGTTCGAACAAGGCCTTTCTTATGCGCCGCCGTTGGTCTTCAGCCAGCCCCAGACCTTTCATGAAACCGAACAGCATGCCAGCTACAAAAACCAGCAGTAAGGTCTTTTTCATGTTTGCAACAATCAGGTTAATCACGATGTCCCTCCTCTTATGATCATCGGTCCATAGCGGGATAGCCTCACGCGTACAAGCAGGGCTTTAAACCTCTTTTTGCGCCGCCATTTGTTTGAGCTCGCGTTTGAGAATTTTGCCCACCCCGCTGGTCGGGAGCTGATCCATGAATATAACGCGCTTGGGAACCTTATAGGGCGCTACCTTACTCTTCAGGTAGGCGATTATTTTATCGCGCTCGGCATCGTCCTTGGCGATGCCGGGCTTCAAGACCACGGCGCAGGCGACTCTCTCCGAGCCCGCCCGTTCCGGATCAGGGACACCGAAAGAGGCTGCCATCGCGATATCCGGGTGCTCGCACAGGACATCGTCCAACTCGCGCGTGAAGACCTTGAAACCCGAGACGATCACCATATCCTTGAGCCGGTCCACGATATAAAAGTAGCCGTCCTCATCCATCTTGGCGATATCGCCGGTGTACATCCAGCCATCCCTGACGGCATGCGCGGTCT
>JBDKSM010000172.1:0-60476 GCA_039680665.1 Syntrophaceae bacterium | reverse complement strand
ATGGCCGTTGAGGAAACTCTGATAGTGGAATACTACTCCAAATAAATAGGGGCGAAAGTTTACGATGATAGAAAAGAACTGGAAAGAGATCGTACAACCCAATAAACTGGAGATCGTGGAATCCACCCATACCGACACCTATGCACGCTTCAATGCCCAACCCCTCGAGCGGGGCTTCGGTGTGACCATCGGCAACTCGCTCAGGAGGATCCTTTTATCCTCGATTTATGGATCCGCGATCATTGGCGTAAAATTCGACGAATCGCTGGGCGTGCTGCACGAATTTTCGAGCATGTCGGGGGTCTACGAGGATGTCACCAACATCATCCTGAACCTCAAGAAGGTCGTACTTCGCATGCATACGGATAAGCCCCAGACCGTCACCTTGGAAAAGCAGGGTCCCTGCACGGTAACGGCCGGCGATATCAAGACCGGAGCGAATATCGACATCATGAACCCCGACCAGGTCATTGCCACGATCGAAGGCAAAATGACCCTCAAGATGGAGATGCTGGTGGAGTGGGGCCGCTGCTATGTGCCGGCGGAACTGAACAAGGAAAAGATCGAAGGTTCGGGATGGATCGCCATCGACGCCATCTTCTCACCAGTCAGGCGCGTGTCATTCAACGTCACGCCCACCATCGTCGGGCGACGCACCGACTACGACCGCCTGGCTCTGGAGATCTGGACCGACGGCATCGTACGGCCCGAGGATGCCTTGGCCTATGCCGCCAAGATCCAGAAGGAATACATGAATGTGTTCATCAACTTCCAGGAAGAAGAGATCGAACGCAAGGTCGAGGCTGAAAAGGGCGAGAAGCTTTTGAACGAAAATCTCTTCCGCACCGTGGAAGAGCTGGAACTCTCGGTCAGGTCGGCCAACTGTCTTAAAAACGCCAACATGACCTATATCTACGAGCTCGTGCAGAAAACCGAGGCCGAGCTTTTGAGAACCAAGAACTTCGGCCGGAAGTCCCTGGAAGAGATCAAGGAAAAGCTCGCCAAGATGGGACTCCATATCGGGATCAAGCTGCCGGACCTGCCATCTCCGGAGGAGATCGAGGCCCGCAGGAAGAAGATGGAAGAAGAGGAAAGCAAGTAGGGGTGAAACCATGTATCATCGTATATCAGGTAGGAAACTCGGCGTAAAAACGGATATCAGGGAAGCCATGCTCAAGAACATGGTCACCTCGCTTATCATACATGAACGCATCACCACCACGGCCACGCGCGCCAAGGAGCTGCGCAAGCTGGCCGACAGGATGATCACCTTAGGGAAGAAGGGCGATCTGGCCGCCATCCGCCGGGCCGGCGCCACGGTCAAGACCAAGGAGGCACTGGGCAAGCTCTTTAAGGAGCTCGCCCCGCGCTTTTCCGGCCGTAACGGTGGCTATACGCGCATGATACGCTCGGCCAACCGCAAGGGCGACAACGCCCCCACGGTCATCATGGAGTGGACGGAACCGGCCAAAACCACCGGGAAGTCTTGATCAGGGCTGTAACGCTAGAAGGCGTCAGCCTTGCCTATGGGGGCCGTCCGGTCCTCGACAACATCGATCTCATCATCAACAAAGGGGCCTACTACGGTGTAGTAGGCCCCAATGGTTCCGGCAAGACCACCTTGGCCTATCTCATGGCCGGAATCCTCACTCCCGACAGCGGCCGGATCGATACGCACGGTCATCGCATCGGCTTGGTGCTGGCCAATCCCGAGAACCAGATTGTGAGCCTGGTGGTCGAGGAGGATATCGCCTTCGGTCCGGAAAACCTGAACCTTCCACCCCGCGAGATCAGGCGTCGCATTGATGAGGCCCTTTCCCTCACCCATTGCTCGGAGCTGCGCCTGGCGCTCACCTCAGCCATCTCAGGCGGTCAATTGGCCAAGGTGGTCTTTGCCGGACAGCTGGCCATGGATACCGACGTGCTGATCCTGGACGAAGGCACGGCCATGCTCGACCCGGAAAGCCGCGCCATATTTCTGGCTACGGTGCGCGAGCTCAACCGCGAACACGGCAAAACGGTTATCCACATCTCGCACCGTCTGGATGACCTTCAGGCCGCGCATACCGTGCTTGCCTTGGTCTCGGGCCGTATCATCCATGCGGCCCCGGGCGTGATCGCCTTTATACAAGCCTGCGGCACAGACATACCCGGCATCGAACCCGGCGCGCAATTGCACTACCGGAACTTTCTGGCCGGAGAGGGCATCGAAACTCCCTCACTGGAAGAGGGGACGCGCCAGATGGCGGATAAGCTCCCGAGGCGCAATACCTGAAATATCCACGGTCGCGGACCGGAGGTGCTCCTCCCGCTAAGCGAAGAAAATTCCACATACCCGGATAATAGTGAAGTCATGCCATCAGAAAATACTTGACAACCTCGGCGTGATTAGGATTAATAAGACAATAAAGATCCTAAAAAGGTGAGCGGTATGATGGAGCTGACCCGTAAGGCTGAATATGCCATCCGTGGCATGCTATACCTGGCGAGAACGGAAGAAGGCCAATCGATAATGATCGGCGAGATCGCGCGCGAGATGCAGGCCCCCCAGGCGTTCCTGGCGAAGATCTTTCAAGTGCTGGGTGATAAAGGACTAATAAGGTCTTATAAAGGGCAGGGCGGAGGCTTCGCTCTGGCACGGCCGGCCCAAATGATCACGCTAGGCCAGATCGTGGAGGCCGTTGAAGGTCCGATCATGCCCAATACCTGCCTGATGGATGACAGCGCATGCGCATTCAAGCCGACATGCCCGGTGCACCCGGTATGGCGCCGGCTCCAAGCCGTGACCAAGGGTATTCTGGAAGAGGTGAGCTTGAAATCCCTGGCGCAGGGTATGTAGATGTTTTGCTCGGTGCCATTATCTGGATGGCATGTGATAAACACGGATGATTTTCATCGTAAAGATATGAAGGGAGGTTGGGTATGGATGTTCTGATGTTGAGTAGGTTGCAGTTCGCCATCACCAGCATGTTCCATTTCATCTTCGTGCCCTTGACCCTGGGCCTTTCCGTGCTGGTGGCCTGGATGGAATGGCGTTATGTGCAGACCAAGGATGAGGTATGGCTGCGGATGGCGCGTTTCTGGGGCAAGCTCTTTCTCATCAACTTTGCCTTGGGGATAGTAACCGGCATTACCCTGGAGTTCCAATTCGGCATGAACTGGGCCGAATACTCCAAGTACGTGGGCGATATCTTCGGCGCGCCTCTGGCCATCGAAGCCACTCTGGCATTCTTCCTGGAGTCGGTCTTCATCGGTGTCTGGATCTACGGCTGGGATAAAATATCGGCACGCGCGCATGCCCTTTCCATAACGATCGTGGCCTTCGCCACCAACCTCTCGGCCCTATGGATTCTCCTGGCCAACGGTTGGATGCAAAATCCGGTCGGCGCCGCCATGGTAGACATCGCGGGTAACCCGCTGATCACCAGGCGCGCCGAGATGACCGACTTTGCGGCCGTCGTGGGCAACCCCTACGGTTGGATCAAGTTCTTTCACACCCTGTTTTCCGGCTATGTCCTGGCGGCCTTTTTCGTGACCGGCGTGGCGGCCTGGCATCTCTTAAAGAAAAACGAGGTCGATTTTTTCAAGCGCTCCTTCCGCGTGGCAGCCATCTTCGGGCTCGTTGCCGGTATCGTGGTCCTGGCCACGGGCGACTTCCACGGGGTGGAAATCGCCAAGGTGCAGCCATCCAAGCTCGCCGCCCTGGAGGCGGTCTGGGACACGCAGCGGGGCGCGGGTTTGAGCCTGATCGTGGTGCCGGACAGCGCGAATGAACGCAATGTCGTCGAGCTTATTACCATACCGAAACTGACCAGCCTGCTCTCCTACCACGATCCCGATGCTGAGGTCAAAGGCCTTAGGGACATCCCCCGCGATCTGCGGCCGCCCGTGGGGCTGACGTTCTACAGCTTCCGGTTCATGGTCTTGCTGGGCATGTTGATGCTCCTCATTTCGCTCATCGCGGTTTGGATATCCATGCGCGACAAACTTGAGTCCAGTCCTTTTTTCCTCAAGATCATGGTGGCATCAATCGCATTGCCTTACATCGTGGTGCAGCTGGGATGGATCGTGGCCGAGGTGGGCCGGCAGCCATGGATCGTATACGGTCTCTTGAAGACCTCGGAGGCCGTATCTCGCTCCATTAGTGTGAGCCAGGTCATCGTTTCCTTGATCGCTTTCACGTGTGTCTATACGCTACTGGGCGTAGTGGATGTCTACCTCCTGGCCAAGTATGCCAAACAGGGACCGGCCGGTCCAGTCAAGGGGGTGTGATATGAATACCTTGCAGGCATTGCAGATTACGTGGTTTGCGTTGTGGGCTGTTCTCTGGGCGGTCTACTTCATGCTGGACGGCTTCGTGCTTGGCACGGCCATGCTGCAGCCTTTTCTGGCAAAGAATGAAAATGAGCGCCTGGCTACGGTAGAGATCGTCGGCCCGGTATGGAACGGCAATGAGGTCTGGCTGATCACGGCCGGAGGCGCTACCTTTGCGGCCTTTGCCACCACCTATGCCCTCATGTTCAGCTACTTGTATACGGCCTTACTCTTATTGCTCTTCTCGCTGATCATCCGCGGCGTGTCCCTGGAATTCCGGGGCAAGGTGGCCGTTCCCGGCTGGAAAAAGATCTGGGATCTGGGCTTCCAGGTGAGCAGCCTCCTGATTGCCCTGCTCCTGGGCGTGGCCTTCGGCAATATCTTCGAGGGCTTGCCCATGGACGCGGCCGGCTATCACGGCAATTTGCTGACTCTGCTTAACCCCTACGGATTGGTCACCGGCGTCCTCTTCGTGGCCCTGTTCGTCGTGCACGGGGCCATCTATACGGGAATCAAGACCAGCGGAGCGATCAGCGAGCGCGCCCTGGCCCTGGCCGGCAAGGCTTGGCTGGTACTCCTGGCCGTGGCCGTGATCTTCCTGGCCCATACCGCCCTGGTAACACGTCTCTATGAGAACTATATCTCCGCGCCCGTGTTCCTGGTCGTCCCCCTGGCGGCCGTGGCTGCGCTTGTCCTGATCAAGCTGTTCCTGGTCCGTTCGCAGGCGCTTAAGGCCTTTGCCGCCTCATGTGTCACTATCGTCATGGTGGCTTTCACCGGCATCGTGGGCCTGTTCCCCAACCTGATCCCGTCCAGCATCGACACGACCTACAGCCTGACCATTTACAATTCATCCTCCAGCCGGCTCACTTTGACCATCATGACCGTGGTGGCCCTGATCTTCGTACCCATCGTCATCGTTTATAAGATCTGGGTCTACCGCTTGTTCCGTGATAAGATCTCGCCGGAAGCGCTCTCGGGAGAAAAGGCCTATTAGATAAGATCCGTCCGCCCTTCTAACCCGGATAGGGGAGGAGGGCGGGCGGAAGGGACAATCTACTTTTATTTCATTGACTCTCCGTCCGCCGTCCTTTTAGATGCCGTTATGCACGCATACAAGGGAGAACCTTATGCCGGATGAGAGGAAATCCGTTCTGTCGTGGGCGCTCTACGACTGGGCCAACTCGGCCTTTGCCACCACGGTCATGGCAGGCTTCTTCCCGATCTTCTTCAAGCAATACTGGAGCGCCGGCGCCGACACGGTGGTAAGCACGGCCCGACTCGGACTGGCCAATTCTTTGGCCGGCATCATCGTGGCAGTGCTCGCTCCGGTGCTGGGCGCCATTGCGGACAGTTCTACGGCCAAGAAACGTTTCCTGCTGTTCTTTGCCTGCATGGGCGTGGTTATGACTGGAGGACTTGCTCTGGTAACGCAGGGGCACTGGCGCTATGCCGTACTGCTCTATGCCATGGCCACCATCGGTTTTTCAGGCGGCAACATCTTTTATGACAGCCTGCTGCCGGTCGTGGCTTCGTCCAAGAGGATGGATCTGGTCTCGGCCCTGGGCTATTCCCTGGGGTACCTGGGCGGCGGGCTGCTGTTTGCGCTCAATGTCGTGATGACCCTTCATCCGCATATTTTCGGCTTGACCGACTCCGGCCAGGCCGTACGTTTTGCCTTTCTCACAGTCGGTATCTGGTGGGCCGTTTTTTCCATCCCGATCATGCTCTTTGTCCATGAAACAAGAAACGTCAACGCGCTCCATGGCGGACAGGCCGTGTGCTCAGGCATTGTCCAGGTGGCGCGCACTGTGCGAGAGGTCAGGGCCCTCAAGCACATCCTTATTTTCCTGGTGGCCTACTGGCTCTATATCGACGGCGTGGACACCATCGTGCGTATGGCCGTGGACTACGGGCTGGCAATTGGTTTTGAGTCCAATGACCTGATTCTGGCCCTGCTCATCACCCAGTTTGTGGGCTTTCCATCGGCCGTCGCCTTCGGTTGGCTGGGCTCTAAGATCGGCGCCAAGCGCGGTATTTACCTGGCCATCGGTGTCTACATCTGCATCGCGGTATGGGGTGCCTTTATGAGACACTCTTATGAGTTCTACGCCTTGGCCGTCACCATCGGTCTGGTGCAGGGGGGCATACAGGCCTTGAGCCGTTCTCTCTACGCCCGAATGATCCCGGCCGACAAGGCGGCAGAGTTCTTCGGCTTCTACAACATGCTGGGCAAGTTCGCCGTGGTCATCGGGCCGGTGCTCATGGCCGGCGTCGGCCTGCTGGCAAAAAACATGGGTATGGCAAACTCCGTGGCTTCGCGCGTCGGCATCAGCTCGGTGGCCCTGTTGTTCGTCCTCGGTGGGGTGTTGCTGTCCTTTGTGGATGAAAGCGGTGCGCAAGGCAATCCGCTGGGCGCATCGGTTGATTCACGGACATAATGCATGGAGGTTAACGGCATGAAAACAGCTGGATGTTACTATTGCGGCTCCGGGAATCACCGCTTCTATGCCGAAGAGAACGGATTTACCTTGGTGAAATGCGATGGGTGCGGACTGTTGTTTGTCGAGAACAGGCCCGATGACGATCAGATTACCCAAGCGCATAAACAGGGTAAGCACGCGGGCTTGAATGAACTCGACATGACGGGCATCTACAATCCGGGCAGGGTGCGGATGTATCGTAAGGTCCTGGAGGATCTCTTCGGTGGTGATATGGGCCATCTCCGGACATGGCTCGATGTCGGATGCGGGCATGGGGAGTTCATACAGGCCGTGCAGCGCTATGCCCCCGGGATGGTCGAGGCGAGAGGGACCGAGCCCAATGTCCATAAACAGGCGTCGGCGCGCAAGAGGGGGCTGAACGTCGACTATTTCGACCTCGAGACCCATACGGGGCGATACGACGTTATCTCGCTCTTAAACGTCTATTCGCATCTGCCTGATCCCCCTCGTTTTCTGGAAGGCCTGAAGAAGTTATTGGAGCCTGGGGGCGAGATCATTGTGCAGACCGGCGATACAGCGGGGTTTCCGGCCCCGGATCACTACCGTCCCTTTTGCCTGCCCGATCATCTGAGCTTCGCCTCACAGGCTATCGTGGTGGGTATCCTTGAACGTCTGGGCTTCGAGGTCTTGAGCATACGGAAGTATCCTTACGTGCGTCTTGAATTGGGCAGTGTGCTCAAGGAAATTGTCAAAGCCCTGTTGCCGCAGTTCTCATCCAGGTTGCGGTATTATTTGAAATGGAAGCAGTATTCCGCCACCGATATGTATATTCGGGCAAGGCTCAAGAACTGATCAAGCGGTTGTACGGGATAAAGGCATCATACCCGGTTCTTCCCCCTGTCGTCTTGATATTCTCTTCGGAGGTCCTATAAGTATAGGTACTGTAGACTCTACGAAAAGAAACTGAGGTCGGATATGGATCACGAAGCTCCGAAATGCACAAGTTGTTGCAACAATGGGAAACAAAATCAAAACGTTTACCGCGATCCGGTATGCGGCATGAGCACCAATGATCCCGAGGCCTACATCAAATATGCTTACCAGGGGCAGACATACTATTTCTGCAACCCCACGTGTGTCGAAAAATTCAAGGCCGACCCTGAGCGCTACCTTAAGGGCGATGCAGCCTCGACCCCGAACCAGCCGGCCGACAGTCTACCCGGCATGATGTATACCTGCCCCATGGACCCCGAGATCCTTCTGGACAAGCCCGGGGCGTGCCCCAAATGTGGGATGGCGCTCGAGCCGCTGGCCCCTTCGCTGCCACAACGACGCTCGCAATGGACCTGTCCCATGCATCCCGAGGTCACGCGCGATGAAGCCGGGACATGCCCGATCTGCGGCATGGCACTGGAAGCCCGTACGGTAATGGCCAGCGAGGAGGCGAACCCCGAGTACATGGATATGCGCCGGCGCTTCCTGGTGGGACTATGCTTGACCGTACCGCTCATGATGATCGCCATGCGGCATCTCATTCCGGGCGGATGGCTCGGTCTTAAACTGCCTCAAACAACCTATGCGTGGCTGGAGCTGATTCTGGCCACACCGGTCGTATTTTGGGCCGGCTGGCCCTTTTTCGAGCGCGCCTGGCGCTCGCTTATCAAGAAGAATCTCAATATGTTCACCCTGATCGGGTTGGGCGTGGCCGTGGCCTACCTGTACAGCTTGGCGGCCGTTATCCTGCCCGGGCTTTTTCCCCCCAGCGCTTACCAGCCGGACGGCAGTCTGAATGTCTATTTCGAGGCCGCGGCCGCGATCGTGGTGCTGGTGCTCCTGGGGCAGGTGCTCGAACTGCGGGCCCGCCAGCGAACCGGAGAGGCCATCCGCGGTCTTCTAGGACTCTCGCCCATGACGGCCAGGCGTATCAGGGATGACGGCGGCGAGGAAGACATACCCCTGGAGAACGTATGTCCCGGAAACCGTTTGAGGATCAGGCCGGGCGAAAAGATCCCCGTGGACGGCGTCGTCCTGGAAGGGATGAGCGCCGTGGACGAATCCATGCTTACCGGAGAACCCATGCCCGTAGGTAAACGCGCCGGCGACCCCGTCATCGGCGCGACCCTGAACGGCACCGGGGCCTTGATCGTTGAAGCCCAAAAGGTAGGCGCCGAGACCATGCTGGCCCGCATCGTGGCGATGGTGTCTCAGGCCCAGCGCAGCCGCGCGCCGATCCAGCGACTGGCCGATGTGGTCGCCGGCTGGTTCGTGCCGGCGGTCATCATGGCGGCAATCATTGCTTTTACCATCTGGCTCTTACTCGGTCCGCAGCCGCGTATCGCCTCGGCCTTGGTGGCCGGGATCTCGGTATTGATCATTGCCTGTCCATGCGCCCTGGGGCTCGCCACGCCCATGTCCATTATGGTGGCCGCCGGGCGAGGCGCGGTCATGGGCATCCTGTTCAGAGACGCCGAGGCCATCGAGACCCTCGAAAAGGTCGATACGTTAGTCATCGACAAGACCGGGACCCTTACGGAAGGCAAGCCGACGCTGAGCATGGTATCCGTTTTGGGCGACCAAACCGAAAAAACCCTGCTGTTTTTGGCCGGCAGCCTGGAAAAGGGCAGTGAGCATCCCTTGGCGGCCGCCATTGTGCGGGGCGCTATGAAACAGGATGTTCCCCTGGGCAGGGCCGAAGATTTTAAAACCATTCCCGGCCGTGGGGTAAGCGGCTTGATCGGCGGCCACCGGATCCTGATCGGCAACGAAGCCTTCATGCGCGAAAACGGCTTGGAAGGGCTGGAAAAATATCCGAGCGATATGGCATCCGGATCCAGCATCGTTTTTGTGGCAGGCGATGGCAAGCTCATCGGTCTTCTGGGTGTTTCGGACCCGATCAAGGTAACCACCCCCGAGGCCGTCAAGGCGTTGCACCAGGAAGGCCTGCGCATCGTCATGCTCACCGGCGACAATCGCGCTACGGCCGAGAGCGTGGCCGACAAACTGGGCATCGACGAGGTGATCGCCGAGGTATTACCGGACGAGAAGCTTGAGGCCGTCAAGCGCCTGCAGGCCCAAGGCCGGTTCGTCGCCATGGCGGGCGACGGGATCAACGACGCCCCGGCGCTTACCCAGGCGCAGGTCGGCATCGCCATGGGTACGGGTACGGACGTGGCCATGCAGAGCGCGGGCATCACTCTGGTCAAAGGCGATCTGGGAGGCATCATGCGCGCGCGTACATTGAGTCGGGCCACCATGCGCAATATCAAACAGAATCTGTTCTTCGCGTTCCTCTATAATGCCCTGGGTATTCCCATCGCGGCCGGTGCGCTCTATCCGGTCTTCGGCCTGCTCTTAAGCCCCATGATCGCCGCCGCGGCCATGAGCTTCAGCTCGGTCTCGGTCATCACCAATGCCCTGCGCCTCAGAAAATTAAAGGTTTAAAGGTAAAGCTCAAGACGATAGAGCAAGACTCCTTAACCTCACAAGGATCTTGCCGGATACCGACGAAGTATTATGTTCGTAAATATATAAAATAATGCACTTTACGGATGGTCGGTATTTCATATAATATACTGCTTGTTCAATACAAGACAGAGGAGGTTAGCATGCCTCAGATTTCGAATAAAGACCGGTGGATGGCGCAGCGTTGTGTAGAATGTCCAGTATGCAGGCATGCGCGCTCAGAGCAAAAAGGATTCACCTTCTGGTTCGTCAAAAACATCGAAGACGGCCTGTGTCCGTTCTGCAAAGCCTACGAAAGGGTCTATGGTAAGAAGGCCCACGAACGCGCTTGAAAGAAGAAGGGTGCGGCTTTTAGAGAACAGCGTACCGTGTTGATTGTGTAGAGATTGCCACACAAGGATAAGGAGGGTTTATGGCAAAAGGCTACATGGGGAAGGTCCTGTTCGTGGATTTAGGCAAGGGTGAATTCAAGGAAGAGCTCATTCCGGATGCGGTATACGAACAGTACCTTTCCGGACAGGGCCTGGGCGCTTACCTCTTATACAACCGCATACCGGCCGGAGCCGACCCCTTGGGACCCGATAATATCCTGGGTCTGGTATCGGGCCTGCTGACCGGTACCGGCAGCCTCTTCTCCGGTCGTTGGTCGGCGGTGGGCAAATCTCCCTTGACCGGCGGCTGGGGCGACGCCAATTGCGGCGGTCAGTTCTCGCCGGCCATCAAGCACTGCGGTTATGACGGCATCTTTTTTACCGGCCTCAGCCCCAAACCGGTCTACCTGCTCATCGATAATGATAAGATCGAGCTCAAGGACGCCTCCGAGCTGTGGGGCAAGGACGCGGTCGAGACCGAGGAAATGCTTATACATACACACGGCGACGATGTCCGCGTGGCCTGCATCGGACCGTCCGGTGAAAAGCTTTCGCTCATCTCCGGGATCTGCAATGACCGCGGTCGTATCGCGGCACGGTCGGGACTGGGAGCGGTCATGGGCTCCAAGAAGCTCAAGGCCGTGGTCTTGAGAGGATACAAACGTATTGTGCCCAACAACCGCGATGAGATGAAGCATTTAAGCCAGAAATGCAACCGCTGGGTGCAGTTTGATCTGCCCAAGTGGCCGGGATTCTTGAATGCCTACCTGGGTGCCGGCATGGGACTCATCCCCAATCAGATGGCCATGGACGGCATGCTCTACAAGGTCCTGCTCAGGATGTGGGGCACGGGCAGCATGAATCAGATGTCGATCGGCATGGGCGATTCTCCGATCAAGAACTGGAAGGGCAGCAACGCGGACTTTGGTCCTTCCAAATCCAAGACCGTCAATTCGGATGTCTTCACCAAATGCGAGACCGTTAAGTATCATTGTTATTCCTGCCCATTAGGCTGCGGCGGGATCTGCTCGCTCAGCGGTAAATACTCCGAAACCCATAAGCCTGAGTACGAGACCGTGCTGGCCTTGGGCGGCCTCCTCATGAATGAAGACGCCGACAGCATCTTTTATCTGAACGAGCTCCTCAACCGCGCCGGCATGGACACCATCTCGGCCGGCGGCACCGTGGCGTTCGCCATCGAATGCTTCGAAAACGGCATCCTTACGCGCGAAGACACCGATGGCCTGGATCTGACCTGGGGCAATGCCGATGCCATCATCGGCCTGATCCATAAGATGATCAAACGTGAGGGTATCGGCGACATCCTGGCCGACGGGTCAAAAGTTGCTTCTAAAAAGATCGGCAAAGGAGCGGAGAAGTTCGCTATTCAAGCCGGAGGCCAGGAACCGGCCATGCACGACGGCCGCGGCGATCCCGGTTTCGCACTGCACTACTCGGTAGAGCCCACCCCGGGGCGGCATACCATTGGCGCCGGGCTGTATTATGAGATGTTCCAACTCTGGAAAAAGGTCAAGGGCCTGCCCAAGATCATGCCGCTCTACATGAAGAACGAGAAATATGTCGCGGATGAGGGTAAGATCCTGCAAGCCGGCGCCTGCAGCAAGTTCATGAATGTCATCAACGGCAGCGGTTTGTGCATGTTCGGATGCTTCATCGGCATCAAGCGCACCCCGACCTTTGAGTGGCTCAACGCCGCCACGGGCTGGAACAAAACCCCGAACGATTACATGGATATCGGAGAACGTATCCAGACCATCAAGCAGGCCTTCAACGTCAAGCACGGGATCGAACCCAAACAGTTCAGGATTCACGATCGGGCGCTGGGCATTCCACCATTGCTCACTGGCGCCAACAAGGGACGTACCGTGGCGATCGACAAGCTTACCCATGACTACTGGGAGCATTTCGGCTGGGACCCGGAAACCGGCAAGCCCAAACCTGAGACGCTGTCAAAGCTCGGCATCACTAATTAGGAGGCGGATAGATATGTCGCACACGATCAATTCTGAAGCCTGCATCGGTGACGGCGCCTGTAAGCGGGTATGTCCGACCAAGGCCATCTCGGGGGAAAACAAGAAGCCCCACAGCATTGACCCGGAGCTGTGCATCGACTGCGGGGCCTGCGGCCGCATCTGCCCGCGGGCAGCTGTTATCGACAATATCGGCCGCGTGGCCACGATGATGAAACGTCCGACCTGGCCCAAACCCGTGATCGACAATAAGAAATGCATGTCGTGCAATATCTGCGTCGACGCCTGCCCGACCGCCTGCCTGGCATTAAGCGGAGCGGCCGGAAAGGACAAGCACGGGCACCCCTATATCCGCAATGAAAAGGCCTGCATCGGCTGCGGTTTCTGCGCCCTGGAATGCCCGGTAAGCGCCATCATCATGGTGACGCCCACGCCTAAGGCGGAGGCAACCGCGAAATAAGGCGCTCACAGCACTGATATCGCAAGCGGTGGGTGATGATCCTTTATCGCTCGCCGCTTGTGCTTACGTCTTGTCCTCGCAGAGCCTTGATGTGAGGGGAGGGCGGTTTTACTGGACAGCAGGGGGCTTCATCGCCCCCGCGGGCGGGCCAGGATTTCCAATACCTCAATGTCAAGAAATCGCTTGGAAGGCTTTGATTTTATGAGCAAAATCGTATCAGTGCCGCGTCCAGTGCCGCCTGCGGCCAGGACCTCGATATCTTCGGGGATCAGCCCGGCATCGCAGGCCTCCATGACGACCTCGACGGCTACTTTTGTGCCTTCGCCGAAACGGCGTAGCGTACTCGCGATGATATAGCCGGGATAGCTGCCGCCGAACTTTTCCATGATGGATTTCTCCAGAGAATGGGTCAGGATGGTGCCGGTGCATATTCTGATTCCCGCCGTGCTGAGCTCGGCGCGGATGCGTGGGTCGAACTCGTCGTGGTTGGGCTCCTTGAATCCAACGCTATGGGTCACCACGACCAGATTGACCTCCATGTCTTTGAGGGCAGTTTGAAAAGACCGGGCCGTGGCGCCTGAGGTGGAGGCCACGACCAGATACGCGACGTGGTTTACATTCAAATATCCTTGGATCGTTTGGATGCAGGCATCCGTGTTCTGAGGACCTGGTTTTTCAAAGAGCAGGGTCGACTGTTGCATCATGTCCGAAGCTCCATTCGATATCGTAGCGCACCCAAGGGCGGTGCGCTTATATCCTGCCAAAAAAGCGGCTCACCATTTGGCCGCCAGCGCACTTTAGGGAAGGCGGCTGTATGGTTGTTCATCCTGAAAAAAACGCCCAAGGACCGCGAGAGGAAGATTTTGTATTCTCGGAATCAAATTTAACATAACATATATTATCAGACGATGTACGCATGGCGTGCCTCAGGTGCGGTACGCGGCATTGATCTCGACGTATTTATACGACATGTCCGTTGTCCATACCCGGAAGGTGCCGCTCCCTGACCCGAGGTCGATGTCGATGGATACCTCGCGCGGTTCAAGCGCGGCATGACCCTTCTCCTCGTCGAAACCCGGCGCCTCTTGACCGTCTGAAACGAACGGCATGCCTCCGACCATAATGGCAACGGCCTGCTCGTTCACTCTTACGCCGCTGTTGCCGATGGCGCACATGATGCGCCCCCAATTGGGGTCCTGGCCGAACAAGGCGGTCTTGACCAAGAGCGAATTGGCCACCGAGCGCGCCACTGCACCGGCATCGGCATCGCTGAGAGCCCCGGTTACGGTGATGGTGATCAATTTCGTGGCCCCTTCGCCGTCGGAGACCACCTTGATCGCCAGCTCCTGCATGACTTCCTGAATAGCTAATATAATCGATGACTTATCTGCCTCAAGGCAATTGGATGACATCACCAGCAAGGTGTCGTTGGTGGATGTGTCGCCGTCGACCGTAATGGCAT
Source organism: Syntrophaceae bacterium (assembly GCA_039680665.1). GTDB lineage: Bacteria > Desulfobacterota > Desulfomonilia > UBA1062 > UBA1062 > JAKQBR01. The sequence goes on along the minus strand of JBDKSM010000172.1, from coordinate 45,972 downwards.
TGAAGGTCTTTTCCAGGCAGCCCCGCACCGCCCCATCCAGTTCCGCGCGCGATAGACGGGCATCGGTAAGCACCAACGCCAACATAGTGGCCATATTGGGCGCAATCATGCCCGCCCCTTTGGCGAAACCGAAGACCGTAGCTTGTCCCACCTGTCGGTTGGCGGTTTTGGCGAATGTGTCCGTGGTCATGATCGAGGTCACAAAACCTTGAGGATCATCTCCCAGACTTTCTGCAAGCTCCGGTACTTTTTCCAGCATACGCTGAAGCGGCAGAGGCACGCCGACCACCCCGGTGGACATGGGAAAGACTTCCTCCGTGTTGATACCCAGATTATCAGCCACGCAGCGCATCAACCTCTGCGCGTCATCAATGCCTTTCTCGCCGGTGCAGGCATTGGCGTTGCCCGAGTTGGCCAGTACGGCCCGGACTTTGCCTTGGGCGCTCTGGCGTATGCCGATCTGCACCGGAGCGGCCTTAACCTGGTTACGGGTAAAGACCGCCACCGCCTCGGCGGGCACGGAGCACACGATCAGGCCCATGTCGAGACGAGTGGCCTCAGGCGACTTGACCCCGGCATTCACGGCAGCGAACCGGAAGCCTTGCGGGAGCTTCATTCATCCCTCCCGCAGCACTGCTTGTACTTCTTTCCGGAGCCGCAGGGACACGGCTCATTGCGGCCGACCTTGCGGCCTTGCCGTTTGACCGTGGTCTGTTGCGGGATATCCGAGCCGCGGCTCAGCTGCAAACGCTGCTTGCGTTCGCGGCGGTTGATGTGCTCGACGTCGCTCTGCTGCTGGATCTGGATTTTGAACAGGCGTTCCAGAGACAGGTCTTTGACACGGTCGAGCATGGCCACAAAGGCGTCATAGCCTTCGCGCTGGTATTCACGTAGCGGATTTTTCTGGCCGTAGCCCCTTAAGCCGATGCCCTCCTTGAGGTGGTCCATGGAAAGCAGATGGTCCTTCCAGAAGGTGTCCAGCGTCATGAGCAGGATCTGGCGTTCCAGCATGCGCATGACCTCAGGCGTGAACTCGGTTTCGCGCCTGTTATAGTGGGCCACGATCTCCTCGATAATGGCGGTCTGAAGCGTTTCGGCATCAGACTTCGGCGGTGGTTCGTAGATCAAATCAAGGCCGAAGGTGTTCTTGATTCCCAACTTGAGCCCATCCATGTCCCAGTCGCTTACCTGGCCTTTGGATGGGATGTGCTCGGCCACCATGCCGTCCACCACATCCTCAACCATATCCAGCACCGTGTCCTTGAGGTTATCTTCCGCCAGGATACGGCGGCGTTCGGAATACACCACCTCGCGCTGCTTGTTCATGACATCGTCGTATTCGAGCAGGTGTTTTCTGATCTCGAAGTTCCGGCCCTCCACCTTCTTCTGGGCCCCCTCAATGCTGCGGTTGATGAGCGGGTGTACAATGGGTTCATCCTCTTCCACACCCAGTTTATCCATGATGGAGGCAATGCGCTCCGAACCGAAGATACGCATCAGATCGTCCTCCAGTGAAAGGTAGAAGCGCGAGGCCCCCGGATCGCCCTGACGGCCTGAACGTCCGCGCAGCTGATTGTCGATGCGCCGGCTCTCATGGCGCTCCGTGCCCAGGATGAAGAGCCCGCCCGCGTCCAGGACCTCTTTGTGCTCCTGAGAACACTGCTCCTTGAACTGCGCCATGAAATCCTGGTAGTCGGTGTCGTCGCCTGAGGCCTTCTGTTTGGCAAGAAAGACAGGATTGCCGCCCAGGATGATGTCCGTGCCCCGGCCGGCCATGTTGGTGGCGATGGTGATGCCGCCCTTGCGGCCTGCCTGGGCCACGATCTCGGCCTCACGCTCGTGGTGCTTGGCATTCAGTACGTGGTGCGGCAGGTTCTTGCGTTTGAGCAGCTTGGCGACCTTCTCCGAGTTCTCGATCGAGATGGTGCCGACCAGGACCGGCTGGCCCTTGGCATGGCATTCCTCGATCTGCTTGACCACGGCGTGGTATTTTTCCTGCTCGGTCTTGTAGATGACATCGTTATGGTCGATGCGGATCATGGGCATGTTGGTGGGCATCACCATCACGTCCAGATTGTAGATCTTCTTGAATTCCAGGGCCTCGGTCTCGGCCGTACCGGTCATGCCGGCCAGTTTATCATACATCCGGAAGTAATTCTGGAAGGTGATGGTGGCCAGGGTCTGGTTCTCATTGGCGACCTTGACGCCCTCCTTGGCCTCCAGGGCCTGGTGCAGTCCTTCCGAGTAACGCCGTCCGGGCATGAGCCGGCCCGTGAATTCATCCACGATCAGGACCTCGTTGTCCTTGACCACGTAATCCACGTCGCGGTTGAAGAGCACATGCGCGCGCAAGGCCTGGTTCAGGTGGTGGACGGTCTCGAACTCCGAGGGCTCGTACAGGTTTTCCTTGCCCAGGAACTGCTGGACGAAATCGATACCCTCTTCGGTGAGTACCACGGTATGGGCCTTTTCATCCTTGCTGTAGAGCTTGTCGGCATGGTCCCTGCGCAGCAATGCCACGATGGAGTTGTTGGCGTCATAATACTTGGTGGTCGATTCCTCGGAAGGCCCGGAGATGATCAGCGGGGTGCGGGCTTCATCGATCAGGATGGAGTCGACCTCGTCCACAATGGCATAGAAGAAATCGCGTTGGACATAATCATCCAGGGAAAACTTCATGTTGTCGCGCAGGTAGTCGAATCCGAACTCGTTGTTCGTGCCGTAGGTGATATCGGCGAAGTAGTTATCCCGGCGCTGAGGGTCGTCAAGTCCATGCACGATCACTCCCACACTCAACCCCAGGAATTTATAAATGTTTCCCATCCATTCGGCGTCGCGTTGGGCCAGGTAATCATTAACCGTCACGACATGCGCGCCCTTGCCCATCAGGGCGTTTAAGTAGACCGGCATGGTGGCCACCAGGGTCTTGCCCTCGCCCGTCTTCATCTCGGCGATTTTGCCCTGGTGTAGAATGATCCCGCCCAAGACCTGGACATTAAAGGGGCGCATGCCCAGCGTACGTTTGGATACTTCGCGCACGGCGGCAAAGGCGTCCGGCAGGATGTCGTCCAGACCGGCGCCGTTTTCAATCGTTTGTTTGAAATGCGGCGTGACCTGTTTGAGATCCGTGTCGCTCATCGCCGCATACTTGGACTCCAGTCCGTTGATCCGCTCGACTAGGGGCTTAAGCCTTTTGAGCTCGCGATCGTTCTGGGAACCGAAGATTTTTATCATCCATTCAAACATTTCTTTCCACCTGTCTTTCGATCACTTGGAGCTTAGGTCCATGGCATCAATGAGTACGGATGGACACTTGACGCTTCCAAAGGCGCGCACATCACTGCCTACCGCCAGGACACGCGCGAACATCTCGAAGATATTGCCGGATAAGGCCGCCTCACGCACGGGATACAGGACTTCATCGTCCTGCATGAGAAAACCGTTGACGCCCACCGAAAATTCGCCGGAGATGGGATCGGCCATGTGCAGCCCCATGATGTCGGTTACCTTGAGGGTCTGCCCCGGGCCTTTGAGCCCTGCCCCGCCGTTATGCGCGGGCATCAGACAGAGATGCCTTAAGCCCAGGCCGGGAATCGATCGATAACCGCCCCGCACGGCATTGCCGGTCGAAGCCGTTCCGGCCACTTTAGCCCAGTAGCTGTCATAGACATACCCCTGGAGAACGCCGTCTTTGATCAGGACATTATCGCGTGAGGGCATGCCTTCGCCATCGAAACCGCAGGCGTCCGCGGCCAGGGGGTCAAGCGGGTTATCGCTCAGATTGATCACGGGTGAGAAGCACGCCGCCCCCAGTTTGTCCTTCAGATAGGATTTACCCTTGATGACGTTTTCGCCCAGAAAAGACTGCCCGATGATTCCCAGCATATCGGACGTAGCGGTGTTGTCGAACAGGACCGGGAGGCGCATGGTCTTGATGTGCCGGGCACCCAGCATGGAGGTCGCCTGACGCGCAGCCTCGCTGCCGATCCAGTGCACGTCGATATCCGGCCAGGCATGGCTGAAACCGAATTCATACCCGGCCTGCATGTCATCGCCCTGCCTGGCCATGACCATGATGGAAGCCCCGCAGGTGGTCGCGCGGGCGCTCACGGCCACTTCCTTCGAGTTGACCAGGTGTACGTGCGTGATAGCGCGGCTGAAGCTTGCTTTGCGGACCTGCTGGATACGCTGGTCAGCAGCCCTTGAGGCTGCCTCCAGCTCGATGGCGCGTTCGATGCACTCATCGGGTCCGGCTCTCACAATGCGCTCGTCATAGACATCCAGTTCCATGGGATCAACGGAAACCTGCGGGATATGATTGAACTCATCCTTGAATTGATGGCGGGCCGAAAGCAGGGCGGCCTCAACGAGCTCTTCGTCCGCCCTGCTGCCGTAGGCGAATCCGAAAGCGCCGTCCAGCAGGATCCTCAGGCTTAAACCCGTCTCGGAGGCCCGGTCCAGGGAATGTACCACCCCTTCCTTGGCCTCGGCGCGGAGCTTATCCGTGCTCGCCACGAAGATCTCGTACTCGTGCAATGATTTTTTTGCCAATAACTCCTGAATGCGCTCTATCATTGCGAGGGCTTGCATATTATTCGTCCTTGAGCTTGTACAGCAGGGCCGTTTCGTCGCACTCCGGGAAATGCGGGCAATGGATGCAATCCGCCCAGATCTTATTGGGGAGCATGGCCTTGTCGACGACGGTAAAACCGGCTTTTTTGAAGAAGTCAGGTGTATAGGTGAGCGTAAAGAGATTGCCGAGCCCCAGATCAAGAGCTTCCTGCATGCAGGTTTTCAGGAGCTTCAGTCCATGTCCCCTCCCCTGCCGATCCTTGTCGACCGCCAGGGTTCGTATCTCGGCCATGTCCTCCCAGGAGATCTGGAGCGCGCAACAGCCTCGCACCGCACCATCCTCATGCCAGACCCAGAAGTCTCTGATCGAGGTATAAAGCGCATGCAGGGATTTGGGCAGCATCAAACCCTCTTTTACAAACGGCTCGATGAGGCGTTTGATTTCGGGCACATCCGTGACTGAGGCTTTCCTGATCATAATAATCCTGGTTATCTAGCACCCTGGCCGGAAAAGTCAAAGCATAAAAACGCGCTCGAGCGCCCGTTATTACCCGCAAAAAGGATTGAAATTCAACCTTTCATCAAGTCCCTGGCATGCGCGATCACCTTGGGTCCGGGATTTTCCCCGCCCATCATGCGCGCCAGCTCCATTACCCGTTCATGGCCGGCAACCGGTTGAATGGCAGCGATTGTATCGCTGCCGGAAACGGACTTGGAAACCCTGAGATGGTTGTCGGCCAGGGCCGCTACTTGGTGCAGGTGCGTAATGACGATGGACTGTGCATGCTCGGCGAGCGATTTCAGCCTTGAAGCGATCATGATGGCGGTCTGGCCGCTGATGCCGGCATCGATTTCGTCGAAAATCAGGGTGGCGTCCTGCATCTTGCGCTGCTGGACCTTGATGGCCAGCATGATCCGGCTCAATTCGCCCCCCGAGGCGATCTTGGTCAGCGGCAGCATCTTCTGGCCGACATTGGTGCGTATCATGAATTCACCCTGCAACAACCGAGCAGGAGAGATATCGTCGCCGTTCAGGCTGAGATCTTCGATGCTGGACGGGTCGATCTGGCTCACGCTGAAACGTGTCCCGCTCATGCCCAAGCCTTTGAGGTCGGCGTTGATGCGCTCGGCAAAAGTTTGGGCGAAGGCGGCGCGGTCTTTCAGGAATTTGGCTGCCGCCAAGAGGTAGGCCGCATGGGCCTGTGCCACGGAATCTTGCGCGGCTTTGATAAGGTGACCGGCGTCTTCGAGTACGGTAAGCCGCTCGGAAAGATCGTTTTTGATGCGCATGAGACCTGCTTCATCCGTGTGGTGCTTGTGCTTGAGGTCTTGGATGAGATGAAGACGCTCCTCGAGCTTGCTGATAGCATCAGAGTCATATTCATAGGCGTCCTTGAAGTCGCGGACGGTCAAGGACGTATCCTCGATCAACGCCATGGCGCTCTCAAGCGAAACAAGGACGGTGTCAATGCGCGGGTCATGGGCGCTCATGCGCTTCAATAGCCCCTTGACGGACGATAACTGGTCCATGGCCGATTGGGGTTCGGAATAGAGGAGCGCAAAGGCATCTACGGCCGATTGCTTTAGGGTCTCGGCGGCCCGGGCCGTCTCCAGGGCCTGGGCGAGGCGCAGCTCCTCGTCGGCTTCAATGTGTGCATCCATAAGCTCCTGTAGTGAAAACCCGATATCCTCCTGCTCACGCCTAGCCTGCGTGATCGCGTCTTCAAGGCTGGCGAGGTTCCTGCGGGTGGATTCCAGGGTTTGGTAAGCCTCCATAATCACCTGGCGGCCCAGCCCGTCCAGATCTTCCAGGATACGCATATGTTCCCTGGGATTCAGGAGGTCCTGGTACTGGTGCTGGCCGTAGATATGGATGAGTCCGGTGGTGAGCTCACCCATTTTTTCGGTGGTGGCCAGTTCGCCGTTGATATAGCAGCGTGTGCGACCTGAAGCGAAGATCTCGCGTTTTAAGACTACTTCCTGGCCGGCGTTGCTGAACAGGGCCTCGACCACGGCCTTCTCCCGTCCCGGCCGAATAAGGTCGGGACCGGTCTTGGCGCCCATGAGCAAGGTCAAGGCCCCGATAATGAGCGATTTGCCGGCGCCGGTTTCGCCGGTGATGCAGTTCAACCCGGAAGCGAATTCAATGGCGATCTCGTCGAAAATGGCAATCGAGTCAATTTTTAAGAACTCAATCATCGTTCCTGCCACTTCAGTTTTGAGCGCAAGACCTGGAAGAAATCACGCTGCGGTGATCTGAGCAGGATCGCCCTTTGCGAACCCCTGCGCACGATGAGTTTATCGCCCACCTCGAGCGGATAGCCTCTTTGGCCGTCCAAGGTCAGAAAGATGTTGTCAGCCGCCTTTTTGGAGGTCACGATCAATGTTACGGCTTGGAAATTGGGCAGTACTATGCTGCGGTTGGAAAGCATATGCGGGCAGATGGGCGTAAGGATCACGGCCTCAACCTTGGGGTGCACGATGGGACCGTCGGCGGCAAGGTTGTAGGCCGTCGACCCGGTGGGCGTGGAGACGATCAGTCCGTCGGCCCGGTAACAGGTGATAAAGGTTTCATCCACCCACACCTCGATATCGAAGATCCTTGCCAAGGCGCTCTTGTTGATCACCACATCGTTCAGGACATGTTGCCGAACGATGAGCTCCTGGCCGCGCATGAGCGTGGCTTCGAGCATCACGCGTTCGTCCCGGACGTACTCACCGCGCAGGACGGCCTCAAGGGCCGGAAACAATTCATTTTCCGTCACTTCGCTCAAGAAGCCGAGATAGCCCATATGCACGCCCAGGATCGGGATCTCGCGTTCGGCGGACATACGGATAGTGCGCAACAGCGTGCCGTCCCCGCCCAGCACCACGAGCAGTTCGGCTTTGCTCCATACCTCGGCCGTGTGCGCATGTCCCGTAAACTCGGCCAGATGGTCTTCGATCAGGCATGGGATCTGATGCGCTTCGAGCCAGGCGATGACCTTGGCCGCATAGGTAAGGGCCTCGGCATTATCTTCTTTGCATACGACCCCTATGATCATCTATTTTCATATACAAGCCCGGAGTGAGCTTTGTCCAGCTTGAAAATGGGAGGTCGGTCGACGATGGCGGCTTCAAGCTGGATTTAGGCGGATTCCAGCAGGGCGACGGATTCGATGTGGTAGGTCTGGGGGAACATGTCAAAGAGTTTTATTGATTTGAGACGGTAGCCGCTCTTGTAAAGCATACCTACATCCCGCGCCAGCGTCATGGGATTGCAGGAGACATAGATGATTTGAGAGGGCTTCAATTCTCTCAACGACGGCATAATGGCTTTGGCGCCCTCGCGCGGGGGATCGAGGACGACGGTATCAAACCGGCCCGGCCTCTGGTTCGGCAGGGCTTTACCGACATCGCCACCGATAAAACGGATATTGGAGAGCTGATTGCGTTCGGCATTGCGCGATCCAAGGGCTATCAGGCGCGGATCCCTTTCCACCACGGTCACGCTCTGGGCCGCATGGGCCAGCGGCAGGCCGAAGTTCCCGCACCCACCATAGAGATCAAGGATCCGCACGGCATCATGGGCCAAATCCATCACATGCCTTACCATGTGTGCATTCATCTCCTGATTGGCCTGGATGAAACCGCCCAATTGACCGGAAAGCTGGAAGATTTTGGCAGGAGTTTCAATATGGTAGGTAAAATGTTCAAGGCCCATGACGCGCTGTATGCGGCGCGTCCCATCATGGACCAGGTGGCATCCGGACACATCCATCCGGCCGGTAAGTTCTCTTAAGGCGTGCGACTCCCGAATAGGTCTCGGGTTTCTGGTGTGCGCCAAAAGCAGGACTTCATCCTGAGGGGCATAAATCTCAATGGCCGTTATGCCAGGCAATGGGATTAGGCGAATTACCTCATTCAGTTGGGCGAGTGCGGCTTGCAATTGAGGATTGAGCACCGAACATTGCTCGCAGGTAAGGACGCTGTGCGTGCGTTTCTGATAAAAACCCAGCATGGCTTGTGGGTTCTGGCGATAGTGCAGGCGGGCATGGCAACGATATGCGAATATCATGGGGGCCGATACCGGAGGGCTCAAGACGGGTGCGATATCGGGAATGAACCTTCTGAAAGCCTGGCAGAGCAGCTCTTGCTTGAATGCCAGTTGTTCAGGATAGGCGATATGCTGCCAATCGCACCCGCCACAGGCATCAAAGAGCGCGCAGTCAGGGGGTATTCTGAAAGACGCTGTTTGCAGTATCTCGTCAGGCAGGGCCTCGCAGTACGAGGGATGTTCGGCGACGCTGTGGGCCCGGACGACCTCGCCCGGAATGACCTGCGGGATGAAGACAACCTTGCCGTCTGTACGGCGGGCCACTCCCTTGCCGCCATAAGCGAGCGATTCGATGCGGATGGTGAATGTATCGCCTGGCATGGTTCTCATTCTCCTACCAAGACAGCCCATGGGGTGGCAACAAAAAATACCATGCAATCGCCCATCAGGCCCGCCACGGATCTGGTCGTATTCCGATCATGAAACGGAACAGGGACAACGTATTTGCTTTTGGTCATCACCCACACGATGGATTGAGAATTGCCACCAGCAAACACTGTGGGGGCCCCATGTTGAATGAGTATTCATTTTTGTGCAAGATAATACGTTACGGCGAATCAAAGGGATTGCAAAATAATCCTTAAAATCATGATTTTTGAATCCTGCCGGATGTCGTGATATATTCTTTGCCTTGACAATGTGCAATTTATCGGTTAATGATAAAATTTATCCGCTCGATTTTTCGATGGGGATGCATGGAAGGGGGGTCTATGGGGAGCAAGTATTCTTCTTCCGACTTGGAGATATACACCCGCAGGATTAAGGATTATCCATTACTTTCCCGCGAGGAAGAGGTGAACCTTGCCACCAATTATCGCAACGGTGATGTGGCGGCGGGACAGAAGATCGTCTCTTCCAACCTGCGCTTTGTCGTAAAGATCAGCCAGTCATATTTCCATCTCGGATACCGCCCTCTGGAGATCATTCAAGAAGGCAACATGGGCCTGGTCAAGGCTCTTACCCGTTATGATCCCGACAAGGGAGTGCGATTTATCTGTTATGCCATCTGGTGGATCAAGGCCTATATCAAGAACTATATATACAAGAGTTACCAGGCGCATACCGGCAGTCTTACGCATGCCAAGGGTCTTGTCTCCCTGGATTGTAGTCTTACCGGCGACGGTGAGGAGGAAGACAAGCTTATTGACCATATGCACGATGAAAGCCCTGACCAGGAAGACAGCTATGTATGCAAGGAGAGAAGGTCCTTCCTCCTGAACCTCATAAGTTCTCACCCGCCAATTCTATCCCATCGGGAGATTTATATCCTCAAGAAACGGTTCTTCTGCGACCCTCCGGCGACGCTCAAGGATATCGCCACTTCCATCGGGGTAACGCGTGAACGGGTACGGCAGATTGAGGCCCGATCGTTACAGCGCATCAAGTCCGTTATTGACCAGCAGCATTCGATTCGGGTTGAAGATATTTCCATGGAACATACCTACCCGATGCGCCGGCGGAGGTTTTAACTCTCAGGCGTAAGTTTCATCAAGCGACTCGAATTTGGTGAGTTCGGGATCCCACCGCAATTTGAAATGTCCGGTCGGCCCGTTGCGGTGTTTGGCGATGATGATTTCAGCCTCACCCTTGTGTTCGGTCTCAGGGTTATAGACCTCGTCACGATAGATGAAGCAGATGATGTCGGCATCCTGCTCAATGGCCCCCGATTCTCGTAAATCCGACATCATGGGGCGCTTGTCGCCGCGTTCCTCGACCCGGCGGTTGAGCTGGCTCAAGGCGATTACCGGCAGATGAAATTCTTTGGCTATGGCCTTGAGGGAACGGGAGATATCCGAGATCTCCTGTTCGCGCGAATCAGTGCGCACTCGAGAGGTCATGAGCTGGAGGTAATCGACCACGATGAGCCCGAGATTCTCATTCAAAGCCAAGCGACGCAGTTTGGCACGCATTTCCATGGGGGATATACCCGGCGTATCATCGATGTATAACGGGGCCTCATAGAGTTCCCCGCAGGCATTGACAAGCTTGCTCCAGTCTTCCTTTCCCAAAAAGCGGGAATTCCTCAGGCGTGTCTGATCCACGCGCGCGTGGGAAGCCAGGAGTCTTAAGAGGAGCTGTTCCTGGCCCATTTCAAGGGAGAAGACCGCCACCGGAACCTTCTCGGTCAGGGCGACATGTTCGGCGATATTCATGGCCAGGGAGGTCTTGCCCATGGATGGACGCCCGGCAACAATGATCAGGTCCGTGGGATGGAGTCCGCCCATGAGGATGGTGTTCATGTCCATGAAACCAGTCGGCACGCCGCCTTGATCGAGCTCACCCTTGTGGATGGACTCTATTTTTTTGAAGAGATCGTTGACCAAACCCTTGGCTTTGATCAGTCCCTTCTTTTGAAGGCCGAGTTCCTTGTTGATATTGAAGATGATCTGTTCGGCGGACTCCACCGCCTCGGCCACGGCGGACACCGGAGCGCGCGCCAGCTTGATGATCTCTCCGGCGCCGCTGATCAGGGCGCGCAGGATGGCCTTGTCGCGCATCAGGTCGGCATAGTACTCCAGATTGGCCGTGGTGGGAATCCGGTCCGCCAGTTGAGCGATGTAACTGGCCCCGCCCACCTTGTCCATCAGGGACCGGGCCTCGATGGCTTCACTCAACGAGACGAAATCGATCGGCAATCCTTTTTCGCGCAACGCCAACATTTCTTCAAAAATAATCCTGTGCCGCTCGGAGTAGAAATCCGTTGGGACGATCTTTTCGGTGATCGCATCGAGAGCGGCGTTCTCCAGGAGGACTCCTCCCAGGATGAACTCTTCCGCCTCGCGGTTATGCGGCAGGGTTATGGCGGCGTCTTCCAATGCTTAAGCTTCCTCGGGGACCACCTCGGCCTTAAAGGTTGCCGCGACATCGGGATATAAACGCGCTACGATCTCGTGCGTCCCGAGATGCCGGATGGGCTCACTCAAAACGATCTTCTTCTTGTCGATATCGAACCCCTTGTCCTTCAGGGCTTCGTGGATCTGGGTATTGGTGACCGAACCGAAGAGCTTGCCGTCCTCGCCGGCCTTCATTGCGAATCTCAGGGTGATTCCGGCAAGCTCGGAGGCCAGCTTCTGGGCCTGTTCCATGTTTTTGGCTTCGGCGCGCATACCTGCTTGGATCTTATCCTTGAAGGAATGCAGAGTTTTGTCGTTTGCCTCAAGGGCCTTGCCTTGGGGAATGAGAAAATTCCTGGCATAGCCGTCCTTGACCTTTAATTCTTGCCCTACCATACCCAGGCCTTCCACAGATTCCAACAAAACTACCTTCATATATCTTCTCCTTTTCTTTGTATCCGCTTTCTGAAATAGAACCAGGTGTCAAAGAGACCAAGTGCAACGGTCACTATCATGATATAGAACTGGCTCAATATCAACAGGTAAATGGCCCAGCGGAGCATGCGCGACCATTGGTGTTCATTGAGATAATAGGCAATGATGGAGAGTCCCTGGAAAAAATAGCTGATCGAAACCAGGATAAGCAGGTTGAATCCCAGCGCCTGAAGCGTGGGGTTGACAACCAAAGTGCATGCCCCGGCCAGGATGAACAATGCTACGATGATATCGGGCGTACGCCAGTGCTTGAGGTCAAGCCGTTTATCGACCTTGGCGACGAGCAACAGATTGGCCCAGAGCATGAAAGCGAAGGTGGCGCCAGTCATGGCCGGCATGAGGCGCGTCAGAGTGTGCTCGTAGGAAGGCCGCTGGGAGGCGAAGCTCGCCATATCCGCTGGGGTGAGTATTTGGGTGTACACGTTTGCAACCTGATCCATAACCTGGTGCACCCAGGTTTCAAGAACCTTTAAAACGCTGATTCCGGCATGATCGGCATGGATCACGATGCCAATGCTGAGAAATGCCATGAGCAGCCCGGTCGGCACCATGACCGCCAGGCCGATTTTTTCGCGCTTGAGCAGGCTAAACATGCTCAAACCAGAGCAGTACAGACTCATATACAGTATGGTCCCATGGACATATGCCGGATGAATCGCTAAGAGCACCGGTAGACAGCCGATCATTCCCGTCCTGAACCCGCCGGCCGCCCCCGCCCATAAACAGTAAAGACCCGGGAGAAAGAGCGCCAAGGTCATGGTAGCGGGTGTCGGCGTCGTGATCAGCAGACCGCCGAAAAGAAGAAAGACCCCGCTTAAGATCCACAGGGTCGTGACGCGACGGTCTGCTTGAGGCATGGCCTCAAATGTGCACGGTAAAAGGCAGGAATGCGATCATGCGAGCCCGTTTGATCTCGATGGTTAGCTCCCGCTGATGCCGTGAGCAGGTTCCGGTTATCCGACGCGGCAGGATCTTGCCCCGTTCCGTGATGAAGTCCTTAAGGATTTGAGGCTGCTTGTAGTCGATCTTGATATTCTTGTCTTCACAGAACCTGCAGGTCTTTTTCTTAAAATAAGGCCTACTCCTCTGTCCTGATGACGGTCGTGGCCGTTTATTTCTCTCCATGGTCAACCTCCTCTGCGGGTGTCTCGGTTACCTGAGGCGTCTGCGCTTCAGGCGCGGATTCTTCCTTGGCAGCAGTCTCTTCTTCAACCTTGGCCTTTTCCAGATCCTCGCGTTTGACATCATCGGGCAGTTTGATGATGATGAACCGTACGATATTTTCGTCGATCTTGAGTGTGCGCTCGATCTCCGAAAGCATCGGGCCGGGGCCGCCGATATAGGCCAGAAGATAATGTCCTCTGCTGCGCTTCTGGATTTTATAGGCCATGTTCTTTATGCCGAGGTCGTCGATCCGGATAACCTCGCCGAGGTTTTTGGTGACATTGCCCGCGAATCGGGCCGTTACCTTTTCAATTTCATCAGCGCCCAGATCGGGGTTGATGATCATCATGAGCTCGTAGTACACGCCGCCCTCCTTATGGTTTATTAGCCCCGCATGGAGCAAGGAGCGGCAATCTCATATATCAAAGACGATAGATATGCAAGGAGGAAATGCAGCGAGTAAGAGCGATGTGCACACGACTTTTTTTGTTGGATGGAAAAGTCGTCTCGCATCGATCTCATCTATCGGATCAAATGTGGATTTACGTTCGACATGGAATACCCTATAATCATCCCATGACGAGGTTGTTGGTTAAATGGTTCATCTGCACCGTTTCGCTGGCCGTCGCCGCTTGGATGATACAGGGAATTACGATTCGAAACGGCTGGGTGCTCCTCTTTGCGGCCTTAGTAGTCGGTTTCTTAAATGCCTTTCTCCGCCCGATCCTTATCCTGCTTACCTTGCCGCTGAATATCCTTACCCTGGGTTTTTTCACCTTTGTCATCAATGCCGCCATGATACTCTTCACCGCCAAGATCGTGGGCGGGTTCAGCGTTGACGGTTTCTGGACGGCGTTTCTGGCGGCGATCGTCATGTCGATCGTAGGCTTTCTTCTGAATATCTTTTTCACGGAAACATGATCCGGGATAGTATCCGAATAAAATTATCAGGTCAGCATGGGGAGGATTTTGAGCAATTCATGGTTGATTTAATAATTAATATTGGTTAATCCTATACACCAAAGAAGTTAAATGAAAAGCTTGAAAGGAGTACCTATGGCTTATTTCTCAGAAAAAACCTATCGTGATATGTTCTTCGTGGGCGCACTGTGGAATCTGATGGTCGGGCTCGGGAACCTCACCTTCTTCAAAACCAGCATGAGGATCATGTTCGGAAAAAAGGCCGTAACCAATGTAATTACATCCACCTTGCCGCTGAGATTCTTCTATATCGCCGTGGCCCTCTTCGGGTGGGGGTATTACATGGTCTCCCGCAATCTCAAGGAGAATCGCGGCATCATCTGGATGGGCATGGCCGCCAAGATCATCATCTTCGGCACTTTTGTCTGGTACTACCGTCTCAAGCAGGTCAAGATCCTGGCGGTTCTGGCGGGCAGTGTTGATTGTATCTTTACCGCCTTGTTCGCCATCTTCATGTGGGACACCCGTAAAAAGGTAGCTTAGCTTATTCAAGACCCATCATTAAAGCATGATCGAGGGATCGTTCCGCGGCCTTGAATACACCGTCTGAACATGGTGTGTGTGAAGTGCGGAACGATCACGATTGATGTGAAACATATCATAGTCTTATAATATTACATTCAATACCATAAGTTATTTCATTTATTGTCGAATTTTCTTGACCGACCGTTTTTGTCCAGGTTAAAAATCGAACTATATCGCAAAGGCGGCATATAAGGAGGGTATATTCATGGCGAAGTATGTCTACAATCAGGAGGCGGTTGAGAATCTCAGGCTGAGCGATACGACCGTTCTGGACCGCTTGATCGATTTCGAGTCGGCACGCGCGGCGCATCTGCACAAGGAGCATGCCAAGAAAGACAAGCGCATGTCGCTTACAGAAGCGATCGCGACGTATGTACAGGACGGGGATATCATTACCGACAGCGGCTTTTCCTACGTGAGGACGCCCCATCAGGCCTTCCATGAGATCATCCGTCAGGGCAAGAAGGGCCTCCAGATGATCGGGGCTCCCAATACCAATCAGAGCTTCCAGATCGTATACGGCACCGTGGGCTTCTCCCACAACTCCTATGTCGGCGTGGAGATGCGCGGAATCGACAAGAGTTACGACCGCATGCTCAAGGCCGGGCGGGTCAAGATCCTTTCCGAATGGAGCCATGGAGGGGTCGCGCTCGGATTCAAGGCCGCTCAACTCGGCACTCCGGGGGTGTTCAGCAAGCAGATGCTCGGCAGTGATATCGTGCGCTACAACCCCTACTTGAAGGTCATGCAGAACCCCTCACGGGATGATCATGATCCGGTGGTCTTCATTCCGGCCTTGTATCCCGATGTGTCCATCATCCACTGTCATGTGGCGGACAAGTACGGCAACGCCTATATCTATGGACCGGCGGTCAATGACCTGGCCGTGGCGGCCGCGGCACGCAAGCTCATCATCACGGCCGAAGAGATCGTACCTGAGAATGACATCCGCTATAACAGGCAGGGGCAGATCATCCCGTTCTTCTATGCCGATGCCGTGGTCGAGCTGCCCTTTGGAGCGGTGCCCGGCAACATGCCCGGTTGTTACTACTGGTCGCGACAGTGGTGGGAAAAGCTCATCCGTTACGGTGGTGTTTCCGATGAACAGATGAAACAAGTCCTCGATGAATGGATTCTCGGCACCAAGGATCAGTTCGAGTTCGTCGACAAGCTGGGCGGCTCCAAGTGGATCGTTGAGGCCCGCCGCCAGACAAGGGCCGCCGAAGGCGACAATGAAGACATCGATTTCTCCTATGAAGAATATACCCTGACGCATGATTCAGGGCTCTACTACTAAGTCGGGAGGACACTATGCAAGACCTGAACGCACCCGCCAATCCCTTGGAGACATTGGCTTATATCATCGCGCAGCAGATTCACGACCATTCGGTCGTGTATATAGGAACCGGAATCCCCATGGTGGCCGGGATTCTGGCCAAGAAAACCCATGCCCCCAATATCACCATCGTCTACGAATCCGGCGGCCAGGACCCTATTCAAGGCGATATGCCCTGGTCGGTGGGCTGCCCCTTTACCTGGCGCAAATCCCCCACCATCATGGAGATGTCGTATTCGTTCGCGCAATGTTACAACGGCTATGTGGATATCGGCTTCCTGGGTTTCGCCCAGGTGGATATGTACGGCAATGTGAACACCCACATGATCGGTAAGGATTTTCATAAGCCCAAGGTCCGCATGACCGGCAGCGGCGGGAACAACGATCTGTCGTCCCTGACCGAGAATATGGTGCTGGTCGGACTCCAGACCCCGGATAAATTCCCGGAGAAGGTGGATTTCATCACCTCCGTGGGACATCTGACCGGCGGCAACTCACGGCAGGAAGCAGGTCTCCTAGGCAATGGTCCGATCGCCGTAATAAGCCCTTGGGGCGTTTATGACTTCCATCCGGTCAGCAAACGCATGCGGGTCAAATCCCTGACCCCGGGCGTCACCTTCGAATTGGTCCAGCAGTTGACCGGCTTCGAGCTGCTGAAGCCTGAAGGCGAGATTCCGCAGACGCAGTTGATCACGCCCGAGGCCCTCAAGATCCTGCTTACCGAGGTCGATCCGCGCGGGGTCTTCACTACCATGCCGACGGCTTGACATGTCGGGGGGCCTGTCGCCACCGGTTCAGGCCCCCCATCCTCACCCATCAAACGACTCTGATTGATTCTACTTTATTTCATTTGCTTCCGTAGGATTTTATCATATACATGATCCAAAGAAGGTCATCGAAAAACGACCCTTCGTTCGGCAGAGAAAGGAAAGGGTGCATATGGGCGGTTTTTTCGGCGTGGCATCGCATGAAGATTGTGTGCAGGACCTGTTTTACGGAACCGACTACCATTCCCATCTAGGTACCATGCGCGGCGGCATGGCCGTGACCCATAACGGGATGTTCAACCGATCGATCCATAACCTCGAGAATGCCTACTTTAGAACCAAGTTCGAACCCGAGCTGCATGAATTCGAGGGTCATGTCGGGATCGGGATCATCAGCGATAATGAGGCCCAACCGATGATCCTCAATTCCCATCTGGGCAGGTTCGGAATCGTGACCGTGGCCAAGATCAACAATATCCTGCCGCTTGCGCAGCAGGCCTTCGGTCGCCGGCGCTATTTCACCGAGACCTCCGGCGATGTCGTCAACCCCTCCGAGCTCGTGGCCATGATCATCTGCAGTAGGGAATCTTTTGCCGAAGGCATCGATCAGGTCCATGAAACCATTCAAGGCTCCTGCTCCCTGCTCATCCTCACGGAGAAGGGCATTTATGCCGTGCGGGACAAACTGGGCAGGACCCCCATCGTCATCGGAAAACGCGAAGGCGCCTATGCCGTCTCATCCGAAACCAGTGCCTTCCTCAATCTCGGATATCAGACCGAATATTACCTGGGACCTGGTGAGGTCGTATTCATCACCCCGGACGGCTACGAACAGATCCGACCGCCGAGGGACAAGATGCAGGTCTGCTCCTTCCTGTGGGTCTATTACGGGTATCCTTCCTCATGCTATGAAGGCATCAACGTGGAACATGTGCGCTATCAGTGCGGCAAGGCTCTGGCCAGAAACGATACGGTTGAGGCCGATCTGGTGGCCGGCATACCGGATTCCGGTATCGGGCATGCCATAGGGTATGCCAATGAGAAGCATATCCCCTACATGCGCCCGTATGTAAAATACACCCCGACTTGGCCGCGCAGCTTCATGCCCCAGAACCAGGCCGTGCGTGACCTCGTGGCGCGCATGAAGTTGATTCCCAACCAATCGCTGATCGAAGGTCGCCGCATTATATTCTGTGATGATTCCATCGTGCGCGGCACCCAGCTCAAGGACAACATTCAGGTTCTTTTCCAGTATGGGGCCCGTGAGGTTCATATGCGTGTGGCCTGCCCTCCCCTGGTCTTTCCTTGCGAATTTCTGAACTTCTCACGCTCGCGATCGAGTCTGGACCTAGCCACTCGCACGGCCATCCAGCAGTTGGAAGGTAATGAAGAAAAGAACTTGCCGGAATATGCCTGTACGGATTCTCAAAAACACCATGATATGGTCGCGTGCATACAACGGCGTCTGAAGCTCACCTCCTTGCAGTACCAGCGCCTGGATGATCTTGTGGCCGCCATCGGTTTGCCCAAGGAGAAACTCTGCACGCATTGCTGGGACTGCAGCAGCTTTACATAAGGCCTCGCGCCATCACCTTGTCGGACACAAGGAGGGAGTATGATAGTTCAGGGATTTATCGATCTTGTCGATCGGAACGCGGAAACACTCACCCAGGAACTCATGCAGGAACTCCGGGTCAGGAAAGAGACCGACCACTACCGCAACCTGCCTGACGATGTCCTGCATGAACGGGTGAACAGGGTGCTTTCCAATGTCACGAGGCGCCTTTCGAGTTGGCTATCCAAAAGCAAGCCCAAGGATACCCTCTTCGCTTACTACCGCGAACTGGGGCGGGAACGCTTCCGGGAAGGGATACCCCTGGAAGAGGTGATTCTGGTGCTCATGCTCATTAAACGCCGTATCTGGAAGTTCATCACCAACCATGCGACGTTTGCTTCAGATTATCAGCTGGATCAACTCTTCGAACTGAATTATGCGGTGGGGCTCTTTTTCGACCGCGTCGTCCTGGCCGCCATCACGGGTTATCAGGAAGAACAGTCGCATCCGGCATAAATCACGCTTATAAACCGGCGGACGCGAAAGGTTCGTAATACGACCGTCCTCCGGCTCCCTGCATGTCCGCTGTTATTATGGTTTGGTGAGCGAGGTCAGCAGGGCATCCTTGTTGAGTGAGCCGTCCAGGAAGTCCAGGATGAGTCGGCTCGTGATCTCAGGGTATTCCTCCTGCGGCACATGTCCGCAATCCGGTATGATCGCCATGATGGAATGCGGGATCTGCCGCCGTAACGTGTAACTGTCTTCAATCGGGATCCAGATATCGTTTTTGCCGTGTATGATGAGGGTCCTGCTCTTGATTTGGTTTGAACGCTGGGCATAGGGGTCCAACTTCTTGAAATCCAGCGCCTTGACGATCGCGATCATGGCATCCAGGGCGCCGTCGGTACGCATGCGCGTATAGTAGGCGTCGATGCGACCGTCGGTAACCCAGTCGGCGTGATAGAACACCTCCTTCAAGTTGGAGGAGATCATCCAGCGGCCGAAGATTATCTTTCCACCGATTGAAGCGCCCGGAATGCCCGCCAGAGAGATGATAAAAGGTTTTTTGTGCGGAAAGATGGCCGCATCGATCAGGACCAACTGATCGATCACATCGGGATGCTCAAGGCTCATGAGGATTCCCACCCCGCCACCGAGCGAGTTGCCGACGTAGATGACCTTTTTGAGTCCCACCGCATCCATCCAAGCTTTAACACCCTGCATGAGAGACAAGGGGGCATAGGCCGCGCCCTTCGGTTTATCCGTCCAGCCGAAACCTTGCATATCGAGCGTCCACACATGATACCCCTTTTTCTGAAGCTCGGGCGCCACTGTTTCCCAGGTGTAGGTCGATGATGACCAGCCGTGCACCATGAGAACATCGGGACCATGGCCGGGATATTCGGCATAGTGGTAATTGACGCCCCCGACTTTGATGAATTGGTCCCTGGCCGCCGGAGTATCCATAGGTATCTGACCCGCGGGGATGCGCTTGACGAACAGACCGCAACCGCTGAGACAGATGCAAACCATGATGGTCAACAGGCATGTCCATTTTCGAAGATCGCCCATACTACCTCCCGCTGCAATGACAGTCTATTCTTGCCCTATGATAACAGTATTCCCATTTCTTGGAAAATGTTTTCTCAAAGGTTCTGGTATGCTGCCAGGCGTGGTTCATAATATCAAATGGTTGCGATATATACCGATCGGTATAATGTTTGCATTGTTCCTCCGCAAGGATGATCCCATATCGGAAGAACCTGATGAACAACGTATATGTGGCGACCTTAAGAGGAGGTAAGCTGATCAACCTGTAATTTGCCTTATGAAACATTCCTATGGTAATGGCCCATTGCCATCAAGACTCGGCAATGGGCCATTGTTTTGGTTTTCTCGCTCATCATCCTTGTAGCGGCAATGATACTGTCCCCGAATGAAATCTTGGAAGGCCTGCCACCCAGGCCGACAGGCAAGGCCCATGCAGCCGTATCTCTATCGCCCGATCAATGGGGGGATTCACAACCGGTTGTCTGTGGAAACCATTTAGCGATGATCTTCCGGGAACCCATGGAGAGGATCAGGAGCGTTGTGGCAAATACGATCTGCCACAGATTTCCTTTCACCCCGCCACTTCCGAACATCGCAAATACAATGGCCAGAGGAATGAATCCTAAAAAGGATCCGAGCATGAAAGACTTAAAAGATACCTTGCAGCAACCGCAGATCAAGCTCATGAGTGTTGAATTGGACATGGGGAAGAGCCTCCCGTAAAGCACCCACCAGAAGGCATTTTTCTGAAACCGCTCTTTCCAGGTATTTAATATTTTTCCCGCTCGCCTTTCCACGACACCGGAGAGGATGGTGCTTCCCGTGGCATAGAGCGTGGCCGCTCCCTGAAGAGAGGCCACGAGAGACAGGATCGTTCCCATGAATGCGCCGTAGATAATTCCGGCCGCCGCACTCACCCAGAGTCGGGGCACACCGACGGAGGTGAGGCATCCGCAGAACAGCGTGAACAGCAAGATGGAGGCCAGTCGGCTGAATTCCCCGTGTCCGCCCTGGAGCATGTACCGCAAACGATCTATGTCAAACAGATGCCCACGGATCTCAGGCCTGCCCAGGTAGATCGCCATGGCGGTAAATACCGCCACCAAGAAGACCACGCGGGCGATATCCATGGTCAACGGCTTATCAATCTTTAGACCCAATCAGTTCCCTCATCGTATACCGCAGAGCCCTCTTCCGAAGCCAGAAAACCCCTGTCAGGTCGGCAAGCCCCACCCAGAGTCGGCTGTTGATGCCTCCGCCGTACTTGCTTGTACCATGTTCCCGGGCCCGATGGTTGACCGGGGTCTCGGCCACGCTGAATCCTGACATGATGAACATCGCGGGGAAGAACCGATGGGCGTTCCTGAAAAACCTGATGCGCTCAAGACATGCATGCTTAAAGACACGCACGGAGCACCCAACATCCGTGATGTTGTCCTTGAGTACCGCGGAGCGAATCCTGTTGGCTATCCGGCTGGACAAGCGGCGTATGAAGTTATCGGCTCGCCTGAGCCTGATGCCGCACATCATGTCCACCCCCCTTCGCTTCATCTCATCGAACAGGTGGAGGATATCGCGGGGGTCGTTCTGACCATCGCCGTCCAAGGTGGCTATGTACTGCCCCCTTGCGGCGCGAAATCCCGCCTCCAAGGCAGCGGACTGGCCGCTGTTTGGTTGGATATGGATGGCCCGGAATTTCTCGTGAACTCGGGCAAGCCCATCTATGGCCGCCGAAGTACCATCCGTGGAACCGTCATCCACCATGACAAGCTCCCACGAGAGCTCCGGGTGTTCTGAAAAAACCTCCCGAACCTCGCTGCACACCATATCCAGGGATTCATATTCGTTAAAAAACGGTATGACTATGCTCATCGTTAAACTTTGTTCTGCCATTGAAAAGTCTTTCTCCATAGATGCCCGACGCCTTATTTATTCGCAAGCCCGGATAATAACAGTTACTATCCGATCTTAGGGTTTCTAAGATACATTAATAGATGAAGTTTCGTTTATGTCAAGGTTGCCGCTCGGTTATTTTTTTGGCAAGGTACAAGGACCTATTTCATAAATGGTTTGGAAGCCCTCGTGAACTCAGGGGTCGGTGAAATGAAAAACCATGCCCTGTGCTCGCCAAGAACGCGGGCATGAAGCCCCAGTTTGCGGCACTCCGCAATGACCCTGTCCACGTCGGGTCTCTCAACGACAAGCAGTGTTCCAGATTCCCTTTCGGAAAGCTCCTCTGAAAGCGTTTCTTCGGAAGGTTTCCTTTGGGCGTTCTCAGCCGGGTTTGAAACCCGCTCCACCTCGCAGTGAAGGTACAGATTCAGACCCCAGAAAGGTTCATTGTCAACGAAGACGACCTCGGTTGGCAACGGCTGGACCGTTTCCCGGATTGAGCGTGCCATGGCGCGGCTGTCTAAGGCAAAAGGATAAAAAGATCCCCCCAGTTTTAGAAGAGGCAGCATGATGATCCATGCGGCGAGAAAATATATGAAGGCGGTATTACTTCGGCGGGTGATGTGGGTAAATCGCCCGATACCCAGGGCAAGCGGTACGAAAAGCGGGAGGATATACAGTGGCAGGCGAGACCTGCTCATGAAAAAGACCGCAAGAGGGAGCACGGTCCAGAGGACGAGAAAAACCGGCCACTGATCATGTGTAAGCTTATCCCTCCACCATGGTCTTGAAAGCAGGGTGGCGGGAATGGAACGGATTGCTTTGAGCAAGGGAAGCGTCCAGGGTATAGTCCCGCATAGGATAACCGGAATATAGATGATAAACGGCTTGTACCACTGCTGGTTGCGGTGATGCGTGCCTGTGGCGATACGGTTTACGAACTCGTCTTTGATGAAGTAGGTTAAGAGACCCGGATGGGTGGTCACGACCAGCAGGTACCAACCAAAACCGACGGCAATAAAGAGAACCATGCCGGCCAAGGAGAAAAGTCGCGGGAGTGTTCTCCAGCCTTCTGACAGCGCGACGAACGCAATAATAGCGATCAACGGCAGCAAACCAGGCGGACCCTTGGTCAGGAAGGCGAGACCGAAGCCGCCCCACATGACCATGAGCGGCAGAGGAGATATCCTCGTTCTCTGCTTGCCATGCCACCACTCGACGAAACCGAGGACAGCCAGAGCCTCCCAGAGGGTAAGCAGCGTATCCGTAGTGATAATATTGGCTGCGCTAAAGGGGAAGAGAAAGGTGGCGTAAATGAGAGGCGGAAGCCACGCGCTCTCAGGCATAATCCTGTGCGCGAGCGCAAACACGATAAGTATGGTCGCGACAAAAGCCAAGGCATTGGGAAGGCGCGCACCCCATTCGTTCCAACCAAGCAACGTTATCCCTCCCGCAATGGCCCAATAGGTTAACGGAGGTTTGGCAAAATGTGGCACGTCATCATTGAAGGAAGGAACGATAAAATCATCGGTCTCGAGCATCCGCAGGGCGATATTGGTGTAACGCCCCTCATCCCGCTCCCAGAGCCCTCGAGAACCCTGGAAGGCCAGGCTGAAAGCCAGAAGGGCGAAGACTAAGAGCATGATTTTTGTTTTTGCGCCGGTCATTGTCTCAAAAGTCAGATCGAGCCATCATTCCAGAATGTGACGAAGGTCATGGCCATCGAAATGCTAGCCTGGAAGAAAACGCGTATCAGATCCCGGCCGGTCCGCGGCATGATACGATTACAGTATTTATTCTGGGTTATGTCAAGACTTCCAGTGAATTATATGTCTGCCGGCAATACCCGCGGATGCCGGTTGCCGATGCCTATTGGCATTATAGCGGTGGTTTACAACTTTGTTGGACGGCAGACTACCATCTTCTTGTACATAAGTCTCTTTGTTCTGCTGTCAGGATGCGGCACCATGAGCAATTCAAGGCGCTGGGGTGAAGATGTCACGCTCAGGCCGGGCTGGAAAAAGATCGGCGAGTCGGCCTACAATGCCCTCACTTCCCTCCTGGTCATCATCCCGGCCGCTGCCGCGCTGCTGTTGCAGATAGGCGGTGCCGACGAACGACTTTCGGACTGGGCCTCGGATCACACACCGATTGCCGTTTCAAACCGCCGGGCGGAGCGATTAAGCAAGGACTTGCGTTCCGGATCTTCCCATGCCTCTTACCTAAGCATCCTGGCTACTCCCAGCGGCGATGATCCAATACGGTGGGGGCTTCGAAGCTCAAAGGGGCTGCCGTACAGGGCGGGACCGCCTTCCTGAGCAACTAGTTTATCAATACCATGAAGGGTACCATAAGCAGAGAGCGACCGAATAAGGGCGATGATCGGAGTTTTCCCTCAGGCATGTCCTCTTCCTCAGCTGTGTTCACCTGTCTTGCCGCCAGGAACATCAATACCATGATTTTCCCTGTCCGGCCAAGACAGGGCTTGCGGTATGTATGCATACCCTGCCCTACGCCGTTGCCTGGGAAAGGGTCGAGGCAAAGCAGCACGATCCCTCGGATGGGCTTGCTGGGATAGCGCTGGGCTATATTTGATCAGTGCTTTCTTCAATGACGCCTTCATGGGCATAGATGGACAAATGAACGGTACCCCAATGGTCCGGTTTCACGGGCGAGAAGCATTCATCGGTTACAGCAAGAGGTTCTGAGAATTCAACGTGAGATATATGACTGACAGGATAAAACCGGCAACTACCACATAATACGACTGGATAGGGTTATCGGATTTTATGATGACATTGACTTGGACTGTTCAATTTCAGCCTTTCTTTTTAAAGCATATATCTCGAGGCCGGTTATACATATACTCAGCCAAAACAAACCACCGGTGAACCCTGCAATAACATCACTGAGATAGTGAACTTGGAGATAGATTCTGCTGAACCCGATTATGACTACCATAAAGCCTGCCAGGGCTATGATAAAAGACTTTAGTCTCCATGAATGTAACACCCTTATCAGGAAGTAGACCATCATTCCGTAGAAAATGACCGCGGACATAGCGTGGCCGCTCGGGAAGCTCCATCCTATAGCTGGAATAAGGGCCGTATCACTGATGGGGCGTGGCCGGTGGATTAATACTTTGAGAATGGAATTGAGAAGACTTCCGCCAATAATTGCAGCCGCGAACCCGGTTGCTTTGTAGAAGTATTTTTTGAAAATAAAATACAGGATGATAGCAAGGCTGCAGAGGGCAATGAATCTGATTCCGCCGAGATTCGTAAACGCCTCCATTACGGAGGTAGCAAGAGGCGACCTGAAATAAAGGATATGCCCCACAACCCATTGATCAACCAGCACAAAAGGGTCACCGGTAAGGATGTCTTCCGTAATACCGCCGAATATCCAGACAAAGATCGCACTTATGCTCAAGCCTATGGTGAGATGTAGTCCCAGGTATGAGCTCGCTGAGAGTCTTTGTGCTATAAAGGACACAATTTTAGGATGCTGCTGACTGAACTGTAGAACAAGCGGGGAAGAAGGAATTCCTTGGAACCATTGGGAAATATCCATCCAATGATCCGCCAGCTTCTTATAGAGGTATCCGAATCCAGCCAGTATGAGGATCAAGAACACAACGAATACCCCGGCGCGGCCCATCCATTTATCAATGAGCTGCCAGCTCTGACCAAAGAAATATCCCACAAAGGTAAAAATGACAGCCCAGAGAGTTCCTCCTAAAGCATTGAAGAGAAAAAATCGTCCATACGGCATGGCGGACATGCCGGCGGTAAAAGGCGCCATTGCCCTGAGGAGGTGTACTAACCTGGCCCCAAATATGGTTTTTCCGCCATGCCTGGCAAAATAGGCTTCAACCTTCTGAATGTGTTTGCGCTTAAAGAGAAAAAGGCGTTCATGTTTTTGGAAATAGTCTCTGCCTATAGCTTTTCCCAGTGCGTACCCGGTGCTGTCACCCAGAATCGCTCCAAGGGCAATCACGATGATACAATCACCTAATGCAAGGTATCCATGGGAAGCAAGAAAACCGGCAAGCACGACAATGCTCTCTCCCGGTATAATGAGCCCGAGAAACGCGGAGCTTTCGAGGAAAGGGGCCAGAAATATGAGCACATAGCCCCAATGACCAAGCGCACTGATACTATTCACCAATTTTTCCAGCATGGCATATCTTCAAAAGAGCCAGAAACCTAAAACCTGTTCTCAGCATCTGTATAGGTTGGTTGTATGATTTATTTGGAGAACAAAAGCGAATCTATCTCCGTTCCATTTTTATTGTAAACATGAACCTGCAAAGATGTCGGTGTCAAATCAAATAGTGCCCAGCAATATGTTTTTAATGACACCTGCGTATAGCCTTCGACGGGGCCGGGATCGACAAGCGGCGCTCCGGCGGAGCCGATGATTACATGATAAATGTTATTCATAAAATTCCTTTGATAAAAGTGATCATGGCCGGCCACAACCAGATCGACACCAAACGGCTCAAAGACATTGGTGGTTAAGGCAATCATATCCGCGTCTTCTCCGTGGCCGCCGGAGGCATAAGCGGGACTGTGGCAGGTGACGATCTTCCATGCTTTTGTTGTTGCGGCCAGATCACTGGCGACAAAATTATATTGCGGCGAACCGGCTGCATAGCCACCCGGATCCATAAAATTCATCACCACGACATGCAGATCGCCATAGTCGAAGGAATAGTATCCCTGATTGTCGGAAGCTGAAGCCGGGGCTTGCATAAAGGCCTTTGTATTGGTTTTCCATTTTTCATGATTACCGGTGGCATTGAAGAATGGGACGTGCGCCGCCAATGCTACTTGATGGGGGCGGAAGAATTGGTCCTTATATATGTCGTATGAAGAGCCATTGTCGCATAGGTCGCCCCCATAGAGAGAAAAGCGAGGGTCAGCGGCGAGAATCATGGCCGCAATTTTGTCATGGATGTCTGTGCCTGTTCGGCAATCGGCCATCCAGGCGAAACGAAACGAAGTGCCCGAGTTCACGGCAGTGTGAAAACTGTTATGGTGAGATCCCAAGCGGTAATAGTAGATCGTATCCGGGGTCAAGCCGGTCAGGGCGATTCTGTGAATGAATGTTCCGCCCGTAGTGGCCTTTGTGCTGACCGTAGCGGCCGAGTTACCATATGAAGTCGTCGGTCCATAATCTACCGTCAGCGGATCAGTGCTTTGCGATTCCGCCATGACATAAACGCTGTCGGAAGTTACCGCCTGCAAATAGATCGGTCGCGTTTGAGAAACCGAGTTATCGTCACCATCGCCCCCGCAGCTTGCGTTCAAGCCAAGCAGAAGCAACAATATCAAGGCAACGGATTTACTTGAAAGCACTCGTCTTTTCATGGTGTTCTTCCTCCATGCCTATGGCTTAAGCAAGGTGTCATCGGATATAATCATGTGATAAAGTAAGGTCGAGATCGGATGAGTCAAGGCATCACCCCATGCCCCCTTCAGTCCTGAAAAACTGAACGCCAGGATAGGATAGTAACACCATATACAGCATTCCTTAGCCTGAGCGGGCCATGACTTATAAAAGGCCGTTATGCGGGAAAACCGCTTCTTTGGCCAAGGGCAAGATCAGGAGCAGCAGAATATGGAGCTCCACCAGCATACTGGGCAGCAGAAAGCGCAGGTGATCAGACGATAGTTCGGTCATGTTTTTCATGCTGGGTATCCAGCGCGGGACCTGGATGAGAAAATCACGATACGGCGCCCCATATTTTTCGCTGAGATGGCGCTCTTCATAACGCACCACCAAAGCATAGGTGATCATGCAGGCCAAAAGCATGATCGGCGCAAACCATGCCAGCTCCGCAATCAAGGTCGTGCCGACGAGGATGAGGGTGTTTCCGATATAGATGGGGTTGCGTACGACCGTATAGGGCCCGGTCATGGTCAGGATCTTATGCTCTTTCAAACGGTAATGCAGATGCATCTGGGACCATATCCGCAAGAGGAATCCGGCCGCGAATAAAGCCAGTCCCATGGCAAAGAACATCCCATTTTCGTTCTCGCGGTAATTACAGAAAAAGGTGAAGATGTAAGCGGGAGCGATCAATGCGCCCCGCAGGCTATACCAAATCCGACCCGGTGTCTGTTGCTCCATTCGATGCCCTCCTGGATGCGTGATAATACCATAATCGCACACGAACCTGATGAGTACATTATCCGTAGATTATTATTTGGTCATGTTTGCCCGTAATGTTAATCAACAGGTAATTTGCCATATTCGAACATCATGTGATAAGATGAAGGCAAATCATGAAAATTCTCTTGGTCGAAGATGACGAGCGCACCGCGGCCTTTATCATCAAGGGCCTCAGACAGGCCGGCTATATCGTCGAGCATGCCTCGGACGGGGAGACCGGCTTGGCCTTGGCCGAATGCGAACAATATGCCGCGGCCGTGGTGGACATCATGCTCCCACGGCGCGACGGCCTCAGTATGGTGGAACAGTTGCGCCGGCATAAGGTATTGACGCCGGTGATCTTCCTGAGCGCCAAGTCAGCGGTGGACGACCGCATCAAAGGTCTCCAGAGCGGCGGGGATGATTATCTGCCCAAACCCTTCGCCTTTTCCGAGCTTCTGGCGCGCATCCAGGCCCTCATGCGCCGGGCGGCCGCCATTGCCGAGCCTACCTCACTCACCGTAGCCGACCTGACCATGGATCTGATCCGGCGCAAGGTTTGGCGCGCCGGCCAAGAGATCGAGTTGCAGGCCAAAGAATTTGCCCTGCTCGAATACCTCATGCGCAACAACGGTCGTGTCGTTTCGAAGATCATGATCATCGAACATGTATGGGACTACAGCTTTGATCCCCAGACCAATATCGTGGAGGCCCGTATTTGCCGGCTGCGCGACAAGGTTGATCGTGGCTCCGAACGCAAGCTCATCCATACCCTCAGGGGTATCGGATACAAGATTGAATGATGCGCCTGACTCCCCGCACCGTCACCTTTCGCATAGCAGCGGCCTACGCGATTCTCTCCTCGGCCGTGGCCGGGGTGGTCTTTGTCCTCGTCTACTTCACCCTGGCGACGGACCTGATGCATCGCACGGATGATGCACTGCTCAAGATTGTCAAGGAGCTCAATTATATCCATAAAACCACCGGTAACGAGGGGGCCTACGCGGAACTCAAGATCCTCGAAACAACCGAAGGCGCCAACCGCATGTTCGCCCGCGTGCTGGCCGGCGACAGCACGGTGATAGCCACGTCTCGAATGCGCGGCTGGGTGGGTGTGGATATGGGAATCCGCCAACTACATGATCTTGCGCCCAATGTGCCCCATTTTCAGACCCTAAGCATACCGAACCGCCATCACAAGCTGCGATCGGTGTACCTCAAGACCGTTGATGGAATGATCTATCAGGTCGGCTACACGCTCAGGGATGATGACGAAATCCTGGAGGATTTCCGCAAGGTCTTTTCGCAGGCCTTCTTTATCATGCTGGTCTGTGGAGGCATTGTGGGCTGGTTCTTGTCCAGGCGAGCCATGAGCGGCGTGGCCCGGGTGCGCGAAGCGGCGCTGAGTATCGGCACCGGTGATTTCGACCGCCGGGTGCCTCTGGGCAACGAGGGGCAGGAGATCGTCGATCTCGCGACGGCCTTCAACGAGATGATCGAGAAGATCAGGGTCCTGATCAAGGATCTGAAGAACGTGACCGACAACATCGCCCATGACCTGCGCAGCCCCATCACCCGCCTGCGCGGCGCGGCCGAAACGACCCTGACCGGCGACCAGACCTTGGCGGATTATCAGGATTTGGCAGGGATGGTGGTCGAAGAGTGCGACCGGCTGGTCTCCATGATCAACACCATGCTGTAGATCGCGGAAACCGACGCCGGCGGCGTGGCGATCATGACCACAAGCGTGGATATGCGTTCAGTCATAGAGGAAGCCCATGAACTTTTCGAGGCGGTCGCCGAGGAGAAGGACCTGTCATTGGAAATGGCATGCCCTCAGAGGCCGCTGATCGTATATGGCGACCGTTCCAAGCTTCAGCGCGCAATCTCCAACCTTATCGACAATGCGGTAAAATTCACGCCTGAAGGCGGCCGCATCCTGATCGAGGCGTATGACAGCCTCGCGCAGGTGATCATTCGAATCAGCGATACCGGGCCGGGCCTGGAACCCAAAGACATTGAAAGGGTCTTCGAGCGTTTTTACCGTGGAGACAGGAGCCGTTCCACCCCGGGAAACGGTCTGGGATTGAGCCTGGTAAAGGCCGTCATCAAAGCTTATGGCGGTGAGATCAGCGTGCAGAGCACACCCGGAAGAGGATGCACCTTTACCGTCTACCTGCCCCGTTGTTACATGGAAGATCATGACTGAAGGATAATTTATGGGTAACGGTATGATGCCTATGGCTTTCATCAGGTCGGACATTACTTAATTAACAGAATGTTCCGCAGATGACGCGTATGACGAAGATCATGCTGGTGATGGTGCTTGCCCTGCAGGGCGTAGGGCTTTTTGATCACTCTCTCTGGACCCCGGATGAGCCGCGCGTGGCCGAGATCGCCCGTGAGATGGCGGCCTCGGGTGATTACCTCATACCCCACCACGTCCGGCAGCCGTTTCTGGAGCAGCCGCCCTTGTACTATGCCACGGCCGCTCTGGGGTTCAAATTTCTGGGAACCGGCAATGAGGGTAACGGCCGCATGGCTTCCGCCCTGTACGGCATCCTGACCCTGCTGGTGGTCTTTTTTAGCGCACGGCGCTTGTACTCGGAAACCACGGCCGGTTTGGCAGTCGGTATCCTGGCCAGTTCTTTCCTGTTCTTTCAGGTAACGCATAAGATGCTGGTGGACAGCGCTCTGGTGTTTTTCATCACCCTGGCCATGTTCGGTTTCTTCCTGGACTACCAGGAACGATTCCGGCATGGATTTAAAATCTTCTGGCTGGGCATGGCCCTGGCCTTTCTGAGCAAGGGCATCATCGGGGTCGCCATCCCGGGCGCGGCGGTGGCGGTCTTCATCGTATGGCAGGGCGATCTCAATCGTATCCGTAGAATTTGGGCGGTACCGGGACTTCTCTTGCTGCTGGGCGTCATAGGCCTATGGACAGCGATCCTTTATCATGCTGGTGGAACCGAGTTTCTCTGGACCTTCTACGGCTATAATCAACTGGGGCGTTTCTTCAATGGCGCTCTGTATACCGGCGGACATGTCCGGCCGGTGTATTATTATCTCACCGACTTCTGGGCCCAGGGCGCACCCTGGTCGCTCTTAATCATCCCCTTTTTCATCACGATGCGCCCCCTGGATTCTGCCAAACGCTTTCTTATCGCCTGGTTTTTAGTCGGTCTTGCTCTCTTGAGTCTCGCATCGACCAAGCGCGGACTGTATCTCTTGCCCCTCATGCCGGCCATGGCGGTCATGGTCGCTGTCTGGATGTCGGAACTGACGCAGCGCATGCTTAAGCAATGGGAGCGCTCCGTGCTTTACACCTTTGGTGTTCTCTTTATGCTGTGTTTTTTCGGCCTGCCGTTCGGATATGTAAGCTTTCTCGGCGGACCATGGACCATTGCGGCCACGGTCATGATCGCCTGCGTGCTTGCGGCCTGGTTTATCCACTCTACCTGCAAACCAGCGCCGGCCAGCCTGTTAACCGCATGCTGGTGTATCTTGTTGTTGTTGTGGACCCCGGCCGCCTTCCCACAGATAGATCGGCATAAAGGCTATAAGGACCTGTTCGTGCGGATGGGCAGGGTCGTGGCCGATCAAGGCGTGGCCGGATACCAGTTGAGCGAGACGGTTGAGGCCTTGGCGTCTTTCTATGGCGGTTTCTACGTGGAGAACATTGTGGACCGGCGCACCTTCAAGCGGTACCTGGCGCAAAAGGACACGGCCTATGCCGTAATACTGCCCAGCCGCCTTGATGCGGGCCTTAAAAGGCAATTAGAGAGAAACGGCACACCGCTGATGAATGCAACGTCGCGCATGCTCAAGGACATAGAGCTGTGGAAGATCGGACCGTAGATCAAATCGTTATCTCCAAAGACATGAGGAGACCCAACGATGAAAAGAACCGCGGTGATTCAGGACATAATCAATGCGACCAAGGCGCGGATCTACCTTGAAATCGGGGTTGCGCGCGGCAGCAATTTTTTCCCGATTAAAGCCAGGCACAAAATCGGGGTCGATCCCCGATTCGGCTTTGGAAGCAGAAGAAAGATCAAATGGTACTGCATGAATTTGTGTAATCTCCATGCGCGCTATTATGAGATTGAAAGTGACGCCTTCTTTGCTCAAATCAGGCTTGAAAACGGTTTGGATGTGGTCTTTGTCGATGGTCTGCACACCTATGAGCAGTCATTCAAGGACGTGGAAAATTCATTGCGATGCCTGAATCCGCATGGGGTTATCATCATGCACGATTGCAATCCACAAAGTGAAGCAACGGCGCGACCGTTGCATTTGATGGGGTATGCGCCTGCTTCGAATCCGCAGGAATGGGGTGTGGAGTGGAACGGCGATGTCTGGAAAACAATCTGCCGCCTGCGTTCCACCCGCGATGATCTGTGCATCTTTGTCCTTGACTGCGACCAGGGCATGGGGATCATTACGCGGGGCAAGCCCGAAGGGCTCCTACCTTTTACACCCGCGCAGATTGATGACCTGACGTATAGCGATCTGGCCCGCAACAGACAGAGGCTCCTCAATCTCAAGGATCAAGGCTATTGGGCTGGATTTCTGAGGACCATATGAATAAGCGGCGATGACATTCACCCTCTGAGAGAGAGCTTTTTTTCTTCTCCAGGGTTGCGCCTTCAGGCCGATCTCCAGCGGCGCATGATCAGCTTGATTGATCTCCGCAGCCCTTTCTTGGGCGGATAGACGGGCGCCTCGCCTTCCGGCCGCGTCTTCCAACGCCGATGAAACCATAGCCACTGCTCGGGATGAATCTTGATCCATGCCTCGATGAGATGGGTGAAATGCTGGGTGAGTTCAAGGTCTCGTTTTGTCAGGGTCTTGAGATCATCCGGGATGAAGGCCTTCTCAATATGGATGTGGTGCATGCCGTCGGCCGTGCTCACGATGAACGTGGGAAGGATGGGACTACCATACCGGGCGGCCAGGGTGGCCATGCCTTTGATGGTGCAGGCCTTTTTCTCGAAGAAGTCGACGAAGCATCCATTCTCGCGCTGCATGTTCTGGTCGAGGACATAGCCGACAATCGCACCGCCCTTCAAGGCCTTCAGGATGTTGGGGGCTACTCTATCCTTGGTGAATGTCTTGGTCCCGAATCGGGCGAGGACCCCGGTATAGAGGTCATCCGCCCAGGTTGAATTGAAATGCCTGGTCACCACGTAGAGGGGATATCCCCTGCGGGACATGGCGCACAGCAGCAGGGGAAAGTTGCCGAAATGGGCGCTGACGGCCAGCACACCCCGTCCCAGGTTGAACGCCTCCTGGAGATGCTCTTCACCGTGTATCTTGATACAGTCCTCCTGTTGCTGGATTGGGAGCTGCGGCAGTTTGAGAAAGTCGAAGATGAGGGCTAGCGAATTCTGAAAGCATGCACGGGCGATGCGCGCCTTTTCCGCCCTTGAAAGAGCAGTCCCAAAGGCGATTTCGAGATTTATGGCGGCGATGCGGCGGCGCTCGCGAGCCAAAAGAAAGAACGCGTCTCCGAGCAGGCGGAAAAAGGCAAGCCCACACCGGCGTGGGATCAGGCGTGCCATGGCGAGTACGCTCGCCATCAGCCATGGCTGTTCTCTCACTGGGGGGGTGAGTGCTGTGGACGGAGTTAACTGCGGATTGGGTGTCATCATGCGCCACATGATCTTTACATCATTTAGCGTTCGAGTTCAAGATGCCTTCATCGTCAGCTAGCGCGTAATTGCGCGTTGACTTTTATAACCAAAAGATAATTTTTCGGTAAGCCTTGGGTTAGGCTGATCATGTAATTAAATTTTAGAGAAGCAAACTTGATGTTAAGGAGACTCCCGGATGGGGTGAATAAGAAGAAGCTATTCCAGAGCATCGTCTTCTTGTTCGTAGTGCTCTTCATGTTTCTGCCCATGATCAATCGCGGATTGTGGAGACCGGATGAACCGCGAGTGGCCGGCATATGCGCCGAGATGGCGCGTACGGGGAACTATGTCGTTCCGCGCCTGAACGGCAAACACTTTCTCGAACACCCACCGTTGTACTACACCGCCGGAGCGGCCCTTGGGACGATCCTCGGCGCCGACAGCGATATCCCCTACCGTCTGTGTTCACTGCTCTTCGGCCTCATGACCCTCGGGATCGTTTTCGGTCTTATGTATACCCGCCAGGGAACTACGGGAGGACTGCTGGCCTCAGGTATCCTGGCCAGCTCGTGGGGATTCTTCCGGGTCTCGCACTGGATCATTGTCGACATAGCCCTGGTGTGCGGGGTAACCCTTGCCATGTATGCCTATATCCGTCTGATCACCGAGCAGAGGGCCAGGCATGCGATCCTGTTCGGTCTCGGTCTCGGTTTGTCTTTCATGGTCAAGGGGTTGGTCGGTCCGGCCATCATCACCGCGGCCGTCCTCACCGACCTGCTCCGGCAGAGGGATATCACCTTGCTCCGGCGTTCACGGCCGCTGTTGATCTTGGCATGCGCACTGCTGCCGATCCTGCCCTGGGTGATCGCCCTGTACCAGCACGGTGGCTGGCCTTTTCTGCGCGAGGTGGTCGTCGTCAACAACCTCATGCGTTTTACCGGCGCCCCCGAAGGCGCGGCCCTCGGACATCAGCATGGCCCCCTCTTCTACTGGGACGGTATGTTTCAACAAATGATCCCCTGGACCCTGCTCCTCATACCAGCGGCGCTCCTGTCGCTACGACGTTACCGGGAAGATCCCTTCCTGAGTTGGATCATCGGACCGTTGCTTTTATTGAGTCTGTCCGCGACTAAACGGGGTGTCTATCTCGCGCCCCTGTGTCCGGCCGCCGCCTGTATGATAACGAACTGGCTCATGGTTTCATCCCGTAGGCCCTGGGAGCAGTGGATGTTGCGCATCACCTGGGGGATTGCGATCCTCGGCAGTCTGGCCCCCTTTGCCGGCATAGCTCTGGGGCGGCCTGTCTTCGGCCTCATCATGGGAGGTATTGCCCTGAGCGCCCTGGTGTGCTTCAGCTCCTATGGACGTATCGGCGTGCCAAAGGAGATACGTCTGGTCCTGATCATCTGTATCGCCATGAGCGCCTGCACCAGCGTATATTTCAGCTGTAAAAAACCGACAGAGGATTTTCTTGCCTTTGCGCATGAGGCGGTTGCCATTGCGCAAGGTCGCACCATAACCCTTATCGGTAATGACGAATCGAACCGGGGTCTGTTTTCTCTGGCCGCGGGCCGAACCTTGCCGGTTATCGCCGGCCCCTCCAAACTCAAGGACCCAGGCTTGTACGTGTGGACCGATAAGGAGGCTCGTATCCTGTCCGCCCTGCGAACGCTCGGCAAACCGGATATCCTTGCGCAGGGGGCGGCTGATGGGCGGGAGCTGTACCTGGTCTCCTTCAGGCCGAACACCCGAGGGAGTCGGGATTGACGCGCTTGACCAAGATCATGCTGATCGTGGCGCTTGCCCTGCAGGGCGTAGGGCTTTTTGATCACTCCCTCTGGACCCCGGATGAGCCGCGCGTAGCCGAGATCGCCCGTGAAATGTCGGTCTCGGGCGATTACCTCATACCCCACCTCTCCGGTCGGCCTTTTTTGGAGCAGCCGCCCTTGTATTATGCCACGGCCGCTCTGGGATTCAAACTCCTGGGGACAGGCAATGAAGGCAACGGCCGCATGGCGTCGGCCCTGTACGGCCTCTTGACCTTGCTGGTGGTTTTTTATGGCGTGCGGCGTGTGTATACGGAAGCGACCGCCGGGCTGTCCGTTGCCGTTCTGGCCAGCTCCGTGCTGTTTTTCGAGGCTACACACAAGATGCTGGTGGATAGCGCCCTGGGTTTCTTCATCACCCTGGCACTGCTCGGCTTTATCCTGGACTACCAGGAACGTTTCCGACATGGATTTAAAATCTTCTGGCTGGGAATGGCCCTGGCCTTCCTCACCAAAGGCATCATCGGAATCGCCCTACCAGGTGTGGCTGTTGCGGCTTTCATCTTATGGCAGGGTGATTTCAAGGTTATCCGCAGGATTTGGGCCATCCCGGGGATGCTCTTGCTCCTGGGCGTCATGGGTCTATGGAGCTGGGTCCTGTTTAAGGCCGGCGGAAACGATTTTGTGAGCACCTTCTATATCTATAACCAGGTCGGCCGATTCTTCCAGAGTGGGATATATACCGGGGGACATGTACGGCCGTTTCATTACTATCTGAGCACCTTTTGGGTTCAGGGCGCGCCATGGTCGCTGCTCTTGATCCCCTTTTTCATCACGGCGCGGCCTTTTGATACGGTCAAACGCTTCTTGTGCGCCTGGTTGCTGGGCGGGGTGGTGCTCTTGAGTCTGGCTTCCACCAAACGGGGTCTGTACCTGCTGCCCCTTATGCCGGCCATGGCGGTCATGGTTGCGGTCTGGATCTCGGAACTGGGCGGCCGTATTCACGAGAAATGGGAACCGGCCGTGTTTTACCTCCTGGCCGGACTCCTTATCCTGTGCTCCGTGGCCGTGCCGTTCGGGTATGTACGCTTGTTTGATGGACCCTGGGCTCTTGCCGTGGCGGTCATGTGCGCCTGTATGCTTGCGGCCTGGTTCATCCACTACACCTGTAAGACCGACCCGGCCTGCATGTTGGTCGTATACTGGTGTCTCTTCTTGTTGTTGTGGACCCCAACCGCCTTCCCGCAAATAGATCAGCAAAAAGGTTATAAGGACCTCTTCGAGCAGATGGGCATGGTCGTGGCCGAACAACCCGTCGTGGGATATCAGCTGAACGAAACCGTTGAGGCCCTGGCACCTTTTTACGGTGGTTTCTTCGTGGATAACATTGAGGATCGACGCACATTCAAACGGTTTCTCGCGCATGAGCACGCGGGATATGCCGTGGTACTGCCCAGCCGATTGGATGCGGGCCTTCAAACCCGATTACAGAGAAACGGCCGGCCGCTGATCAATGCAACGACGCGCATGCGCAAGGAAATCGAGCTGTGGAAAATCGGCAATTAATTCAAAGAGAAATGCGTTCGGTAGATATCTTTGGGCTCGTCGGCGCCGGTGCGCTATTCATCCTGCTGGCAAATCTCGGGGCCTTACCCCTCTGGGGTTCCGAAGGCCGTTGGGCGGTGATCGCCCGCTCCATGTTGTCGAGCGGTGATATCTTCACCCCCCGACTCGGCAACTGCACGTATTGGGATAAGCCGCTCATTTCATACTGGCAGATTCTGCCTGGAGCGTATCTGCTCGGCGGGGTCAGCGAACTTGCAGCCCGGCTGCCATCCATGATCTGGGCGCTGGTGATGCTCGTGCTCACCTATGACCTGGCTAAGCGGAAATTTAATACACGGACAGGCCTTCTGTCGGCCGTAATCTTGTGTACCACCTATGGGTTTGTTTTCTGGGGGCGTAACGCCCAAGTGGAGATGACCAATGCCGGCATCATTCTCCTGGCGCTGTGGTATTTCTTGAAACATAAAAGCGATCAGGGCCATACCTGGGTCTTTGTACTCGGGATCATCATGGCGGTTGGGTCTAATATGAAAGGACTCACGGCGTTTACCATTCCGGTATCTTGTATCATAGTGCTCTCGATGGTTAAGCATGATTGGTCCTGGCTTCCCCCCCTCAAAATCCTTTTCCCGGCGATAGTCATTTCAGCGGGTATCTTCCTGTGCCTTTTCCTTGTCGCCGGCGCGCTTTCTTCTTCCTGGGAACCGTTGCACCTGGTTTGGAAAGAAAACGTAGTGCGATTCTTTCGCCCCTATGATCATAAGGGTTCTTTCTATCTCTATTGTTATCGCATCTTCGACCTTGCCGCCCCATGGTCGCTGTTTCTTCCCCCGGCCCTTTTCGCGCTCTGGAAGGATCAACGTCAGGGAAAAATACGGTCCTTTGAAATTCCGGTCTTTTTGGGTGTCATCTTTCTATTCTTTACCCTCGCCGGTACCCGCCGGCCTTATTATCTCCTGCCCATCCTGCCCTTTGTCGCCATCCTGGTCGGAGACTTTCTCGCCCATTTTCTGGATCAGGATCTCAGTCCAACCTTGGATCGCATCACGCAAGTCATCGGGCTGATCATGGCTGCCATCCTGGCGGCGCCTTGCATTGTTTTCTTATTCAAACCAGATCTCGCCCCCGGGGGAATGGAAGGCCTGTTGCCGGCGGGCATCGTCCTATGTTTGAGCGCTATTCCCATAGGTTGGGGCTTTATCAAGCGTCAGGCTTCGTTCATGATCCTTCCCATAGTAATCCTCTGGGGTGTTTTTGTTCTGGCAGTGGTTCCCCGCATAGCCGAGAAGCCGGGAAATATCAGGATTGCCGTGGCAAAAGTATCTCAAATGCATAAACCGGTTGCCTTCCTGGGCACTGATGACGCCAAGACCATCTTTTATCTGAATCGACCCTATGCAATCGTCCCCGATATTCAACAGGCCGCTACCTGGGCCCGGGATACACAGGGAATCCTGATAACGTATGACGGTATTCCTGGACATTCCTGGGGATGTCTCATAAATCGGAAGGAGTGGAAGGCCTATGTCCTCAAGAATCACTCACACGACTAATGACAGATTTGCCTCCGCCGCTCGGAATTACTATTGATATGATTGGGATCATCGTGCATTGATCCCGTAAGGATGAAAGACATGCAAAAATTGATCTTGGGCATTGTACAAATGATACCGCGGAAGATAGGTCTCAAGCTCTTCCGCATGCTGGGCGTCGTCTTGTATTACCTGAGGCCTGAGCGTCGCAAGATCTCCTTCATCAACCTTGACATCGCCTTCGGGGACGACATGCCGGCCCGACGTAGAAGGGACGTACTCAAGACGTCGTTTGGAAACGCCGCCGCGTTCCTTTTTGATTTTCTAAAGATGCCTCAGATGCCGCCGGAGGTATTGCGGTCATGTGTCGAGATCGAGGGTGAAGAGCATTTGCGGAAGGCTTTTGAGCTGGGCCGGGGAGTGGTGGCGGTAAGCGCCCATTCCGGTAATTTTCTGCTCTTGCTCAACGCACTGGCTGACAGGGGCTACCCCCTACATGTCGTAACGCGCCATCTGAAGAGTACGTGGGTCAGAAATCTCTATGTGGGTATCATGGGCCGTTTCGGCATCGGCACCTTCGCGGGCCGGAATGTGATAACCGATATCCTGAAAGTTCTGAAATCAGGTGGTGTTGTCGGATATGTGCTCGACCGCAACACGCAGCGCGAGCACGGTATTTTTGTTGATTTTTTCGGCCTGAAAGCCTGCACGGCCAGGGGGCTCGCCACCTTAGCCGGGCGTTACGCAAGCCCGATCGTACCGATCTTTATCAGAAGCGAACCATCCGGCATGCATCACATTATGATCGGCGAGGGCCTCATCCCGCCTGCTCCGAAGAGTCTGAGGGACCAGGAAAAGCAGCTCACCCAGCATTATACCGGTCTGATAGAAGAATGGATTCGCCGCTATCCGGAGCAATGGATGTGGTCGCATAGCCGCTGGAAGACCAGGCCGCAAGGCGAGATGTCCGTTTATCCCAGGCGCATCCGGCCCATAAAGCGCCTGCGTCGCCGGTTCTCGGGCGTTACTACATCGTTTTTAACGAAAAGATAATTTGACCTGTGGGGTCACAATGATTAGGAACCATTGATATGAAGGAACATTCCTTGAGCTACCGCCACTGGACAATTATCCTAGCGGCCTTCGTTTTCGTCATGCTCCCCGGCCTCGATCACGGCATCTGGCGGCCTGATGAGCCGTATGTGGCCGGGATCAGTTCAGGTATGGCCCGTACCCATGATTTCGTGACCCCTCTGCTCAACGGCAGACCCTTCCTGGAAAAGCCCCCGCTCTACTATGCAGTGGCCGGACTATCCGGGATGGTCTTCGGTCCGGCCGATGATGTATCCTATAGGCTGGCCTCGATTCTGTTTTCCGTGCTGACCCTCGCAGCGGTCTTTTTTTTCTTGCGGCGGCGGGTCGGATCAAGAACGGCCCTGATCGCGGACTTGGTACTTGCCACGCTCTGGGAGTATTTCCGCATTTCGCGATGGATTCTGGTGGATATAGCGCTGGTGTTCGGCGTCACCCTGGCCATGCTCGCCTGGATGAGGCTGGCCGAGGGCGATAGACCGAAAACCTCCGCCCTGATATTCGGTCTGGCAACGGCCGTGGCCTTCCTGGCCAAGGGCATGGTCGGTCCGGGAATAATCGCGGCCGCTGTCCTGATCGACATTATCCGGCGCCGGGATATCAGGCTCCTGTACAAATCCCGACCCGATATCATGCTGATCTGCATGCTGCTGCCCGTGGCCGCGTGGGTGGCGGCGCTCTGGAGCAGGGGTGGATGGCCTTATGCCCGCGAAGTATTGGTGGTCAACAATCTGATGCGCTTCACGGGAGCGGCCGAAGCCGTCGCGCTCGGCCATCAGCACGGCCTATTCTATTACTTCGGCAGTTTGCCCGGTATCCTGATGCCGTGGACCCTGATATTCATTCCTGCCCTGGCCCTGGCCATCCGGCGTTTCCGGGAGGAACCCGCGCTCAGCTGGCTGATAGGTCCTTTTATCCTGCTATCGATCGCCTCGACCAAGCGCTCGCTCTACCTGGCCCCGCTGCTGCCCGCCTGCGCCATCATGATTGCCGCCTGGCTGAATGAGCCGGCCAAGGCCAAATGGGAGCGGGTCATCCTGTCCATCACCTGGGGCCTCGTCATTGCCGGAGCAGTGGCGCCCTTGGCCGGGATATTCCTGGGTCAACCCGTCATCGGCTTGGTCGCGGGTATGCTGGCGATCGGCGCCTTAGTGCTGATCGATCGGGACCCCGAGCTGCGACGTTCAAGCCTGGCCTTGGCCTTGTGCCTGTGTTTCGCCATGAGCGCCTCGATGATGGTATTTTACAAATACCGCCAGTCCCAGGAAGACTACCTCCCCATCACGAAACAGGCCATGGCTTTAACGGGAAGAAATCAACTCAGCATCATCGCGGACGATGAGATCTTTGAAGGCGTGCTCCCCATGCTGACCGGCCACGTGGTAGAGAACATCCCGGCGGTTGATCAGATCAAGATCCCCGGTTATTATCTCTGGTCCGATGACAAGCATGAAAGCACCATCACGCAAGTGAAATCGCTTCATCCTTACAAGCTGCTCCTTGACAAACCCATCGGCCATAACCGCAAAATAAGACTTGCGTATATCGATCCCGGCGCAGGCGGACCGAAGGACGGGGCATCTTCCGGCTCTCTGGGACGTCGGTAAATGCGTATGCATGACCCGCGGATACGGCACGCATCTTTCAAGGAAGCCTGCCGACAACCCAAATATCGAGAGCTCCTGATCGTTGCGATCATTATCGCGGCCGTCGTCTTGCTCGCCACGCATATCGGCGCACGGGCCTTGTGGGACCCGGACGAAGGACGATATGCCGAGATGGGCCGCGAGGTCCTGGTACTCAAGGACTGGGTGACGCCGCACCTGAATTATCTGCTGTATTTTGAAAAACCCATGCTGTTCGTCTGGATGGAGGCGCTCAGTCAAAAGGCGTTCGGCGTCAATGCCGCCGCGGCGCGCATCCCTCCCCTGATATGCGCGCTCGGGATCGTTTGGCTGATCTGGCTGATTGCATCGCGCCAATGGGGACGGCGCGCAGGCCTGGTGGCGAGTGTGGCCTTGCTGACCAGCACAGAGTTTTTCGTTCTGGCCAACGCCGTGGACATCAATATGCCCTTGGCCTTCTTCATCACCGCTACGCTGGCCTTCTTTTGGTTGGGACATTTCCAGAACAGACCGCGATATTATTACCTTGCATGGATCTGCGCCGGGTTGGCCACCCTCACCAAAGGTCCGGTCGGATTCATCCTGCCGGCCGTCACCGTCATGCTCTATATTATTGCAACCAGGCAGTTCAAGCTCATCCTCCAGGTCAAGCCTCTGACAGGTCTGATCGTCTTCCTCTTGGTTACCGTCCCCTGGTTTGCGCTGGTGTGCCGGCGCAACCCTGATTTCTTTAATTTCTTCTTTATCAATCAGAACCTGATGCGCTATACGACAACTATTCACGAGCGCTACAAACCCTTCTGGTACTTCGTGCCGGTGGTGATCGGGGGCTTCCTGCCATGGACGTTTTTGCTTCCCGAGGTTATCAATCAGATCCGGAAAGCCCGGCCGCCGCTGGCATCTGAGGTATGGTTCGCCATCATTTGGTTCGCCGTCACCTTCCTGTTCTTCGTTCCCTCACAATCAAAGCTGGCAACCTATGTCCTGCCGTGCTTCATGCCGCTGGCGCTTCTGACCGGCTATGCCTTTCGGGCAACCGACCGGAAACCCGGCCTAACATTTTATTCAGCGGCCGGTCTCTGGTTGATCCTCGGTGCGGCGCTGTTGGCGCTTCCCCTGCTGGCGTCTCTGGGGCCGCTTGCGTATCTAAGCCATCCGGAGGATCTCGTCCCGGTTATGGACCATGGTCTTGCCATGGGCGCCACGATGCTCGGCGGGACTATCCTGGCGGTGTTGGCCGCCCGGAAATATGGTTCGACTCATGGCGTTGCCGCTTTAGGACTCACACTGATGATTCTGGGACTCAGCTTTGCCGGGGATTGGGATTATAAGAGATCACCCCAGGCCATAGTAAAGAACCTCCCGGCCAACGCACAACTGTGCGCGTATGGGAAATATTTTCAAAGTTCCAGCTTTTATGCCGGCCGTCCGGTTTTTCTGGTGGGCGCCATGGGTGAGCTCGCCTTCGGCCAGTCGCGCCCCAACTCGCTGACGCTCACGCCAGGCGAATTTTTCCGGCGTCTGCAAACCCGGAAGGAT
This sequence comes from Syntrophaceae bacterium, assembly GCA_039680665.1. Lineage (GTDB taxonomy): Bacteria > Desulfobacterota > Desulfomonilia > UBA1062 > UBA1062 > JAKQBR01. The sequence goes on along the minus strand of JBDKSM010000172.1, from coordinate 3,288 downwards.
TTCTTCTGCCTCACCAAGTGGGATCGCATCCAGTCCATCAGAGATAAGGTTCCCGATATCCGGGTGGTCGCCCGGCAGGGGGAAATGGTACTGATCAATGCCGAGGTAACGAATCGATGAGCAGTGGATTGTTACATGACCAAGAAATAATGTATGGGTAAGCTTTGGGTTAACCGGTTCATATAGTGAGGATCTTAATAAAATGCGGACGTTACGATCAAGAGATCACGGTAAGGGAATAAAGTGGTCCTGTTCTTGAATCAGGCCTTGACAATACCTGGCGGCCATTGTGAAGTAGCGCGCATACGCAAGGAGAATCCATGAATGAATTCATTCCCATGAGCAGGCCGTATTTCGGCGAGGAGGAGATAGAGGAGGTCGTAAAGGTCCTGCGGTCAGGCTGGATCACCACCGGGCCCAAGTGTAAGGAGTTCGAGGAAAACTTTGCGGCCTTTATCGGCGCCCGTCAGGCCATAGCCCTGAGCTCGGCCACGGCCGGGCTGCATATCGTTCTAAAGGCGCTCGGAATCGGGGTCGGCGATGAAGTAATCACCCCTTCCATGACGTTTGCCTCCACGGTCAACCAGATTGTCCTGGCCGGCGCCAAACCGGTCTTCGTGGATTGCGAATATGACACCCTGATGCCGTCGGCCGAGGCATATGCGCGCGCGGTTACAAAACACACCAAGGCCATCATCCCGGTGCATTTCGCAGGCGCCCCGGCGGATATGGACGGCATCGAGGCGGCGGCCGATAAAATACCCGTCATCGAGGATGCGGCGCATGCCATCGACACCCACTACAAGGGCAGGCATATCGGCGGGAAAAATACGGCCATATTTTCGTTTCACCCCATCAAGAACATCACCACCGGCGAAGGCGGGATGGTGACCGGCAATGACGAGGCGCTTATGCGGCGCTTGAAGCTGCTCAAGTTCCACGGCATCGAACGCGACGCCTGGAAGCGTTACGGCAAGGCCTCTGATCCGACCTACGATATCATCGAGCCGGGGTTCAAGTACAACATGACCGATATCCAGGCCGTGCTCGGGCTGGTACAGATGCGGAAAATCGCCGATATCACCCGGCGGCGCAGCGAGATCGCCGATGCCTATCTGGAAGGCCTGAAGGGAATCGGCCTTGATTTACCCGGCTTGCCGGCCTATGAACACCAGCACTCCTGGCACCTCTTCGTGGTCAAGGTGCGCGCCTTGCAGCGCTCCGAGTTCATGGCGGCATTGGCCGAGCGGAATATCGGGTATGGCATGCATTTTCCCGCCTGCCACACCCTAGGCTATATCAAGAAACTCTACGGCGGGATTGATCTGCCCGTAACCGAGGACGCGGCGCAAAAGATTCTGAGCCTTCCGATTTATCCCGGTATGGATAACGCACAGGTGCAGCGGGTGATAACAAGTGTCAGGGGTCTCCTTTCTTGAAAAAGGGGATCATTCTCTCAGCCTTGCTGGCCGTAATCGCATTCTCCACTATCGGCATGTGGGGCGATATCCTCAATGCCCGGGGCGCGATCAAAGGATTTGTCTGGTGGCTTATCCCAATAATCGCCTTCTTCGGTTTCATGAACGATATGATCAAATTCGTGCGCTGGGAGATCTATCTTAAGAAGTTGGGGATCGCGCTGTCCATCAAGCAGTCCTTGATCGTTTTCATTTCCGGCCTTTCCATGAGCGCCACCCCGGGCAAGGTGGGCCTGCTGATCAAGAGCCGGATGCTTGGAGGCCTCTGCGGCCGGTCCTTCCTCTCTTCCACCCCGGTCATCGCCGCCGAGCTCTATATGGATCTGCTGGGCTTAAGCGTCATATCGCTGCTGGCCGTGGGTCTCTTCAGCAAAGGCGTATGGGTCGCGATAATTCTGTGCGCCCTGCCGCTGTTGGGATTGATCCAAGGCGTTCCTGACAAGATCATCGATTTGCTCGCGCGTATCCCTCGTCTTACCGACCGGGCGCATGAGATGCGCGCGGTGGTCGATGACATGTTCAAGCTCTTTGGCGCGCGCACTCTGGTCCTGGCCTTTGCCGTCACGCTGGTCGCCTGGACGAGCGAAGGGGTAGCCCTGCGACTGATCCTCTCAGGCCTCGGTTTTGAAATGGGCATCATCCAGGCTACGGCCATATTCGGTTTTGCAACCTTGGTGGGCGTGCTCTCCATGCTGCCCGGCGGTTTGATCGTAACCGATGCCGGCCTCATGGGGCTGATCATCCATGCCGGAGTTCCGCCCACATCAGCGGCCGTGGCCACGATCCTGGCCCGCGTCTTCACCTTGTGGCTCTCAGTCCTGATCGGGAGCGTTGTCTTGATTGCCAATCGTGACTATATTTATCCTTACCTGGAGGAGATAAAGGAACGTGAATAAAATTTCCGTGGTCATCCCGGTCTATAACGAGGAAAAGGGTCTGCCGCGCCTTTTTGAACGGCTGGTGCCGGTGATGGAAGGCATGCACCGGCCTTATGAAATCGTGCTCGTGGATGACGGCAGCGCGGATCACTCGCTCGCCATCCTCAAGAGCCATGCCGGTGAACATATCCGCGTCGTGGAACTGACGCGCAATTACGGGCAGCATGCGGCGGTCTTCGCCGGGTTCGAGTCCAGCGTGGGCGACATCATCATCACCATGGACGCCGATCTGCAGAACCCGCCCGAGGAAATCCCCCGCCTGGTGCAGACCATGGAGGAAGGCAACTTCGAGGTGGTCGGCACGGTGAGAAAAGGTCGCAAGGATTCGGTGTTCCGGACATTCCCCAGCAAGGTTGTCAACGCCATGACCCGCAGGATCACCAAGGTGCATTTGAACGACTGGGGCTGCATGCTCAGGGCCTACCGGCGCGAGGTGGTGGAGAACATGGTCAGGAGTCAGGAACATTCCACCTTCATCCCGGCCCTGGCCACCACCTTTGCCAAGGACATCACCGAGATCGAGGTCGCCCATGAAGAGCGCTTTGCCGGAGAGTCCAAGTATTCCCTGGCCAAGCTCATCGCGCTGCAGTTCGATCTGGTCACGTCCTTCTCGGATTTCCCGCTCAAGCTCATGCTTTATAGCGGGTTTGTCCTGGCCTTTGCCGGCATCGCCTTTGGTGTCGTGCTGGCCGTGGCCAGACTCTATTTCGGCGCGCCCTGGGCGGCCGAGGGCGTGTTTACCCTGTTCGCCGTGCTGTTCTTCTTTGTGGGCGCGCAGTTTTTCGCCTTCGGCGTCATGGGCGAATATGTCGGCCGCATCTACCGCGAGGTCAAGAAACGGCCGCCGTATACCATCCGGAGGATCCATTGAA